>NZ_KV789236.1:24098-470281 GCF_001807505.1 Corynebacterium sp. HMSC08D02 | reverse complement strand
AAGTTTATGCACCGCAACTATACATGGCCAATCCACCCAAAACACGACAACAAAACAGGCAAAAACACGCCTACAAAACTCGGATTGTTCAACACATCTAGCCCTACAACCTGCACACATAGCTTAAAAAACACTCAGAAACCATCGCAGCAAACCCAACATGTTCAACAAACCCACCGACACCTGTCGATGGGTGTTCAACAATCAACCCACCCGTATATTATGCGCATATATGCAAGGGTTGGTAAGAGATTGCTAAGCAAATCGGGATTACCAGGCACGACATGTGTCATTCGACACGTGTCGCCGACACTATTAATGCACAACCTTTTTATGTCAAAAACCTTTCGTGGTCTGGTGTAGCCAAACTTAGGCCCTATGGATGCGTTAGGCAGACCTTTTCGTGATCGTTGAACAGTTGCCACCCCCGTGTTTTACCCCCGTTGGGTTGGGTCGAAAGTATGAAAGGCCCGAACCAGCATGATGCTTGTACTGGTTCGGGCCCGGCAAACAACGCCAACACGCGGCATTTAACGCCGCTGAATACGCACCTCTGTGTAGGAAATTGAGGTGATAATCCGCTCCCTCAATACCCGTGGCGCGTGGGCCTGCCCGCAGCAGTCGCGCACAAGGCCACGGATCGCTTCCTCCGATTCAAGCTGGCGGAGGCAGTCAGGGCAGCTCGCTAATTCTTTTCGGATGGCGGCCACGCGCTCAGGTGGCGTGTCCGGCTGGAACAGCTCGCACAGCAGCTGGTGCATGCCGCGGCAGTCAGCTTCACTTGCGTGGTTATGTTCTGTTGCCATTACTTCTCCTCCACCTTCTGCTGCTTCAACTCCGCCATATCCGCATGGTCGAGCCCGATGCCCTGTTCATGTGCCACGTCTTTCAACATCTCGCGCAGTTGTTTTCTTCCACGGTGCAGTCGGCTCATGACGGTCCCCAGTGGAATGTCCATCACTTCGGCGATTTCCTTGTACGCCATGCCTTCGACGTCCGCGTAGTAGACCACCATGCGGTAGTCCTCATTCAGCGCGTTGAGCGCTTCGCTGATCCGCGAGTTCGGCATCGCCTTGAGCGCCTCAACCTCCGCTGATTCGAGGCCGGTCGAATCGTGCGAGCTTGTGGTGTACAGCTGGTGGTCGGTCACGTCCTCGGCCGAGGTTTCCAGTGGTCGGCGCTTCTTCTTTCTGTAGGAGTTGATGTACGTGTTCGTCATGATTCGGTACATCCACGCCTTCAGGTTGGTGCCTGGTTTGAAGCTGTCGAATGCGTTGTACGCCTTTAAGAAGGTCTCTTGCACGAGGTCTTCGGCGTCTTGGGGGTTGCGGGTCATCCGCAGCGCGCCGCCGTAGAGCTGGTCTAGCAGCGGCATCGCTTCCTCAGTAAAGCGTGTTTTGAGGTCTGTTTCGGCCATAGGGGCCATTGTAGCCAGCCGGGCGCGCGACGTAGCATCGTCTGTATGCAACGAACTCGTGCTTTGAAAGTTGTGGCGAAGACTCCTCATAAGGTGTTGGAGTACGCCGCGAGCCAGGATAATTTCGGTGAGCATTCGGCCCATGAGCTGGGGCTTGATCCTACGACGGTGCTCAAGACGCTGGTGGTGTCGAATGTGCAGGACCCGAAGAAGCTCGCTCTGTGCTGCGTGCCGGTCTCTGGGCACCTGAGTTTGAAGGCAGCAGCGAAGGCGCTGGGGTGGAAGAAGGCTGCGATGGCGGAGCTCGCACAGGCTGAGCACGCCACGGGCTATGTCGTGGGTGGCATCTCGCCGCTGGGCACGCTCAAGAGGCTCCCAGTGCTTCTCGACGCCACCATCGAATCCCTCGACGCCATCACCGTCTCCGCCGGTCAGCGGGGGCTATCCGTGCAACTGGCCCCGGGTGACCTGGCGAAACTGACGTCCGGGAAGTTCGCGCCGATCGGCGCCTAGATCGGTTGGATGAGCTCGGGCGAATCGTTTCGGACGTTGCCCACCTCGCGCCCAACCGCATGCCACTGCAGCTGCGGTGCCGCGCGCGAGGGAGAGATGAGCTCTTGAGCCTCTTCTGCTGTGCCTTGTGTCCACTGCTCGATTTCCTCAGGCAAGAGGAACAGCGGGAGCCGGTGGTGTAACCACGCGATACGTTCGGCGGCGTCGGTGGTGACCATGGTCGTCGAAAGCCGGTTAGCGCCGGTGTCCCACAGTGCGGCGGCGACGAGCATCCCGGACTCCGGGGTGACGTAGTAGGGCTGTTTTTCGTGCCATTCGTAGTAGCCGTCGAGAAGCATGATGCCGCGCTGCGAGCGCATTGCGCTACGGAACGACGGCTTCTCCGCGACGGTCTCCCCGCGCGCGTTGAACAGTGGCGGGCCGGAGTCGTCGCGCTTCCAGCTCGGGAGAAGGCCCCAGCGCGCGGCTTGGACGAGCGCCTCGTGTTCGTGGAAGCGCACGATGGGTACTTGGTGCGTCGGCGCGACGTTGTAGCGGGCGGGTGGCGTGCCGTCGGGCGCTACAACTTCGCGCACGCCTGGGAGAGAGCCGACGAATCCGAGGAGTTGCTCGCCGGTGCTAAACAAAACGAAACGGCCACACATTCCTCCATTATGATGTACGACATGACTGACTTGTGGCCAGCCCCCTCCATTGCCGACCCCGTCCGCGCCACACTCGCGCTGCCGGGGTCGAAATCGATGACGAACCGCGCCTATGTTCTCGCGGCGCTAGCCTCTGGCCCGTCGACGCTGGTCGGGGCGCTGCGCTCCCGCGACACCGACCTCATGGAGGCAGCCCTGGCTGCCCTCGGCGTGCAGTTCACCCACGACGGCGACACCGTGCACGTCCAGCCAGCACCGCTGCGCGGCGGCAACATCGATTGCGGCCTGGCAGGCACCGTGATGCGCTTCGTGCCACCCGTGGCAGCGTTCGCGCACGGCACCACCCGCTTCGACGGCGACCCGCACGCTCGCACCCGGCCGATGGGCACCATCCTGGATGCGCTGCGCCAGCTCGGCGCCGATATCGACGGGGAGCGCCTCCCCTTCACTGTCCACGGCACCGGCACTGTCGCAGGCGGGGACGTCAGCATTGACGCCTCCGGGTCTTCCCAGTTCGTCTCCGGACTGCTGCTTGCCGCGGCGCGCTTCGAGCAAGGCGTCACCATCACCCACACGGGCGACTCGCTGCCATCCATGCCGCATATTGATATGACGGTGGCAATGCTGCGCGAAGCGGGCGTCGAGACGCAGTGCGAGGACGCGACCTGGCACGTTGCCCCGCAGGAGATCCGCGGGAGGCGCTGGGAGATTGAGCCGGACCTGTCGAACGCGACGCCGTTTTTGGCCGCCGCGGCCATCACCGGCGGCGAAGTGCGCATCGAGCACTGGCCAACGCAGACGACGCAGGCGGGCGACGTAATCCGCGACATCCTGGCACAAATGGGCTGCGAGGTCGAACTATCCGGCAACTCACTGCGAGTGCAGGGCCCGCCCCCCGGCGCCCTGCAAGGCATCAGCCTGGACATGGGAGACATCGGCGAGCTCACCCCGACCGTCGCGGCGCTGGCCACGCAGGCGGCGACCCCATCGGAGCTGACCGGCATCGCGCACCTGCGCGGGCATGAAACGGACCGGCTGGCCGCGCTCACCACCGAAATCAACAGGCTTGGCGGCGCCTGCGAGGAGCTTGCCGACGGCCTCCGTATCCACCCACAGCCCCTCCACGGCGGCACGTGGCACTCTTACGACGACCACCGCATGGCCACCGCCGGCGCCATCATCGGCCTGACCACCCCGGGTGTGCAGGTGGAAAACATCGCAACGACGGCAAAGACCCTGCCCGACTTCCCCGCGATGTGGCACACCGCGCTCCAGCACGAAGAAGCATAGAAAGAACCCCATGGCACGCCGCAAGTTCAGCGATTACGACGAATCCGACGTCCGCGTCCGCCCCGGCCGCGGCTCGCGCCCCCGCACCAAGGACCGCCCTTCCTACGAGGATGCGCTCATCGGGATGGTGGTCACGAAGGATAGGGGGCGCTGGGGTGTCATGCTGGATAACGGCACGCTGGTTGCCTGCATGCGGGCGCGCCATCTGAAGCGCACCAGCATCGAGGTCGGCGACCGAGTCAGCGTCGTGGGTGATACCAGCGGGCGCAAGGACACGCTCGCCCGCATCGTGCTGCGCGCCGACCGCACCTCGGTCCTGCGCCGCACCGCGGACGACACCGACCCCTTCGAGCGTGTCGTCGTCGCCAACGCGGAGCTGTTGCTCATCGTGGTCGCCGCCGCCGACCCGCCGCCACGCACCGGGCTTGTAGAGCGCGCGCTCATCGCCGCATTCGTCGGCGGGGTGCGCCCCATTGTCTGCATGACAAAAACGGACCTCGCGCGCCCCGACGAGTTCATTGCGGAAATCGAGGACCTCAACGTCGAAGTCCTCACCGTAGGTATCGACGATCCCCTCGACCAACTCACACAACGCCTCAACGACCACGTATCGGCCTGCGTCGGCCACTCCGGCGTGGGCAAGTCGACACTGGTCAACCGCCTCGTCCCGGACGCGCAACGCGAAACCGGCGACGTCTCCGGCGTGGGCAAAGGCCGCCACACCTCGACGCAGTCCGTGGCGCTCGAGCTTCCGGGCGGCGGCTGGATCATCGACACACCGGGCATCCGCTCGTTCGGCCTGGCGCACGTCTCCCCCGACCAAGTCATCGACGTCTTCCCCGAGCTCGCCGAGGCAGCCCAGGAATGCCCGCGCGGCTGCACGCATGCCGGCCCGCCCACGGACCCGGAGTGCGCCTGGGACGCCTTCGAGGGAGGGGCGCTGTCGCGCCGCGTCGCCGCCGTGCGACGCCTACTCAGCGCGCTGCGCTCCAACAACGAGTGGGATCTAAAGCAGCTCGACGAGGAACGGTAGCTCGCTGACATCGTAAAACGCCAAGTAATTGTCCTGCGCGTCCCCGACAGCCAGCTCCGCGTCCTCGTCCCCGAGGTCTGCGGCGTCGATGTGTTCGATGGCCTTCGCCGTCGCCGCTTCTGCCTCTGCCAGGTCGATATGGATCGCGGCAACGTCCTCCAACCCCACCGGCCCAGACACCCGCACGACGGAGTCCCCCATGTCGTCGGCCTCCTCGGCGTCCACGTCCGCGGAGATCACCACACGGCGGTGCGGGAACCGATCCTGGTCACCAATCGCCAGCAGACGGATGGAGGCCAGCGCGGCGTCGTCAAACGCTACTGCCTCGATCTCCTCCTCATCGCCGGAGGTGAAGAACTCGCGCAGCGCCGTCGTCGCGGCGAAGCCCCACCCGTTGCGCGGGTGCAGCACCTTGTCTGCGGCGAGTCCCTCCACCATGGAGAACGTCGCGGGGATGTAGACGCGCATTAAAACTCCCCCTCGATATTGAACAGCGTCTGGATCTCCACCGCGGTGCGGTCAAACGCCGTGTGCAAAATCGCGATCATGCCGCACTCGACGGCCGAGCGGACGTTCATGATGTCGTCATCGATCATGACGCAGTCATTGAGCGGAATATCCAGCGCATCCGCCGCGGCCTGGAATGCTGCCGGGGACGGCTTCTCCGCACCAATGTCGCCGGAGAGCACCACCGCATCCACGACACCGCGGAACTCCCAGTCCCGCGCCGCGTCCGCCATTTGGCCCTCGGATTCCTCGTTGGACAAAATGCCTACGGCCTTGTCTTTCTCCTTCACAGCCTCAATCAGCTGCTGCCAGCGGCGCTGGTCCTCCGGGTCCTGGTCCAACACACCTGCGTAGTCAATAATGAGTCCCTGCATTTGGACGCCTCAATTCCTGTACTTCGTTTTCGGTTCTTCTGCAGTGCACACCAAAGTGCGCAAATTCTCCTAGCGCCCTCACGGCGCGAACGTGCACAATACTACCTACCAGCACCCCGCACCGTGCACAACGATACGAAAGGACCCCGCCGTGACCTACTACCCCGCCCCTGGCCACCAGCACGTTCAACTGCTCGTTCCCTCCCCGAAGCGCTCCGGACGCGCAGCGGAAACGCGCCGCCGCCAAGCACGGTACTCACCCAGCGACCCTCGCCGCACCGGATCCAACGTCGCCCCGCTCGTGCGCACAGCGCTCGCAGCAAGCTTCGGAGCCACAAACCTCCGTGCACTGCGCGCCGACCGCTTCTCGACGGCCGCCCGCACCAATGTCCGCGCCTACCGGCGCTTCCAGCAGCAACACGCGGGCCCGCCGCGCATCGTGACCTGCCACGCCCGCGACGGCGGCGAGTTCTTCGGCACCGTCGCCACAGGCCAAAAACGGTTCGGGTTCGTGGCAAAAATGGACAACGGCCGGCTGGTGTCCTTCAAAGTTTTGTAAGTGACACCACCCGGCCAGGGCCTACCTGTCGAACTTAGGCCTGCGCAGTCTCCTCCTGCGCGGACTCGAACTGCTTACGCATCATGAAGAGCTGGCGCACCGTCTCTTCCTGGATCGCCTCGTTCATAGCGTTGAACATGTCGCCGCCCTCCTTCTGGTACTCGACCAGCGGGTCGCGCTGCGCCATCGCACGCAGGCCGATGCCCTCCTTGAGGTAATCCATCTCGTAGAGGTGCTCACGCCACTTCGTATCGATGATCGGCAGGATCACCATACGCTCCACGTTGCGCATCTGCTCCTCGCCGCCGATCTCGGCAACGTTCGCCTCGAGCTGATCGTACTGCGCCTGGGCGTCGTCGATGAGTGCCTCGCGCAGCTGCTCAGCGGTGAGCTCGCCCGGCTTGCCGTACTCGTCGCCGTCGATAAGCTCCTGGGCCGTCTTCGACGGGCCGTACAGGGACTCGAGTGCGTGCCAGAGTTCCTGCAGGTCCCAGTCCTCGACGTAGCCCTCCATCGTCGCGCCATCCACGTACGCGCCGACAGTCGAGCTGATCATGCGGCGGACCTGATCCTTGATGTCCTTCGACGCCAAGATCTCCTGGCGCTCACCGTAGACCACCTTGCGCTGCTCGTTGAGCACCTCGTCGTACTTCAGGACGTTCTTACGCATCTCGAAGTTCTGGTTCTCAACCTGCGACTGCGCGCCCTTAATCGCATTCGACACCATCTTCGCCTCAATCGGAACATCGTCCGGAACGTTGAGGCGGTTCATCATGTTTTCCATCGACTGGCCAACGAAGCGAACCATGAGCTCGTCGCGCATCGACAGGTAGAAACGGGTCTCACCCGGGTCACCCTGACGGCCAGAACGGCCACGCAGCTGGTTATCAATGCGACGAGACTCGTGGCGCTCCGTACCGATCACGTACAGGCCACCGGCCTCACGCACTTCGTCGCCGAGCTGCTTCGAGCGCTCCTTCGCCTTCGGCAGCTGCTCGTTCCACGCCTCCTGGTAGCGCTCCTCATCCTCGAACGGGTCGAGGCCCTGCTCCTGCAGCTTCGCATCCAACAGAATTTCCGGGTTGCCACCCAGCACGATATCCGTACCGCGACCAGCCATGTTCGTAGAGACCGTCACCTTCGCCGGCAGACCAGCCTCCGCAATAATGCGGCCTTCTTCCTCGTGGTGCTTCGCGTTGAGCACATTGTGCTTAATGCCCTTGCGCGTCAGCAGCTGCGAGAGGTACTCCGAGCGCTCCACCGAGGTGGTACCGACCAGCACCGGCTGGCCCTTCTCGACGTGCTCCGCAATATCCTCCGCAACAGCGGCGAACTTCGCTTCCTGCGTCTTGTAGATCAGGTCGTCGCGGTCCACGCGCTGGTTCGGGCGGTTCGGTGGAATCTGTACAACGTCCATCTTGTAGATCTGGTGCAGCTCCGCCGCCTCAGTCTCAGCGGTACCGGTCATGCCAGCCAGCTTGTCGTAGAGACGGAAGTAGTTCTGCAGCGTCACCGTCGCCAGCGTCTGGTTCTCGTTCTTGATCTCGACGTTTTCCTTCGCCTCGATCGCCTGGTGCATACCCTCGTTGTAGCGACGGCCCGCCAGCACGCGACCCGTGAAGCTATCGACGATCATGACCTCACCCTGGCGGATGATGTAGTCCTTATCGCGCTCGAAGAGTTCCTTCGCCTTAATAGCGTTATTCAGGTAGCTCACCAGCTGCGAGTGCTCAGGCGCGTACAGGTTGTCAATGCCCAGCTGGTCCTCGACGAACTCCACGCCTTCCTCGGAGATACCAATGGTGCGCTTGCGGTGGTCCACTTCGTAGTGGATGCCCTCGCGCATACGCGGTGCGAGCTGCGCGAACACGGTGTAGAACTGGCTGGAGCCATCAACCGGGCCGGAAATAATCAGCGGGGTACGGGCTTCGTCGATAAGAATCGAGTCAACCTCGTCCACGATGGCGAAGTTGTGGCCGCGCTGCACCATGTCGTTGACCGAACGGGTCATGTTGTCACGCAGGTAGTCGAAGCCGAGTTCGTTGTTGGTGCCGTACGTAATCGCCGCGTCGTACGCCTTCTTGCGCTCCTGCGGGCGCATGTCGGACAGGATCACACCCACGTCGAGCCCCAGGAAGTGGTGGACACGACCCATCATCTCGGCGTCACGCTTTGCCAAGTAGTCGTTGACGGTAACAATGTGCACGCCCTTGCCGCTCAAACCATTGAGGTAGGCAGGCAGCACCGAGGTCAGGGTCTTACCTTCACCAGTTTTCATCTCGGCGACGGAACCGAAGTGGAGCGCGGCACCGCCCATGATCTGCACCTTGTAGTGCTTCTGCCCCAGCACGCGCCAGGATGCTTCGCGGGCTGTCGCGAACGCATCGAGCAAAATGTCGTCGAGCGAAGCGCCGTCGGCAATCTTTTGCTTAAACTCTTCCGTTTTGGCCTTCAACTCGTCATCTGTGAGTGCCGCGTACTCGTCATCGAGATCCATGACTTGATCAGCGATCTTCGAGAGGCGTTTTACCATACGCCCTTCACCCGCACGCAGCAGTTTCGACAGTCCAAACACGTTTCTAGAATCCTTCAAAAGTTAGAAAAACAAAGCGATCACGCCAGCTCTACGCGCTGCTTTTATGTACCAATCGGCCATTGTACGCACGCGTCAACGAAAACAGGCAATCACAACTGGTGGAATCAATAAGAAAAGAATGTGAAAACGCCGCCCGCCCGTACAAGCTTTTTGCTTACACAAGCAGGCGACGAATCATACAGTGACGACGCTACTTCTCGTCGTTTGCCTTGACCTCATCTTCTGGAGCCAGGGTGATCAGACCGTAGTCGTATGCGTGGCGGCGGTAGACCACTGCTGGACGCTTCGACTCTTCATCGATGAAGAGGTAGAAGTCGTGGCCAACCAGCTCCATCTCGGAGAGCGCCTCATCGACGCTGATCGGGGTATCCGGGTGCAGCTTGCGACGCACAACCTGGCCGAGCGGGGCATCCTCAAAGGTGCCAGCGTACGGGTCAGTGTCGTACTGGCCCTCCGCTTGCTTTGCGCGAGCATCCTCTGCCTCGTGCGCAAGCTCAGCTGCGATTTCGCCGGTGGACTTCGGTGCGCGGTGGCCGGAACGAGCAATCTCGCGGCGGACCTTCACCTTACGCAAGGAGCGCTCCAGCTTACCCAGCGCGGATTCAAGCGCTGCGTAGAAGCTGTCTTCCTTGGCTTCCGCACGTGCCAGGTGGCCCTTGCCGGTCGCAGTAATCTGCACGCGCTGTGCCTGTGCCTCACGACGAGGGTTCGGCTCGTGCTGCAGCTCAACATGGAAGAACGTCAACGTTGGATCAAGCTTCTCAATCTTGGCGAGCTTGGTGTTGACGCGCTCTTGGAAATGCTCTGGGACCTCGACGTTACGGCCAGTAATCGTAACCTGGGCTGCTGGTGCGAATCCGTCGGTGTGCTCTGCAGAAGTCATCTGCTTCCTCCCTAGCGTTGTTGGAACTGGGTCTATCACCACTATACAACTGGTAATAACCAATGGCTACGTATCTGTGTAAAACTCCCTGCCAGTTTGCTACCAGCGAACACCATGCGTGCTGCGCGGCTAGGCGGCGCACACGGCAACGCAGCTGACCACGTCAAACCCGTGCGCGAGCAGCACTTCTACGCTGGTCTGAAGCGTGGCGCCGGTGGTCACGACATCGTCGACAACAATGACGGGGCCAGCGCCGGTGCCCGTGTGCAGCGCCTCCCACCCGCGGCGCATCCGCACCGCGCCGGCCAAGTTGGACCGGCGGTGCGCCGCGTCCAACTCCGACTGGTCAGTCGTTGATTCCGCGAGCTCCAACACGTCCACCACCTTGCGCCCCGAACGCTTACAGATCACGCTCACCGGGTCCCCGCCGCGCTCCCTTGCCGAGGCCGCGCGCGTCGGCGCAGGGACCAGCAGCGCGTCCGGGTGAATCTCACCGCGAACCTCAAGAAAGGTCAGCGCCGCGTCCAGCACCGCCCCGACATGCTTGCGCACAGCCAAATTCCTGCGCTCCTTCATCGCGAGCACTACCCCACGGTGCGCGCCGCCGTACGGCCCGAGCGCGAACACCGGCACGTGCGGCAAGTGCTGCGGCGACACCCGGCGCGGCAGTGCCGACAGTTCAGTGCGGCAGGCTGGGCACAACACGGAGCCTGGGGTGCCGCACCCAGCGCAGTGGCGCGGTAGGAAGAGTTCACCAACCTCTGCGAGCGTCACGCCGCCTACCTCGCGATGATCGGCAGTGAGCGCACACCCTGCAGGCCAGGCACCTCGCGCCAGATCGGGGTGTCAGCACCACTGACGGGCATTTGCAAAATGGCGTTTGCGTCGGTCGCGTACAGCATGTTTGGCGACGCCGCCACGGCCACCACCGGCGCGGAGATGTTCCCGAGCGACAGCGCGGTGGTCGAGGATCCGTCCTGCTCCACACGCATCACGGGCGACGCCGGGTTCGAGGTGCCAACGATGAGCGAGCCGTCGGGATGCCAGTCCGCGGAGACCACGCTGCCACCGAGCTCGTAGCTGTACTCGAGAACGTTGACAATTGCGCCGGCGCCTGCGGCGCGCTGCTCGATGATGCCGGTGTACAGGCGGCCGTCAATCACCATGACGACGCGCGAGCCCGATCGGGAAAGACGCAGCACGGAAATGTTGCCGTCGACATCTTCGGGAAGATCAACGTGCACTTCCTCGGTGGTGACCTCCCCTGTCGCCGAGGATTGCGTGGAGCGCAGGATGTGCTTGCCGTCCGAAACGGTCCACACCGCCTTGCTGTTTGGCTCGAACGATGGGCGCGAGAAGGTCTCTGCCTTCACCACGTCCACGCTGCCGCCGGTGAGCTGCCCGAGGCGCAGCTCGGCGCCTTCGGGGCCGTCGCCGACGTTGAACACCGCGGCCCACTGCCCCTCACCGGAAATGTCGGCGGTGACCACGCTGTGCGTGTTGCCCAGCACACCGGCAACAGGCTGCGGGCCGCCGCCGGTGATTTGGGAGACGTGGCCGTCGGCAAGCGAGTACAGGGTGCTCTCCCCGACTTGCTCGACGACGGGGCTGACGTCGATGAAGTCGTCGGTGGTCAGTTCGCGGGCGCCGGTGATGAGCGGCTCGCCGTCGGCGAGGAGCGAAAACGGGCCGGTCACGCCTGCGGAGGCGAGCGTCCACACCACCTGTGCGGCGAAACGGCTGCGCGCGGCCTCGTCCATATTGCCGAGGCCCGCAAAGTGGTAGACACCGCCCTCGAAACCGGTGTAGCGCACCGTCGATGGCAGCGTCCCCATGATCGCGGGGCGCAAGCGGCTAGCCGGCCCTTCGAGCAGCAGCGAGATCAGCGTACTGGGTAGGAAATCGCGCGGCGCGTAGACCCAGCGCCGGTCGGTGACCAGCTCCTTGCCGGTCGGATCAAAGAAGTACAGGTTGTAAGGCTGGTATTGGTTGCGCAGCTCGGTGCGCTCCATGACCACGCCGGGCGGCAACGAGGAAATGCGCCACTGGCCGTCGACCTGCTCGAGCTCCAGCGTGGCCTCGTAGGTACCGCGCTCCGGAGTGAACACGCCACCACTGCCGAGCGCGCCGACCACGTTGCCATGCACCGCAAAACTGCGCTTGCTCCCCGAGCTGCCGGACACCGTATTCAACCCGATCCGGTCGACGATGAGCGTCTGCTCGTTGGCGCTCCACGTGGGCTTCGCGGCCTCAGTGAGGAAGGCGCGCGCCGCTTCGTAGTCGCCGGTTGGGATCGCGGAGGCCGCGTAGAAGTCACGCAGCAAAAGGTCCGGCTCGCGGTCCTTGATCGGGCCGATAATCTCCGACTCCGGCGCTTCCTCCTGGTAGGGCCGGAGCACATGCGGGTCAGTATTCGACGGCAGCGTCGCGCACCCGCCCAAGAGCAGCGTCGTGCTCATCGCTATAGCAAGGTACCTACGCTTCATGCACTTCATCTGGCTGCCTTTCCTCGTCCTGCGTTTCGACGTCCACTTCGACGCTGTCCGCGTCCGCCCCGGGTTCCAGCTCGAGGGGCAGAGGGGACGTCGAAAAGCCTGCCTCCGGATCCAGCGGCAGGACCAGACGGAACAGCGCACCGACGCCCTCTTCCCCGACGGCTTCCAGCGTGCCGTGATGCAGCTGCGCGTCCTCGCGGGCAATGGCCAGGCCAAGACCGGTGCCACCAGAGTGGCGCTTGCGGGACTTGTCGGCGCGCCAGAAACGGTTGAACACCAGTTCCTCCTGCCCAGGCTTGAGCCCGATGCCGTGGTCCCTGACCGTCACCGCGACGGCACTCTCGTTGGCGCGCAGTGTCACGGTAACCGGCCTGCCCTCCGAGTGGTCAATCGCGTTCGCAATGAGGTTACGCACGATGCGCTCGATCCGGCGGGACTCGCCCAGCATCATCACTGGTTCCTCCGGCATATCGAAGGAAACTTCCACGCCGAGCTCGTCCGCGAGGTGCTGCGTCTGCTGCCACGCCGACATGATCGGCGACTTCATATCCATCTGGGTGACGGACAAGTCGGCGACACCGGCGTCGTGGCGGGAAATCTCCAACAGGTCATTGAGCAGGGCCTCGAAGCGGTCCAGCTCGCGAGTCATCAGCTGGGAAGCGCGGCGGGTACCAGGCTCCAGGGTGTCCTCGTCGGCGGCGATCATATCCGCCGCCATCCGCACCGTGGTCAGCGGCGTACGCAGCTCGTGGGACACGTCGGACGTGAACTGACGCTGCAGGTCGCCGTAGCGCTCAAGGTGATCAATCTGCTGCGACAGCTTATCCGCCATGTTGTTGAAGGACAGCGCCAGCACCGCCATCTCGTCCTCGCCGTCGACAGGCATGCGCTCACGCAAGTGGCCTTCAGCAAACCGGCGCGCAGTACGCGACGCCGAGCGCACCGGTGCAACAATCTGTTGCGACGCCAGCCACGCAATGCCCACCAGCAGGACGCTGACGATCACCGTGGCCGTCGCTAAGATGCCCCGCATCAGCGCAAGCGTCGAGGCCTCATTGTCCATGTTCATCACAAGGTAGAGCTGCAGGTGCGGCACATCCGAAGTCGTCGGGGTGCCAATAATCAGGGCATTGTACGACGAGTGGTCGCCGCGCTGCACCGAGGAAAACTGGTAGGCGATATTGCCCTCAGCGACGTATTCCTCCAGCTTGTCAGGGATCTGGTACGACTCCGGCGAGGACGTAACAACCCCGTTCGGGTTCTTTACCACCAGCACAGGCTCATACACAGCAGACGCCTCCGAGTTTTGCTGCGCACGCTGCGTCAGCCCGGCGCGCGCCGAATTCAAGCGGCTCTGCAGTGAGGTCGCGGACCCCGAGTTATTAATCTGCTCCTCGACGGTCACACGCGCACGGTCTATCTCCGCGCTCGCCGCCTCAATCTTGGATGCAGCGATACGTTGGCTCACTACCGACGCCAGCGCAAACCCCAGCACCATCATCACCACGGCGGAGACGATCAGCACTGTGCCGACGAAGCGCACCTGCAGCGAAGTGCGCCACGCTTCTACGATCCGGTCCCTGCTACGTTTCAGTACGGCGAACAGGAGCGCCACCTCCCACTCTTACTTCACGGACTTGTAGCCCACACCACGCACGGTCTGGATGATCTCCGGGTGTTCCGGGTCGTGCTCAATCTTGGAGCGCAGGCGCTGCACATGCACGTTGACCAGGCGGGTATCGGAGTTGTTGCGGTAGCCCCACACCGATTCCAGTAGCTCGTCGCGGGAGTGCACTTGGTTTGGTTTCTTCGCCATCTCCAACAGGAGATCGAACTCGAGCGGGGTCAGCGCGATCTCTTCCCCGTTGCGGGTCACCATGTGCTGGGGGACGTCGATTACTAAATCGGCGATCTCGATGACGTCACCCGGCTCCTCATCCGTCCGGCGCAGACGCGCCCGAATGCGGGCGACGAGCTCCTTCGGTTTGAAGGGCTTCGTGATGTAGTCGTCCGCGCCGGACTCGAGGCCGAGCACCACGTCGACGGTGTCCGTCTTCGCGGTGAGCATGACGATCGGTACGGAGGATTCGCGGCGAATCGCCTTACAAATGTCGATGCCGTTCATTCCCGGAAGCATAAGATCCAGCAGGATCAGGTCGGGCTCGTACTCATGGAAGGCCTGGACGGCTTCGGCGCCATCGGTGACGGGGCGGGAGTCAAAGCCTTCGGCCTCCAGCACGATGGTGAGCATCTCGTTGATAGCTGGGTCGTCGTCAACGACCAGGATTTTCGACATGGACATTGGCAGCTCCTCTTAACGCGCGTTTTGTATTGCTTGGATAATAGCCGTGGCATCCGACGTGGAAATCCACCGACTCGCCCAGTCAGTCTCCGCGAGGCGGTTGTACTGGGCAAACGTCGCGTCCTGCAGCCCGCCGTCGCGCTCGTAGTGGTCGCGGGTGCGCGTCGCGTCCTGTGCTTCTCTGCGCTGCGCGCGCTCCCGCGCAACGCTCGGGGAGGTAGCGACGAGCACCTGCAGGTCGGGCTTCGGCAGCCCAAGCTTTCCGAACTCGAGCTCAGCAACCCACTCCGCCGCGGCATCATCCCCAGTGCGCGCCGCGGTGTAGGCGGCGTTGGAGGCAACGTAGCGGTCAAGCAACAAGATCCGATCTTGTGTGTCCTGGTACTGCTCAAGCTGCGCCTTGGCACCAAAACGGTCGAGCGCGAACATCGTCGCCATCCCGTAAGCGGAATCCACCAGGTCACCCATCTTGCCGTACAAGGCGTCCTGTGCCAGCTGCGCGTGCAGCGAGTCCTCGTAGCGTGGGAAGGACAGCGTGTCCGCGCCGTATTCCTCCACAATGCGCTTCACGATGGTGTTCTTCCCCGCCCCATCAATGCCTTCGATGGCGATGATCATGCCACAGACCTCCTAACGGCTACTGGCCCCCTACGCGAGCGCTTCCAAGAACTGTTCGACGTCCTCGTCCTCTTCATCGCCAACAGCCTCAAGGAGCTCGGCTGCGCTCTCGATGAGCTGCTCGTCAAGCTCACCGCTGTTGCCGCGGATGAAGGGGAAACGCTCCGCGATCTCACCGGCGGAAAACGGCGCGCCGGCCCAGATCGCGGTGATGGTCGCCGCAGCGAGCCCGTTGGTGCGTTCTTCATCTGAGGCGCTGTCCTGGTCAGCGGCTAGCAAGACGGCATCACGGACAGCTTCCAGAATGTCTTCTTCGTCCAAATCCGCGATCTCGTCGAGAAAATCAATGTTGTCGTCGTTGGAGAAAATCTTCTGGTCCCAGCTGCTCATCAGTGTTTCCTTTCAGGTGGGGGCTGTATATACCCTGCAATCTACACGGCACGGCACGCATTGCGAACTCCCCTGCTTCCCACCTGATAACCGCGTGGACACACTCTTTTCAATGTCCGACTTCCGTGCTATAAACATTTCAAGCAACGAAATTGTTATCGTTTTGTAATTCTGGAAATTCTGCGGCGAAGGGCAACGTATGAATCAGACGCAAAGGAGAGTCGCCACGTTCATGGCGCTCGGCATCTGCGTTGCCATCGCAGTGGGAGTCGTGGTCTGGAACGCGTCCTCGCCGGGGCGCTCGAACGCCACCACACAAGCAGGCTTCATTGAGACAACCTCCACCACGTCTGCTTCTTCCTTATCGACGACCCCTTCGAGCTCTGCACGCTCTTCCCGGGGCGACTCCGCAGCGTCGCACACCGCCGATGCGTACATTGCCACGACTGCGCCGTCTGCCTACAACCTATCCGCGGACCCGCTGGCCCCTGCGCACGCGTTTTCCGGTGCGCCAGCCGTAACGGAGCCGACGAAACAGTACCGCCCGTCGAACGTGGCCCCGGCCGCGCCTGCGTCGCGCCCAGCTGGTCCCGCCCCAACAGCAGAGCCGCAGCGCCCGAAGCAGCGCTCCCCTCGCCCCGACACGCCGGACGCACCGAACGTTCCAAGTACCACGTCGAGCACCTCGCGGCCACGGGCGACGCAGCAGGCGCCAACCACAATTTCGACGCCAACCACCATTGGCTCGACGCAGCCGGCATCCCCGACGGTGCTGCCATCTGAGCCGACGCAGAAGCTTCCCACCCCCACGACGTCAGCGCTACACCCCGGCGCCGCAGCGACGACATCGCTGCCAGTTAACACGCCAACACCAACGAGCGAAGAGTCGGCTCAAGCCTCACAGGAAGACGCATCAACTACTTCCGAAGAGCCAGCCTCCCAAGAAGACGCAGTACCCACAGCCGCAACTGACGGGCAGGGGCCTGCCTAGACCCGCGCGTAGAAGCACTGCGCGGAGGTACCCTCCGCAACCTCGAAGGTCACAGCCGGGTCGGCGGCTGGGATCCACGCCGCCTGACCAGGCTTCAGCACAAAGTCGCCCGCGCGCACAGTTCCCTCGGTACACAGGACGATGGCGGGGCCGTCGGTGTCCACGAGCAGCGGATGCTCGGCGTCGATACGGTGGGCACTCATAATGAAGTCATCCACCGGCAGATGGAAACTCACTTCGTTGTCACGCTCGGTGGTGTTCGCGAACGGGTCCTCCAACGTGGAGAAGTCCAGCACCTTGACCAGCTCAGGCACGTCCACGTGCTTCGACGTCAGTCCACCTCGAAGCACGTTGTCCGAGTTCGCCATGATCTCCACGCCGAGCCCGGACAGGTACGCGTGCAACTGCCCGGCTTGCAGGAAAAGCGCCTCCCCCGGGCGCATCTGTACATAGTTCAGCAGAAGTGCTGCGAGGACGCCGACGTCGTTCGGGTACTTGTCGTGGACCCGCAGGAACATCGCAGCTAGCGGACGAGCCGCGCCAGCTCCGGCGTCATCCGCGACGCGCTCGGCGGCCGGAACGATCGCGTCAATCAGAGTCTTACGCACGTCCTCGGGCAGGGAGATGAACGTCGTGAATACCGCACGGAGTCCAGCTTCCTCCGAAGTGGCGTCGAGAAGCGAGGCGTAGTGGTCAAGCTCCTCGCAGTTGAGCGCGGCGAAGAACTCGCGAGTCTGCGCAAGCGGGCGGAAACCGGCGAGGGCCTCGAACGGGGTGAGCGCCACGATGAGCTCGGGCTTCGGGTTCGGGTCCTTGTAGTTACGCGTCGGATCGTCCAGGCCGATGCCTTCTTCTTCCTCGCGCGCGAACCCCGCCTTCGCCTGCGAGCGCGACGGGTGCGCCTGGATACTCAGCGGCTCATCAGCGGCGAGCAGCTTCAGCAGGAACGGCAAATGCGAGCCATAACGGTCCGCGACGCGCTTGCCCAGCGTGCCTTCGGGGTCCGCGGCAATCACGGCGTCGAGGCCCCGGCCTGCGACTTGGGAAGGTGCGGCACTATGGGCGCCGAACCAGAGCTCAGCCTCCGGCGCCTCGCTGGGCACCTGGGTGCCACGCAGCTGTGCAAGCAACGTGTGTGACCCCCACGGGTAGTTCCGCAGAGCCCCCTGTAGGTGCTCCATAAGTGTCTCCTTCGCAAGTTCCGTCAGTTCCGTCAGTTCCGTCGGCATTGAAACGGTTGAAACAACAGCGTTCCAGGATACCAGCGAGGCGCCGTTTCACGGAACAGCGACGAAGACCACCTGCACTATTGGCGAATCACAGCCAAGACTTCCCGCACAATCTCGTCGACCTTCGCCTTCGTTGGGGCCTCGACATTGAGTCGCAGCAGTGGCTCCGTGTTCGACGCACGCAGGTTCAGCCAGACCGGCCCGGGGGCACTGTCTTCGTCGCGAAGTGTGACCGTAACCCCGTCAAGACGGTCGATGTCCGCGACGCGGTCACCAAGTGCCTCAAGAACACGCTCGGTGGCAGCCTCTTGGTCATCGACGGTGGAGTTGATTTCCCCGGACGCCTCGTAGCGTTCGTACTGGGCCATCATCTCACTCAACGGCTTGTCCTGCTCCGCCAATGCCGCGAGCACATGCAGCGCCGCGACCAGGCCAGAGTCCGCGTTGAAGAATTCCGTGAAGTAGTAGTGCGCGGAGTGCTCCCCACCGAACATGGCACCTGTCCGCGCCATCTCAGCCTTGATGTACGAGTGCCCCACTCGGGTGCGCACGGGGTTTCCGCCCTGCTCACGGATAATTTCCGGCACTGCACGCGAGGTGATCAGGTTGTGGATAATGGTCGCGCCCGGGTGCGTCGCGAGCGTGCGAGTAGCCACCAGTGCCGTAATCGCCGATGGAGATACCGCCTCCCCGCGCTCGTCCACGACGAAGCAGCGGTCCGCGTCACCGTCGAATGCCAGGCCAATGTCCGCCTTCTCTTCGACAACGAATCGCTGTAGATCCACAAGGTTCTTCGGGTCGAGCGGGTTAGCCTCGTGGTTCGGGAACGTGCCATCGAGCTCGAAGTAGAGCGGCCGAATATCCAGGTCTCCGAGCACCGCCGGGACAGTCAGCCCGGCCATGCCGTTCGCAGCATCGACCGCGACCTTTAACGCCTTGCCCTGCGGCAGCGGCACAAGCTGCCGGAGGAAACGCGCATAGGAGTCGAGCACATCCCGCTTCTCGACGCTCCCAGCTTCGCCCTCAAACGCCGGAACCCCCTCGATGAGCATGCGGCTGATCTCGGACAGGCCCGTATCAGTACTGACCGGCGTAGCACCCGCGCGGCACAGCTTGATTCCGTTGTACTGGGCAGGGTTATGGGAGGCGGTAAACATCGCGCCGGCACACTCGAAGGTGCCTGCTGCGTAGTAGAGCTCGTCGGTCGAGGTCAGTCCGAGGTCAAGAACGTGCAGCCCCTGCGAGGTCGCACCCTCTGCGAACGCGGCGGAAAGCTCCGGCGAGGATGGCCGCATGTCGTGTCCGACGGCGATAGTTCGCTCGCCCTCGCTGTAAAGAATGTGGGCGAATGCTGCGCCTACTGTGCGGACTGTGTCTGCATCAATGGTGGAGCCAACAACGCCGCGAATGTCATACGCCTTAATAAGGTCCTTCAAGGACTCATAGGTGTGCTCAATAGCCATACAGGCAATCTTAGTTGCTGTGCTCCTCGCCGGTATCTTCGGCGTCTTCAGCGGCTTCGGCTGGGTCAGGGACCACGTGGAGGTGGGAACGCCGCGCATCTTTCTCCGCGGCGAGGTGCTCCTCGATCCGCTTCGTGCGGTGCACCGGGTGGTTCGAAGTCGACGGGTCGTTAAAGTCCTTGGTGGCCTCGTACTCGATTGGATCTCCGCCGTTGTCCACCAGCCCCGTGGTCACACGGCCAGCCTCCCGGACGGCCTGCGCCAGCGCCGTGAGCTCCTCGTCCTCGAGAGCGTGGGCTTCGTCGTCAAAGATATCGACGGCCTCTACTCGCACGAGCTCCCAGCCAACGGGAGCCGTGATGTGCGCCGAGTGGCGCTCACAAAGGTCCCACGCGTGGGGCTCGGGGTTCGGCGAGAGCGGGCTGATTACTGCTGTCGATTCCGAGTAGGCATAAATCAGCGTGGCCACAGCAGGCCTGCCACAACCAGGACGACAACACCGACGGAAAGTACTCACGCCGTCTAAGCCTAAACCCCAACTTGAGATTTTGGTAGTACGGCCCCGGCGCGCCATGCCCGGTGCAGCGGCAACATCTCTAGAATCTGGGTGCATGAACGCGCCAACTCACCACCTTCGGACCGCGCGGGACCGCCACGGTCGTGGGGCCCGCGGCCCGCTGCTGCCCGTTGGTGTTCCGCGTTATCGAACCCGCTCCGCACAGTTCGATCAGCTAGTACTGGACACGTACGCACCACTGCACAACGCATACTTTGAGCAGCTGGCAACGGTGGACTTGGCCGTCGATACGATCCCCCGGATGCGCCTAAGCCCCGACGTCGCGCGCTTCAGCGATGAGATTGTTGCCGACGGCCCCGTCCCACTCGGCCGAATCTTGCAGGCGGGCGTGGACCGTTACGGGGTGCCCACCCGGGCGCGCTTTGTGCTGTTTCGCCGCCCGATTGAGCAGCGCACCGAAACGGCAGAAGAGCGGTCAGCCCTCATTCATTGGGTACTGACCGCCCTTGTTGCTTCATATATCAACCTGGACCAGCGGGATATCGATTCAGACTTTCCCTGGTAGTGCAGGCGTTTAGCCGATCTGCTTCTTCAAGCGGCGGCGCTCACGGTCCGAGAGGCCACCCCAGATGCCAAAGCGTTCGTCGTGCTCGAGCGCAAACTCGAGGCACTCATCGCGCACGGCGCACGCTTTGCAAATTCGCTTTGCCTCGCGAGTCGAGCCACCCTTTTCCGGAAAGAACGCCTCGGGATCGGTTTGAGCACACAGCGCTTGATCTTGCCATTCCTGCTCGACGGCACCGAACAGCTCATCGAAGCTCATGCCGACCGCGGCTACGCCACGGATGTCAGCACCATTCGCCATGTCTTCCACGCCGTCCCCTTTCTCCGTCGTTCTTCGTTTCGGCCAGCTGCGTCGTCTACCCGCTTGAGGGGTGCGACGAGTGACCCTTGCACTCATGCGATTACACACCGAACCACTAAATAGGTGCAAGCTATCGGGGTGAAACCTTGACCTTTCCCGCAAGAATTGCACGCCATCAGTCACACGAGTCACAACAGTCACAGGGGGCTAGAAACGGGGGTACAGCACGGGGGTACTACATGTGGTAGGAGAATTAGCTACCCCTTACTAACGGGCCAGAAATTCCACCCATACGGCGTGTCGCTTACGCATCTGGGGAAAAGCGCACTCCCGAATCCGGAATCGTCACACCAGGCCACACTCGCATGCCGCCCTGCAGCTCGCAGCGCGCCCCAATCTGTGCGCCCTCTCCGATCACGCAGCCGTCGATGCGCGAGTTCGCGCCAATCGTGGCACCCGAGGCGATGATGGAATCGCGGATCACGGCACCGGGCTCAATAGTGACCCCATCGAAGATGACGCTGTCATCCACGCGACACCCGGCGCCGATCTCCGTGCCGCGTCCAACCGCGGTGCCGCCCATCAAAATGACACCACCCGCGACGCCAGCGGATTCGTCGATAAGCGCCTCACCGGTCTGGCCCTCCAGCAGCGGCGAGTACGCAATACCGCGCACCACGTCCGAGGAGCCCTGCACGAAATCCGACGGCCTACCCATGTCCCTCCAGTAAGAGGTATCCACGTAGCCGACCATCTTCGCGCCCGACTCAAGCAAACCAGGGAACGTCTCGCGCTCGACAGAGACCACGCGACCAGCCGGGATCTGCTCGATGACTTCGCGGCGGAACACGTAGCACCCAGCGTTAATCTGGTCGGTCGGCGGATCCTCCGTCTTCTCCAAGAACGCAAGCACATTGCCGTCCTCGTCGGTTGGGACGGAACCGAACGCGCGAGGATCGGGTACGCGGACCAGGTGCAAGGTCGCGTCGGCGTCCTTCTCCGCGTGGTAGTCCAAAATCTTGCTCAGGTCAGCACCGGACAGCACGTCCCCGTTGAACACCATCGCGTTATCGAAGCGCAGCTTGTCGGCAACGTTTCGGATCGCGCCCCCGGTACCCAGCGCCTCTTCCTCGACAACGTACTCAATCTCAAGACCGAAGTCGGAGCCGTCGCCGAAGTACTCCTCGAACACCTCAGCGCGGTACGACGTCCCCAGCACCACGTGGCGCATCCCCGCCTGCCGGATCCGCGCAAGCAGGTGCGAGAGGAACGGGTGCCCTGCGGTCGGCAACATCGGCTTCGGGGTACTCACCGTCAACGGACGCAGGCGCGTGCCGCGACCACCAACCAAAATGACCGCGTCGGTATTCTCCGGGGTCACGGTGCGGGATGCATTCACGTGGAATCCTTTCAAAGCGTTCTTCTTATTTACTGCGCGAAACAAACAGTGCCGCCCGCACTTTCAAACCGACCCACAGCAGCGCGCGCAGCGGGGCCTGCCACCAGTGCGGGTGACGGTCAGACTGGAAACGATATGCGGAAGTGTGGTGCGCCGGCACCGTGACTCGCTGGAACTTGCTAGCAACATGGCCCTGGTCATGCACGATGACCGAGGAAGGGCAGTACACGTTCTCCCATCCGGCGCGGCGCAAGCGGTCTCCGAAGTCAACGTCCTCGAGGTACATGAAGTAGCGCTCGTCGAACCCACCAATGGCGTCGAAGGCGTCCCACCGCACAAGCAGGCACGCCCCAGAGAGCCAGCCCGCACTGCGCTGGTGGTCCATGTGTTGTTCCGCCTTGTACGAGGCAGAAAATGGGTTGGACGGCCACACCTCATATAACAAGGCGTGCCCCACGCCGGTAATGATGCCCGGCACCTCTCGCGCACTTGGGTACAGGTTGCCCTCGCAGTCCTCAATGCGCGGCCCTACGGCGCCCGCCTCCGGTAGCGCGTCCATGCAGGCGCGCAGCGTGTCCACGCTCCCCGGCTGGAACACCACGTCCGGGTTGGAGATCAAGAAGTAGTCACCGTTGATCTCTCCCCGCTCGCGACGTGGCCGCAACTCCCGGACCGCGGCGTTGATCGCAGCGCCGTACCCGATGTTGCCGCGGGTGCGCAGCAGTTCGACGTTGTCGTGTTCACGTGCGGCAGCCTCCGGGGCACCGTCGGTAGAGCCGTTATCTGCACAGATAAGCAGTGTTTGACCCTCGGTGGCGTCGTCAAGCGAAGCGATGAGCTGCGCCAAGTGCTTGCCTGGCGAGTACGTCACCGCCACCACGGCGAGTGGAGCTGTCATAGCTGCCTGCCCCTCCTATCGGTCCTCTCGGCCAGCCTTCATGTACACAATGCGAATCAGCTTACCCATCCAAAAGTGTGAGAAGCATCTTGAACTCGCCCACGCACGTGTCTTTTGTTGTTTTCGCACCCTGTATAATTGCGCCCTGTGACTGACTCCTTGAGGCCTGCGCGCGACATCCAGCCCGCCCCATCGCAGATGCGTGACATCTCGCAGTTGGGGCACCCGGTTGTGAAGACAACCCTTGCGGTGCTGTCTGCCGTTGCGTTGACAGTGTCGGCCGTCGGCTACTTCACTGTCGGCCGGGTCAGCAATCAGCTCAGTGCCTCTGAGCTGCGGATCAACGCGGGACGCGGGCAGAGCGACAAGGACCAGCTCGACGGCGCGATGGACATCCTGCTGGTCGGTTCGGACTCCCGCACCGACGCCCAAGGAAATCCGTTAAGCGAGTCCGAGTTGGCGCACCTCAACGCGGGTGTCGCCGACGGTGAGATCAACACGGACACCATCATGATTATCCGTGTGCCCGACGACGGTTCTCGGGCCACGGCAGTCTCCATCCCGCGCGATACGTACGTACACACCGACGACTACGGAAACATGAAGATCAATGGTGTCTACGGTGCGCACGCCGCCGCCAAACGCGAGGAGCTCATCGCCGCGGGCAAGCCGGAGGGCCCGGCACTCGAGCAAGAGGTTGCACGCGCAGGCCAGCTCGGGCTTATCGACGCCATCAATGACCTCACCGGCGTGGAAGTAGACCACTACGCGCAGGTTGGCCTGCTCGGCTTCGTCCTGCTTACGGACGCGGTTGGCGGGGTGGACGTCTGCCTCAACGCCGCGGTCGACGAGCCACTCTCCGGCGCACACTTCCCTGCCGGGCAACAAACGCTCGACGGCGCTCAGGCGCTGTCCTTCGTGCGGCAGCGCCACGACCTGCCGCGCGGCGACCTCGACCGCATCGTGCGCCAGCAGGCATACATGGCGTCGTTGGTACAGAAGGTGCTCTCCGCAGGCACGCTGACAAGCCCAGCGAAACTGCGCGACTTGGCAACCGCGGCGGAGCGCTCGGTCACTCTTGACCAGAGCCTCGACGTGATGCGTTTTGCCCAGCAGATGTCCGGCCTGGCGGGCGGCAACGTCACCTTCACCACCATCCCTGTGACCTCGGTCAACGGTGTCGGCGACTTCGGCGAATCCATCGTGACCGTGGACATCAACGAGGTCCACAGCTTCATGGAGTCCGCAGCCAAGGAACAGGTCCCCGAGGACAGCCAACCGGAGCAAGCTCCCCAGCAGGCCGAAGACTTTGCAGGTGCGCAGGTCTCCGTCCTCAACGCGGGCTCCGTTCCAGGCCAAGCCCGCGCCACCGGCGAGTGGTTGGCCGACGCAGGCATTACGGTCTCCGATGTATCCAACGCAATGGACGGAATCTACTGGGAATCCCAGGTGGTCGCCGCCGACCCCGAAGACCCACGAGCACGCAAGCTCGCCGAGATGCTTGGCGGCGTCCCAGTCACGGCGAACAATGCTCTCGAACCGGGCAGCATCATCGCGGTTGTCGCGGAAGACTACAACGGGCCTGCGAAGGTCGATCCGGAAGATGCCCAACAGCATGTGCCCGTCGGCACACCTGGCGACGATATCAGCGGAATGAGTCTGGGCCCGGAGATCGACGCTGGCGGCCAGGGGCCTCGCTGCGTGAACTAGCTTGGCCACCTATGCTTGGCTGCCATGAGTATGCTGGCACGCTTATTGCAGGAAGACCCCGCCACACCACGCCTGACCGTCTACGACGAGTCACAGGGCAGCCGCATGGAATTTTCTGCGCTGACTCTGGACAACTGGCTAAGCAAAGTGGGCAACTTGCTGGACGAGGAATTCGACCTCGAGGGCTCTGACCCCATTGTGATCGACCTTCCAGTGTCCTGGCAGGCTGCGGTGATCGCGCTTGGCGCCTACAACATTGGGTGTCGCCCGGTCTTCGCGAGCACAGGCGACGATGTCCCGCTCGTGTTTACCGTGGCGGAGCGCGTCGACACCTGGGCTGATGCGGACGAGTGCGTCGTTGTCTCAAGTGACCCCTTCGGACGCGGCGTCGTCGAATCAGGCGGCACGTTGCCACTTGGAACCGTGGACTTCAGTCCCACGGTGCGCAGCTACGGCGACCAGTACTTTGGACAGACTGCAGACATCGCGCAGTGGTCACAAGCGGCTCCTCAGGGGGCTGAGCAGCCCGCCTCCCCCCAACGGGTATTGATTGCCGGTTGGAACAGCGCCGAAGAATTCGAACAGCGCGTGCTTGCCCCGCTGGCTGGGGGCGGTTCGGTCGTCGTGGTGACAGGCGGAACGGAAACACCTGGTAAAGACAGGATCGCAGCCATCGCCCAGGCGGAACACGTAAACCACATACAACCGGACATTTAACCCCGTTTTCTCCCCCGTTCGTAGGTAATTCGGCAGATTTCTGCGCGCCCGGGTCCAGTTTTTCACTAGATTGAAGACACCGAATTCACACGAGTCACACATGACCCAACGAAAGGCGGATGAATGAAACTCCGTACGACTGGTGCAACCCTCTGTGCAATTGCGCTCGCTGGCGCAGCTCTGACCGGTTGCTCTTCTGACAACGAGGCAGCGGACACCAACAAGGACTCCGGCACCTCCGCTTCCGAGGGCGGCGCGGAGCGCGGCCCGATCACGTTCGCCATGGGCCGCAATGACACGGACAAGCTCAAGCCGATCATCGAGAAGTGGAACGAGGCTCACCCAGATGAGCAGGTCACCCTCTCTGAGCTCGCCGGCGAGGCCGACGACCAGCGCGATACGCTCGTGCAGTCCCTCCAGGCGGGTAACGCCGACTACGACGTGATGGCCCTCGACGTTGTGTGGACGGCCGACTTCGCAGCGAACCAGTGGCTCGAGCCACTCGAGGGCGATTACGCCATCGACACCTCCGGCTTGCTGCAGTCCACCGTCGACTCCGCGACCTACGGCGGCAAGCTCTACGCCCTGCCGCAGAACACGAACGGCCAGCTGCTGTTCCGAAACGTCGACAAGGTCCCAAGCGCGCCTGACACCTTCGATGACGTCATTGCCGCCTGCAAGGAGGTCGAGGGAGACTGCCTGACCACCCAGCTCAAGCAGTACGAGGGCCTGACCGTGAACACACTCGGCTTCATCAACGGCTGGGGCGGCAGCGTCCTTGACGACGCCGGCGAGCCAACCGTCGAGTCCGACGCCGCAAAGGCCGGACTGCAGGCACTCGTTGACGCATACAACGACGGCGTCATCGCCAAGAGCTCTACGGCAGCAACCGAGGAGGAAACCAACCTCGCGTTCACCGAGGGCAACACCGCCCTGGCGATCAACTGGCCGTACATGTACACCAACGCCCAGGAAGCTGGCGTGAACTTTGAGGTCCAGCCGCTGGTTGGCAAGGACGGCGTGGGTGTTTCCACCCTCGGTGGCTACAACAACGGCATCAACGTCAACTCCAAGCACAAGCAGACCGCGAAGGACTTCATCGAGTTCATCATCAACGAAGACAACCAGCTCTCGTTCGCTGAAGCATCCTTCCCACCAGTGCTCGCATCGATCTACGACGACGCCGAGCTGGTTGCAAAGCACCCATACCTGCCAGCACTGAAGGTTTCGCTGGAGAACGCGCAGCCTCGCCCGGTTTCCCCGTTCTACCCTGCGATCTCGAAGGCTATCCAGGACAACGCCTACGCAGCACTGACCGCCGGTAAGAGCGTCGATGACGCCACCGCCGACATGGCAGCTGCTATCAAGCAGGCTTCCTAATACGATACGTCGTATGAGCAGAACGCCCGCCCGGACTGTGTTCGGGCGGGCGTTATAGTTCGTATATCTCCATCTTCCCGTCTACTTTGCAAAGGCCCGCGATGAGCACATCTCCATCCAAGCCTCGCGATACCACGAAGGCAGCAGCGCTCGTCGCGCCCGCCTTGCTGGTGTTGGCGGTGGTGATCGGCTACCCGATCGTCCGCGCAATATGGCTTTCATTCCAGTCCAACCGGCACCTCGACGCCTCTACCGGAGTGTTCGTCGATGGTGGCTTTGCTGGCGTCGATAATTACTTGTACTGGCTGTCGAACCGCTGTATGACGCCGTCGGGCGTGGTGGGTGCCTGCCCTCCTGGCGTGCTTGCGACCGACTTCTGGCCAGCAGTGTCGGTGACACTCTTCTTCACCGTGGTCACCGTCGCCTTGGAGACAGTGCTCGGTATCGGGATGGCCATCATCATGAACCGGCCGTCGCGCGCCCGCGGTCTGATCCGCGCGGCCGTACTCATCCCTTGGGCGATCCCAACCGCGGTGACCGCGAAGTTGTGGCAGTTCATGTTCGCACCGAGCGGTATCGTGAACTCGCTGCTGGGCGCGAGCGTGGCGTGGACAACTGACCCGTGGGCGGCACGCTTCGCGGTGATCATCGCCGACGTGTGGAAGACCACGCCGTTTATGGCGCTGCTCATCCTCGCAGGCCTGCAAATGATTCCGAAGGACGTCTACGAGGCCGCGCGCGTCGACGGCGCCTCCGCATGGCAGACTTTCACCAGCATCACCCTGCCGTTGGTGCGGCCAGCGCTCATGGTGGCGGTGCTCTTCCGTACGCTCGACGCGCTGCGCATGTACGACCTGCCGGTCATCATGATTTCGGGCTCCTCGAACTCCCCTACCGCGACAATTTCGCAGCTGGTGGTTGAGGATATGCGTCAGGGCAACTTCAACTCGGCCTCGGCGCTGTCGACTCTCATCTTCCTGCTGATCTTCGCGGTTGCGTTCGTCATGGTGCGGTTCCTCGGAGCGAACGTTGGTGGCGCGAACGAACAGCGTGAAGCCCGGCGCGCGAAGCGCAAGCAGGAGAAGAAGGAGGCGGCAGCGCGATGAAACGACTCGGCCACTACGCAGGCATCATCTTCATCATGTTCTGGGGGCTCGCCCCGTTTTATTGGATGGTGATCACGGCGCTGCGGGACAAGCGGTTCACGTTCGATACCACGCCGTGGCCCACGCACGTCACCCTCGAGAACTACCGGGACGCGCTGGCCACGGACGCCGGCAATGACTTCCTCGGGGCGATTTTCAACTCGCTGATTATCTCGTTGGCGACGACGGCGTTGGCGGTCGCCGTGGGCGTGTTCACCGCCTACGCGCTTGCTCGCCTGGACTTCCGCGGCAAGGGATTCATCACGGGCATCATTTTGGCGGCCTCGATGTTCCCTGGCATTGCGCTTGTCACTCCCCTGTTCCAGCTGTTCGGTGACCTCGGGTGGATCGGCACATACCGTGCCATGATCATCCCGAACATCTCATTCGCCCTCCCCCTGACTATCTACACGCTGGTGTCGTTCTTCCAGCAACTTCCTTGGGAGCTCGAGGAAGCAGCGCGTGTCGACGGCGCCTCCCGCGGCCAGGCATTTCGCCTCATCTTGCTGCCGTTGGCAGCACCGGCCATCTTCACGACGGCCATCCTGGCGTTTATCACCACCTGGAATGAATTTATGTTGGCGCGCCAGCTGTCGTCCACGGCGACTGAACCTGTCACCGTCGCAATTGCACGATTCTCGGGGCCGAGCGCCTTCGAGTACCCGTACGCTGCGATTATGGCGGCGGGCTCGCTGGTGACGATTCCGCTGATCATCATGGTGCTGGTATTCCAGCGCCGTATTGTGTCTGGCCTCACAGCCGGCGGCGTGAAGGGCTGACTTAACTTTTTCTTATGTCTAGATTAAGCTGTATTCACTTTATTACTTCCCGCCCCTAGAAAGAGCAGCTATGCACCACACCACACTCCGAATCGCGACGGCAACCGCACTCGCATCCTCCCTGGTACTGAGCGGCATGACTGGCACGGCACACGCCGAAACCACCGCAACGGTGCACACCAACGCCGATAACAACGGCACGACAGTGACCACCAACGTCACCACCAACACCACCGCAAACGGTGGTGTGACCAAGGAAGAAGCAAACGCGCTTGAGGTCGCCGGAGTTGTGGTTGGGCTCTTGGCAGTACTCGGGGCCCTGATGGCCGGGTGGCTATACTTCGCTGCCCCGCACATGGGCCTGAACTTCGGCCCCCGCCTCTAACGAGTGCAACGGCCCTCACAGCGCCAGGATCTGCTCTGGCAAACAATCATTGGGTTCGTAGGGTTCTTCACCCTGCTCGCCTTCGTACAGGCCGCCATCAACATCACAAAGCCCGAGCCATCAATCTGGCCGGGCCTCGTTCTTGCCGCCTTCGTCGCAGCACTGTGGTGGCTGATTCGCCGGTGGCGCCAGTGGCGCGCAGGCGAAGACTAAATCACTCCTCGCCGAGCAGACGCTCACGCAGCGCGGCGTCCTTACGCTCAACTTCAGCCGCCATGTCGGACTGGTACTTCGCCGGCGATTAATGCGTCTACGAGTATCATGCCACCCACAATAAACACCCACACGCTGCACAAACAAGCGATTGTGAGAAGCATTCCACTTTCAGCTCAAAAGAGAACCGGCAGCCCAATCCATACGCCTAATATAGGTCTGGTTTTTGCCGCTGCGATCGTGCGCAGGGCAGGATTCGCGCTGTGCTAGTGTCACCAATGTGACACGGGGTGCACCCCGAAGTGGTGCTGAGATCAGACCCGTCGAACCTGCTCTAGCTCAACCTAGCGAAGGGATGTCCCACATGAATGCACCTGCCCTGCCCCGCATCCTCACGATTGCTGGCACCGACCCGACCGGAGGCGCAGGCGTCCAAGCCGATATCAAATCCATCCAGGCCGCCGGCGGCTTTTCCTACAGCGTAGTGACCTCGCTGGTCGCCCAGAACACCACCGGTGTGCAGGAGATTTTCACCCCGCCGATCGACTTTCTGCGCACACAGCTGCGCTCCGTCACCGATGATGTGGCGGTCGACGCGATCAAGATCGGCATGCTCGGCACCACCGAAATCATCGAGGTCGTGCGCGAATTCCTCACCACACACGCACGAGAGGCCGCGGTGGTGTTGGATCCGGTGATGGTGGCGTCGTCAAGCGATAGGCTCCTGACGCCCGAGGCGGAAGTCGCGCTGCGCGAGCTCGCCTCGCTTGCCGACATCATCACGCCCAACCTCCCCGAACTCGCCGTCCTCACCGGCGAAGACCCGGCCACCGACTTCGACACCGCGATCGCGCAGGCGCAGGGGCTGGCGAAAAAGCTGGACACAACCGTGATTGTCAAGGGCGGGCACCTCACCGGCCCGCGCGCAGACAACGCCGTGGTGACCGCCGAGCGCGTGCACCACGTGTCGGTAAGCCGCGTGAACACGAAGAACACGCACGGCACGGGCTGCTCTTTTTCCTCGGCGCTGGCGACGCGCCTGGGCGCCGGCTTCGATACGTCGGCGGCGACCGAGTGGGCGTCGCGCTGGCTGTACGAGGCGATTGCGCACGCCGACGCGCTCGCCGTTGGACACGGCCGCGGCCCCGTCGACCACGGGCACGTCGGCCGCCGCATGCAGCGCGCCGCCGACTGCAACCCCGAGCGCTTCCTGCGCATCGACGCCCCACCAACCGCGCCACTCGCCACGCCTGCTGGCCCGTACACCCAGGCGCTGTGGGACGCCTCGGCGCCGTACCTCACCGCGATTATGGAGCTGCCGTTCATCCGCACGCTTGCCGACGGCACCCTCGACCACGCCGACTTCATGTTCTACCTCGAGCAGGACGCCTACTACCTGACCAAGTACGCGCGCTCGCTGCACGCGCTTGGCGGCGCGTGGGCAAAGGATGCGGACGCCGCGATCACCGACGAGCAAGAGATGCAACGCACCTGGCTCGCCGATCTTGGCCGCGAGACGCTGCCGTCGCCGGTCACACGCGCCTACACCGATTTCCTGCTCGCCTCCGCCCTCGGCGAGTCGGCGGCGCTCGGGCAGGCGGCGGTGCTGCCCTGCTACTGGCTCTACTACGAGGTCGGCGCGCGCCTCGCGGAGCACAACCACGCCTCGCATCCCTACCACGACTGGCTGGCCACCTACTCGGGCAACGGTTTCTACGAGGCGGTGCGCGGCGCGATCGACCGCTGCGAGGCCACCCTTGAGGCGAACCCCGACGCCCTGGACGCGGCGGTGCGCGCGTGTGCGGTCGCCTCGCGCTACGAGCGCGATTTCTTCGACCAGGCCGACCGCGCGTGGGTGGTGCGCGATGCCTAAGTCGCTCGACCTACGCTGCTATTTCGTCACGGGCCAGCCTACCGCCGATGTCGCGCGCGTCGCCGCCGAAGCCGCGGCCGGCGGGGCGGGCGTGATCCAGGTGCGCAGCAAGCCGATCGCCAAAGCCGACCTCGAGCGTCTCGCGTGCGAGGTCGCCGATGCGGTCGCCGCGGCGAACCCGCGCACGCGCGTGCTTATCGACGACAACGTTCCCCTCGCCGCCCGCCTCATGCGCACCCACCACATCCACGGCGCGCACATCGGCCAGGACGACATGGACCCGCGCGCCGCGCGCGAACTGCTCGGGCCGGACGCGATCCTCGGACTGACCACCGGCACGCTCGCACTGGTGGAGGCGGCGAACGCGTACGCCGACGTGATCGATTACGTCGGCGCGGGCCCCTTCCGCCCGACCCCGACGAAGGACTCCGGCCGCGCCCCACTTGGCCTCGACGGCTACCCGGCGCTGGTCGAGGCCTCGCAGGTACCGGTCGTGGCGATCGGCGACGTACACGCCACGGATGCCGCCGCGCTTGCCGCCACGGGCGTGGCCGGCGTGGCGATCGTCCGCGGTTTCATGCACGCTGAGGACCCGCGCGCGATGGCGGCGGGTATCGTCAAGGATTTCGAGGAAGCGTCGTGAGTAGTTTCGAGCACGTCATCGTCGGCGCCGGCATCATCGGCCTGACCACCGCGTTCGAGCTCACACGCCGCGGGGTGGATCCCCGCAGGATCGCGCTGGTGGACCCGGCCCCGGCAAGCGGCGCGACCAACGTGGCCGGCGGCATGCTCGCCCCGGCCGCGGAAGTGCAGTACCGCCAGGAGCCGCTCTATCCGCTGATGTTGGAGTCGGCGGCGCTCTATCCTTCGCTGATCGCAGACCTGCCGGGCATCGAGGTTGGGTACCGCACCGAGTCGACCTTCGTGGTCGCCGCCGACCGCGCCGACGCTACCCACCTGCGCGAGCTCACCGAGCACCAGCACGCCCACGGCATGGACGTCGACCGCCTCACGCTGCGCCAGGCGCGGGCGCAGGAGCCGGGCCTAAGCCCCCAGCTGGCCAGCGTGGTGGAGATCCCCGGCGACCACCAGGTCAACCCGCGCATGTTCGCCGCCGCTCTGCTGCGCGAGCTTGCATCGCGCGGCGTGACGCTGGTTCGCGAGCAGGCCACAGCACTGCGCTGGGAGGGCGAAACCTGCGTGGGCGTCGAAACCAGCACCGGCAGCCTGCGCGGCGACACCATCTACGCGTGCAACGGTCTCGGTGCCAGCGCGCTCGGTCTGCCGCTGAACCTGCGACCGGTGCGCGGCGACATGCTGCGTCTTACCGGCCGCATGCCGGTCGGCCGGGTCGTGCGCGCCTTCGTCGAGGACCGCCCCGTCTACATCATCCCGCGCACCGACGGCACCATCGCCGTGGGCGCAACCAGCCGCGAAGACGCGCGCGTGCGGCCCGCCGTCGATGGCGTGTATACGCTGCTTCGCGACGCCATCCGCGTCGTCCCCGCCATCGAGGACTGCGAGCTGGTTGAGGCGCTCGTCGGCAATCGCCCAGGCACGCCCGACGACCTGCCCTACCTGGGGCTGCGCGGCGAGAACCTGGTGGTCTCCACCGGTTATTTCCGCCACGGCATCCTGCTGGCAGCGCTCGGCGCGCGCGTCGGCGCCGACCTCGGGCTGGACCGCGAAACCACCGTCGATATTTCCGACTGCGACCCCGGCCGCCACGAACTGTAAAGGAGCATCATGCGCATCATCATCAACGAGAAGCCCCATACCTTCGACACCGCGCCGACTGTGCGGTCGCTGGTCGAGGAGGTCGTCGGCCACGCAGAAGGCGTCGCCGTCGCTGTCAATGGCAAGGTTGTGCCCGCAAGTCGCTGGGACAGCTCGCTTGCCGACGCCGACACCGTCGACATCCTCACCGCCGTCCAAGGAGGCTAGACGTGCTGAACATCGCCGACAAGAAATTCGACTCCCACCTGATCATGGGCACCGGCGGGGCGACCAGCCAGCAGTTGCTCGAGGACGCGCTGGTGGCCAGCGGCACGCAGCTGACCACCGTGGCGATGCGTCGGCATGCCGCCCGCACCAATGGCGGCGAGAGCGTCTTCGAGATGCTCACCCGGCTCGGCATCGATCCCCTGCCGAATACTGCGGGCTGCCGCACCGCCCGCGACGCGGTGCTCACCGCGCAACTGGCGCGCGAGGCGCTCGGCACGAACTGGGTCAAGGTGGAGGTCATCGCGGACGAGCACACGCTGCTGCCGGACGTCGTCGAGCTTGTCGACGCCTGCGAGCTCCTCGTCGCCGAAGGCTTCGTCGTGCTTGCCTACACCTCCGACGACCCGGTCGTCGCCGCCCGCCTGGAGCAGGTTGGGGTGCATGCGGTGATGCCGCTCGGCTCTCCGATCGGCACCGGCCTTGGCATTTTGAACCCGCACAACATCGAGCTGATCTGCGCGCGTGCGCAGGTGCCCGTGCTTCTCGACGCCGGCGTCGGCACCGCTTCCGACGCCACCTTGGCCATGGAACTCGGCTGCGACGGCGTGCTGCTCGCCAGCGCGGTCAACCGTTGCCAGGACCCGGTCGCGATGGCGCGTGCGATGCGACACGCGGTCGAGGCTGGCCGGCTCGCGCGGGATGCGGGTCGGATTCCGCGGCGGACGCATGCGGAAGGGGCGTTGGCGTCGTCAAGCTTTGATGGCCTAGCGAGCTGGGCGGATGAGGTCCTATGAGCCTGCCTCACGCTGAGCTGCGGCGCACCGCGCGCCAAACGCTGCTGCCCGGCTTCGGGCTAGCGGGCCAAGAGGCGCTGAACCGCGCGCGGGTGCTTGTCATCGGCGCGGGCGGGCTCGGCTGCCCGGTGATGCAGGCGCTGGCGGCCACAGGTGTCGGCACGATCACGGTGATTGATGATGACGTGGTGGATGACACCAACATCCACCGCCAGATTCTGTTTAGCGCCTCCGACGTGGGCCGGCCCAAGGTGGAGGTGGCAGCCGAGCAGCTGCGCCGACACCGCGCAGACGCCACGATCGTGCCGCTGCGCAAGCGCCTCGACACCTCCAACGCACCTGGGCTGTTCCGCGAGCACGACCTGGTCATCGACGGCTCCGATACCTTCACCACGAAATTCCTCGCCGGCGACGCCGCAGAACTCACCGGCACGCCCCTGGTGTGGGGCTCGGTGCTGCGCTTCCACGGCGAGCTCGCGCTGTGGTACTCCGGACCGGATGCACGCGGGGTCGGGCTACGCGACCTCTACCCCACCCACCCGGCACCCGAGGACACTCCGGACTGCGCCACCGCCGGCGTGCTCGGGGTGACGACCTCGGTCGTCGGCGGGCTGATGGCCACGGAGGCCGTGAAATACCTCGCGGGCATGGACGCCGAGGTCGGTGTGCTCCATGTCTACGAGGCGCTCGCCGGGACGCTCCGGCGCTTCGAGGTCGCTGCCGACCCGCAGCGCGAGCTGGTCACCGAACTCGTCGCCGAAGCTGCCCCGTGTATGCTGCCGCCAGACGGCGAGAAAACGCGCCTACTCGCGCAGGTCGCGGATGGTCACGCCACAGCGCTGGACGTGCGCGAACTCGGTGAAAAAGCGATCAAGGACCTGCCGCACGCGTCCTTCCACCTGCCGGCCTCGGTGTGGCGCGAAGACCCGGACGCCGCGCTTACGCTCCTCGACGAGCTGCGTGGCGCGGGCGAGGTCGTGGTCTACTGCGCCTCCGGCAAGCGCTCGGCCGATTTCGTTGCGCGCTTCGGCGAGGCTGCCGCCGCGCGCGGCCTCACTCTGCACAGTTTGCCGGGCGGGGTCTAGCGACCCCTAACGACGCTGCGCCGCTGCGATCTCGGAAGTGTTCTGCGCCGTCTTGATCGCCGAGACCATGAATTCGAGGGTGACGCGCGCGCTGATCAATGAGAACAGCGCGAAAAGCGTACCGAAGAGAAGGAAGCCGATCAGCATGAGCAGGCCGGTGCCAAAACCAACACTGAACGTAGCCAGCGACACCAAAAGGCCGAAGACCCCAGCACAGTCCGATGAAGACTGCGGAGATCAGGTAGATCACGCGGGCGAACTTCAGGGTGATGTACTGGGAGAAGGAGAAGTCGAAAAGCGCGGAGAAGAAGCCGTCGGCGGTCTGCTTGCTTTGCGCGGCGTTGAAGTTGGCGGTCATGGGTGTTCCCTTTCAGTCGTATTACAGGTGCACTACGAACTTATACCCGGGTTAACGCGCTCCCGCTTCGTTTATCCAGGTTGGTTACTCAGTCAGCAGGCTTTCGCCTCTGGCTTCCAGGAGTTGTTCCATCTCGTGCATCTCAGCGGTTTGCACGTCGACCATTTGTTGAGCCAGTTCCACGAGAGGCTGGTAGCCGCCGTTGTCGATTTGGTCTTGGGTCATGGCAACGGCACCCGCGTGATGGAAGTGCATGAGCTGGAGGAACCGGGTGTCTGCTTCCTCGCCCGAAAGTGATTTCAGCTGGTCCATCTGTTCTGGAGTGATCATGCCATTGGCAATGTGTGGGGCGTGATGTGCCATCAAGTCACCCTGGTCCCATTGTTCAGCCCAGTCGACCATGGTGTCGATTTCTTCTTGTTGCCCGATTTTAATCCGTTCGGCCAAGTCCGCGGTGGCTTCGCTGATGCCATCGGCGGCCAGGATGATCTCGCTCATGTCCACGGCTTGCTGGTGATGCGGTGTCATCATCGCGAGAAAATGCAAATCGACCCCATTGACTTCTGCGGGTTGGTTGGCCCCGGCAATCACTGCGGCACCGTCCTTGTCGGTCTGGGGCGCGTCTGTGGCGTCTTGGCCATCTCCGGCGCATGAAGCCACGCTGGCCCCCAGTACTGCAACGGTGATCAAGCCGGTGATGCGGCGATGTAAGTGTGTCATGAATGGAGCCTTCCTAGGACTGAAGCACATGGCACCAAAAGTAGCACCATCGGATGTACTCTAGCGCATTTTGTGCATAAGGCGTCGCCACACAACCCGCGCCGCGGAGTGCGGCAACGCAACGAGCTCGCGCGCGTAGTTCTTCGGCCGGGAGCGGCGCGGGGTGCGCGCAGGCACCATCTCCACTGGAATCCCCAGGTGCCAGGCCCACACGCGCGTGCGGCGCACGTGGAAGTTGCTGGTCACCACGATCAGCCGCGGCGCGTGCGGGAACAACGCGCGGGTACGCTCGAGGTTTTCGTTCGTCGACGACGCATGGGGCTCCTGAATGATCAGTTCACGGGGCACGCCGCGCTCGACAAGCCAGCGAGCCATCACGGCCGCCTCCCCGCGGCCGGTGACCACGATGGCGCGCCGCACGCCAGCGTGCGCGTCCGTCCGCCAGCGGAGCAGTGCGCTGCAGAGCCGGGCGTGCAGCATGCGCGACGGGTGGCCGTCGACAATTCGCGCACCCAGCACCACGATGGGACTGCTACTCACCCAGCAACCGGCTGCGCAGCGCGGCATCCTTACGCTCAACTTCGGCCGCCATGTCGGCCTGGTACTTCGCCATCTTGTCCACTAGTTCCGGATCCCCGGCACCGAGCATCCGAACAGCAAGCAGGCCCGCGTTCTTCGCGCCGCCGATAGACACCGTCGCGACTGGAACACCCCCTGGCATCTGCACGATGGAAAGCAGAGAATCCAGCCCGTCAAGGTCCTTCAATGCGCGAGGGATACCGATGACTGGCAGTGGCGTTGCCGCGGCAACCATCCCCGGCAGGTGGGCTGCCCCACCGGCGCACGCAATGATGACCTGGATGCCACGTTCATGTGCTTGCTTCGCATAGGCAAGCATCTTCTCAGGGGTGCGGTGCGCGGAGACCACCCCGACCTCAAACGGCACCCCGAACTCCGCAAGTACCTCTGCGGCAGGCGCAACCGTGTCCCAGTCCGAATCCGAGCCCATGATGAGGCCAACGCGTGCGTTCATGAAGAAACTCTCCTCCTGTTAGTACCAGTTCGCGTGAACAATAAAGTGCGCGGCGTGCTGCGCAATTGCCAAGGTGGACGTGGCGTCGTAGCCGGTGACGTTGACGTGTCCCATCTTGCGCCCAGGGCGCCAGCTCTTGCCGTACAGGTGCACCTTGGCCTCCGGGTAGCGGCGCATCACCTCGATGACGCGCTGCTCCATCGGCATCTGCAGATCCTCCTCCGCACCGAGAGTGTTCACCATCACCGTGACCGGCTCGAGCGTGTCCACGGACCCGAGCGGCCAGTTCAGGACCGCGCGCAGGTGCTGCTCAAACTGGGAGGTCACGCAGCCGTCCTGCGTCCAGTGCCCCGTGTTGTGCGGGCGCATCGCAAGCTCGTTGACCAGAATTTTCGACGCCCCGTCCTCCCCGATGCACTCGAAGAGCTCAACGGCGAGCACGCCCGTAACGTCAAGCTTGGTCGCAATATTGGTGGCAAGATCACGGCACTGTTTCGCCACATCAGCCGGCAGTTCTGGCGCTGGAGCAATCGCGATATGGCAGACGCCGTCCGCCTGCCGTGACTCGACGACGGGCCACGCCTTGACCTCGCCGTCCCGGTTGCGCGCCACCATCGCGGAAAGTTCGCGGGCGAAGTTCACCTTTTCTTCCGCGTAGAGCACAACGCCCTTCTCAAGCAGATCGGTGACCAGCTGCTCGCACTCTTGCAGGGTCTCTGGGAACCAGACGCCGTGCCCGTCGTAGCCTCCGCGCGTCGCCTTGACGCACACGCGGCCGTCGACAAGCTTCCAGAACTCGCGGGCGTCCTCCACGGAGTCAAACTTCGCAAACGGCGGCACCGGTGCCCCCAGCTCCTTGAGCTTGGTGCGCTGCTCAAGCTTGTCCTGGGCGTAAATCAGCGCCTGGGGGCGCGGCTCCACGTTGTAACCTTCGTCCAGCAGGCGCTGCAGGAACTCGTTTGGGACGTGTTCGTGGTCGAACGTAATCGCCGAGGCACCCTGAATGGTCGCGTGCAGGTCGTCGAAGTTGGTGTAGTCACCAAGCTGGACGTCACCAAACACCTGGGCGGCCGAGGCGTCCGGGGCGCCTGCAAGCACCCTGGGCTGCAGTCCAAGTTCGATGGCTTCCGTGTGCATCATTCTGGCAAGCTGACCGTCACCGATAACGGCAACTCTGGGCATTCCTTGAGCGTCTCTCACAACGAACTACCTTAGCCTTATGGGCGCTACGATGTGGGCATGACTGAAACGAATCCCGCGATTGTTCGCCACACCATCTTCCAGAACTCACTGATGACCGCGCTTCTCGACGGCATCTACGAAGGCGAACTGACCATCGGAGACATCCTCGGCAAAGGGAACTTCGGCCTTGGCACCTTCGACGGGCTCGACGGAGAGATGATCATTCTCGACGGCGTCTGCTACCAGCTCACCAGCGACGGCAAAGCGCGCGTCGCCAGCCTTGACCAACGCACGCCGTTTACCGTCGTGACGAACTTTGTGCCGCGCATCCGCGTCGACGCGCCGAAAGGCATGCGCCGCGCGGAACTTGCCGAGTTCATCGACGCGCTCGAGCCGAGCCACAACTTCTTCTACGCCGTCAGAATCACCGGCACCTTCGACGAGGTGGTCACCCGCACCGTGACCAAGCAGGAGAAACCGTACCGCCCCATGACGGAGGCCATCGGCGATGACGCCGAGCACCACTTCACCGACGTACACGGCATCATCGGCGGCTTCCGCACGCCCGCCTATGCCAAAGGCATCGGGGTGCCCGGCTGCCACGTCCACTTCATTGACGACGCCCGCACAGCCGGCGGCCACGTGCTCGACTACACCATTAACGACGCCATCATCGAGCTGTGCCCCGCCACCGACATGGATCTGCACCTGCCGATCACGGCAGACTTCCAGGCAGGCAGTCTCAGCCCGAGCGACCTGGATAGCCAGCTGCACACAACGGAAATTAAGGAGTAGTTAGCGGCGGCGCAGGCTCTCGTCCAGCGCACGCTCCACCGCACGCGCCTTGCCTACCTGCGGGAAGAACACCGGCTGGTCGAACCCCCACAGGGCGATGGACAGCCCGCCGCGCTGGCGTCGAAAAGAATGAATCTGACGCAGCGGAATGGAATCGACCGCACCGCGCGCCGAGCGGGCGAGGATGCGGCGGTCGGTGAGCAGGAAACGCTGGCGGCGGTGGCGAACCACCGGCAACACGAAGCGCCACACCGACAGCAGCGCCCACACCGCAACCACGATGTTGTGCGCCTGGGGGTTCACAAACGGGGTGACGTCCATCCAGCCGATGGCAATCCAGGCGATCCCGGTGATCACGATGAGCTCGAGCAACGGGAAAATGAGGCTCGTTAACGGCGGGTTCGTGTCGGCGAGGACGGTCTCGCCCTCTGCCAGCTGAAACTTCACCCGCGACTGTTGCACGGCACAGATCCTACTGTTTCGGCCGGAGGTGGTGCACATCTCCGACGCTGTACGTCGTGCCGTCGATGATCACTTCGCCCTCGTCGTTGACGCCATCGACGGTGCCGACCACCTCGCCGTTGTGCAGCTCAATGCGCACGTGCTGCCCAATCGTGCTGCACACCTTGCGGTAGTCGGCGAGCAGCTGCGGGTCACGCTGTTGCCACTGCGCGAAACGCTCACCCATCGCGCACAGTACCTGCGTGGTGAAGTCCACGAAGTCGACGTCGATGCCCTCAAGGTTCAGCGCCGTTGCGGTGGGAATGGGCAACTGCTCACGCTCAAAGTTGAGGTTGATGCCGATGCCGACCACTACGCGCCCGTCCGCAAGCCCGGAGAGAATCCCCGCGAGCTTCTTCCCGCCGATCTGCACGTCGTTCGGCCACTTGAGCTGGGCCTGCGGCACGACGTCGGTCACCGCGACGCCCGGCGCGATCGACAGCAGCCCAAACGGTGGCGGGTTGTCGTCGATAGGCAGCACCATGCTCATCGCCAGCTGCGCACCCTTCGGGCTTACCCACTTGCGACCAAGCCTTCCGCGCGACGCCGTCTGCTCCCCCGCGATGAGCACGGTGCCGGGTTCGCCTTTGTTGAGGAGATCGTCGTTCGTCGACCCGGTGGTTTCCACCCAGCGCACCACCGGCCAATACTTTTCGACGCCCCGCTGGAGCCTGCTCAGTTCTTCAGCATTCATGTTGACCTAATCTAGCGCTACTGTTAGACACATGACGATTCAACGTTTCCTCCGCAAGGCCCTCATCCCGACGTTCGGGGTGGCCGGTATCCTGCACTTCATCAAACCAGAACCTTTCGACTCCATCGTTCCCGAGGCCCTCCCAGGTGAGGCCCGGACGTATACCTACACGTCCGGCGCCGCGGAGTTGGCAGCTGCTGTGCTGCTGGCCGCGCCCAAGCTTGGCCCGGCTTCGCACGCCGGGCATCAGAAACGTGCGCCGAAGCTGCGCAAACTCGGTGGTGGCTTCGCAGCAGCGCTCTTGCTGGCCGTGTGGCCTGCGAACTTCGAGATGGCCCGCCAGTGGCGCAACAAGCCGTGGCAAAAGCAGGTGATCAGCATCGGTCGACTTCCGCTGCAGCTGCCGCTGATCTCAGCTGCGTGGAGCATTTTCAAGGACCCGAGCATGCGCTAAGCGCGTTGCCCGTGCCGTGTTAGCGTCCTGGCACCTGAAACATAAGGGCCCCGCCGCGCGATTTATAATGTGGTTTTCTTTCCGTGCTAGTTAGACTGAGGCGATATGGGCGATAAATCTTCTTCCAAACCTGATATGTCGACGACTGCAGGCCGCATCCAAGATCTGCGCAACCGGCTCGATGAGGCCCAGGCGCCGCTTGGCCAGGACGCGATCGACGCGGTCCACGATGCGGGGGACCTGACCGCGCGTGAGCGCGTCGAGCGTTTGCTGGACGCGGGCTCCTTCGTGGAGGTCGACGCGCTGGCACGCCACCGCGTCGAGGCGTACAAGATGGACCGCACCAAGCCGTCGACGGATGGTGTCGTGGCCGGCTATGGCCTCATCGACGGCCGCCGCGTCTGCGTGTTCTCCCAGGATGCCACCATTTTCGACGGCGGTATCGGCGAGGTGTACGCCGAGAAGATCCTCAAAGTCTACGAGCTGGCCGCAAAGACTGGCGTGCCGGTGATCGGGTTCTACGACTCGCTCGGCCCGCGCTGGCAGGAGGGCGTCGTCACGGCGCATATGCAGGCGAAGATCCTGCGTGCCGCGACGCAGGCTTCTGGCCTGGTGCCGCAGATCGCCGTGGTTGCCGGTGAGGTGGCCACGTTTGCTGCCACCACCGTCCCACTGGCCGATATGCGCATCATGGTCGACGGCGCGAGCCTGCACCTAGCTGCGACCGATGTGGCTTCCAAGGTCGCTGGCAGCGAGGTGACCGCGGAGCAGCTTGGCGGCGCCGACGTCCACGCGGCCACCACCGGTGTGGCCAACATCCGCGTCAGCACCGATGAGCAGGCTGTCGACGAGGTACGCAAGCTCGTGAGCTACCTGCCGCTGAACAACCGCGCGGCTGCTCCCGTGGCTGACGTCGCAGAGGGCGCTGACGCCAGCGTGCTTGATTCCCTGGTTCCCGACGAGGACGCCCAGCCATACGACATCACCGCCGTCATCGAGACGATCACCGACGGCGACTTCTACGAGCTCGGCGGCGCCCACGCCGGCAACGTCGTCACCGGGTTCGCGCACATTGACGGTCGGGCGCTCGGCATCGTTGCCACGCAGCCAAGTGTGCTCGCTGGCTGCCTGAGCGCCGACGCCGCCCGAAAGGCCGCGCGCTTCATCCGCACCTGCGACGCCTTTAACCTGCCACTGCTGCACATCGTGGACTGCCCAGGCTTCGTCCCGACTGTTGAGGAAGAACAGGCAGGCGCGCTGTCCGCGGCCTCCACCCTGGCGTACGCCTTCGCTGAGGCCCAGGTGGGCACCATGACTGTGATCACGCGCAAAGCACTCGGCACCGCCTACTCGGTGCTCGGCTCGAAGGGGCTGGGCGCTGACTTGGTCTTTGCGTGGCCGACCGCACAGATCGCGCTCGCTGACGCCCCGACGGCTGCTGAGGCTTTGGGCGTCGATACGCAGGCGTACGAGGAAGAAAACCTCAACCCCTACGTCGCTACCGAGCGCGGCCTTGTCGACGCCGTCATCGCACCTAGCGACACCCGCGCCCAGGTCGTGGAGGGCCTGCGCCTGCTGGAGCGCAAGGTTGTCTATCCGCCGCAGAAGAAGCACGGCAACCTGCCGCTGTAACCACGAAAGGAACGTATGTCTTCCCTCCCCTTCGACGTTGTGAAAGGCAACCCCTCCCCCGAGGAGGTCGAGGCGCTGCGCCTCGTGCTGGAGCAACTGCAGCAGCAGGCGCAGGCGGCGAAGCGCGGGCAGCGCAACCTGTGGGGCGTAGCGCCCTCGCCGGTGCATGCGCCGACGCTGTTTAACCCGCTCGCGTTCTCCCCTTCGACGTACTCCTAAGCCATGCGGATTGTTCTCGCCTCACAGTCGCCGTCGCGCCGAATGCTGCTCGAGCAGGGTGGCGTCGAGCCGGTGCTGCGGCCCGCCAACATCGACGAGGATGCGGTGATCGCCTCGCTTGTCGACGCCCCACCTGCCCACACCGTCGCTACCCTCGCCCGCGCTAAGGCTACAACCATCGCCGACGAGTTCCCGGGCGACGTCGTGGTCGGCTGCGATTCCATGCTGCTTCTGGATGGCCAGCTGTTGGGCAAGCCACACACCGTTGAGGCCACGATCGAGCGCTGGCGCGCGCAACGCGGCAAGACCGCAGAACTGCTCACCGGCCACGCTGTGACCTACAACGGCGAGTGGGTGACGGACACCGTGCGCACCACCATCCGCTTCGGCGAGGCGAGCGACGCCGACATCGTGGCCTATGCCAATTCCGGCCAGCCGCTGCAGTGCGCGGGCGCGTTCACGCTGGAGGCGCTCGGCTCCTGGTTTATTGACTCCATTGACGGCGACCCAACCAGCGTCATCGGCCTGTCCATGCCGCTGCTGCGGCGCTGCCTCTATCACTTCGGACTGGACGCGTCGGAGTTCTGGGTATCCTAGTCGGCATGAAGTTCAACGACATGCTTGCCCCCGACCCAATTCACCTCCCAGAAGACCCAGCAACCGGCTGCGACCTACTTGCCGACGCCACCGCCGTCGCACACCCCGATTCCCCCGCCGTGTGGGCTGCCCGCGCCGAGCGCGAGCTGGCGGACGGCGACACGATCGTCGCCTACGCGTACGCCCGCACCGGCTACCACCGCTCGCTCGACCGGCTGCGCGCCAACGGTTGGAAGGGCTGGGGCCCGGTTCCGGCCTCGCACGAGGCGAACGTGCCAGTGCTCAAGGCCATCGCGATGCTCGCCCTGACCTCCAAGGCGATCGGTGACGACGCCGAGTACGACCGCTGCCGCCAAATGCTCTCCGACGCCGACCCGGACAGCGTCGCTACGCTCCTCTAAACCCCGGTCGGTGCCATGGCGCCTATGGCTAAAAGCGACTAGGCGAACTTCGCCTCGACGCGCTTGATTGCCTCCTGCGCAACGAGCTCCTGGATGCCCATGTCGAGCTCGGAGGTAAAGCCAACGCAGGAGCAGTTGATCTCGCCGAGCACGTAGGTGTCCTCGCCGTTCTCGCCGTCGGCCAGCATGAAGTCCGCGGTCCAAACGAGCGGGATGTTGTCGCCGCCGAGGTTCTCGGCGATGACCGGGCGGGCCTCAGCGAACATGTCGATGAGCTCCTGCCATGCCTCTGGCTTGTCGTAGGTGTACGTTGCGCCGGAGAACAGGGTTGCGGAGAAGTTGTCGCCGCCCTCTGCGGGCTTCTTATGCACAACGAACACCGGGTGCGGTCCGACGAGCAGAATGCGGATCTCACCCTCGACGATGCGTGGCATGAAGCGCATGTCCACCAGCATGCCGTTGTCGCCAACGATGTACTGGTTGCAGAAGGTCATGAACTCGCCGAGCTCGCGCGTCTCGGTGTGGTTGTCGACGGCCTCGGTGCAGCGGATCTTGGTGTCCAGCGGCAGCGCGGTGCCCGGCTCGACGGAGACCGCGAGGTCCTCGTCAGCGATACGGACGCGCCAGATGCCTTCACCAGTTGAGCCACGGTTCTGCTTCAGCACGCGCTCGCCGTAGGACAGGGACGTCGGGAAGGTCTCGTGGAACGTCTCGACGTCGTAGTACGCGGCGGTGTCGGACGGGACGAGGTCGGTGTCCTTCAGCTTCACCAGGGCGTCCTTCGCGCCGTAGGCCATCATCTCGCCCGGCGTGGACATGCCGACCAGGCCCGCAACCGAAAGGCTGGTGAGCAGGTCGAAGTAGCCCTTCTCACCGCCAGGGATGTTGCCTGGGTTGACACGGGAGATGTAACCGTCGAAGTTCTCGGAGACGTAGGTGTAAATCGCGTCTTTCCACTCAGGGCGGTAGAAGACAACTTCGGCGTGCCATCCCATAGCCTTGATCGCGTTGACGATCGGCATGGTGTCTTTCCGGTGTCCGTCGAAATACTTATCCGAGCCGCCCTCGACCTCGAATACGACGATAGCTTTATGCATGGGGCACCTTTCTAGTCATTGTCCCACCTTGTGGGTGGAAACGGGTGTCTGTATGTTCCAATTAGTAACTTTATTTGGCAGGATGAATTTTTCCGCACTCGCCTGGGAAAACGTGCCCAAGTTCACACCGCGTATAACCCCCGTGAATACACCCTGCGCACGCGAGTGACACCGCGCACACTGGACCCGTTTTTGCGGAATTTTGCGTCACCTATTTTCCTTGACATGTAGGGTGAGGGGCAGTAAATAACTTCGCTCTGTGTTATTGGCCATTGCTATTGGAGGTTAACCCACCGTGGGCATCGAACTCGACGATCACTCGCAGTTTGCGAACTACGCACATCCGGAACGATTCGTGTCAGCCGCGTGGCTTTCTGCACGCTTGGGCATGCCGGGTCTGCGGGTAGTCGAAAGCGACGAGGACGCCTTCCTCTACGACATTGGGCACATCCCAGGCGCCGTCCGGATCGATTGGCACAACGACCTCAATGATCCTGCGCAGCGCGACTTTATCGACGGCGAGGCCTTCGCAGAACTCATGAGCGCGCGCGGCATCTCCCGCGACGATACCGTGGTGATCTACGGCGACCGCTCCAACTGGTGGGCCGCCTACACGGCGTGGGTCTTCGAGCTGTTCGGTCACCCGGATGTGCGCATCCTCGACGGCGGCCGCGACGCCTGGATGGGCGAAGAGCGCGATACCTCCTTCGCGGTGCCGGAGTATCCACGCACTGAGTACCCGGTAGTCGAGCGCCAGGACGCACCGCTTCGCACCTTCGCATCCGAGCTGCTGCAGAAAACACCCGCCCAGCTTATCGACGCCCGCTCGCCCGAACATTACGCAGGAACAGAGGCGGCCGCACAGGATGGTGGCGTCGATACTCTGCGCAACGGGCACATCCCCGGCGCAGTGAACGTGCCGTGGGGCAACTCCGTGTTCCCGAACGCGCGCCTCAAGGGCAGGGATGACATTGCGCACGTCTATAAAGACTTCGACCCAGCTGCACCGACTGTGGTCTACTGCCAGCTCGGCGAAAGCGCGGCCCATACCTGGTTCGTGCTGAAGCACGTGCTCGGCTTCGAGCAGGTTTCGCTCTACGACGGCTCGTGGGCGGAGTGGGGAAACATGGTGCGTGTGCCAGTGGAGCGCGGCGAACGCTAAGATAGAAAAGGTTCGCTGCCCATCCCGCTGGGTTGTAACATAGGGTGGCAAAATCCGATATATTTCGGCAAAGCTCAGACTCTTTGAGAAAGACGGGATTTTTTGTGCCTATTCACAATCAGCAAGTGACCAAGGTGTTGGTTGCAAACCGCGGCGAGATCGCGGTGCGCATCATTCGTGCTGCCCAGGATGAAGGCATCGCGTCCGTTGCGGTGTACGCAGACAGCGACGCGGCCGCACCATATGTTTCCCTTGCCGATGAAGCGTTCGCCCTCGGCGGGGAAACCGCCGCAGAGACCTATCTGGACATGGCGAAGCTGCTCAAAGTGGCGGCGGATTCGGGCGCGGACGCCGTTCACCCCGGCTACGGTTTCCTCGCCGAAAACGCTGAATTCGCACAGAAAGTTATCGACGCCGGCTTGACCTGGATCGGCCCCTCCCCCGAGGCTATCGCCACGCTGGGTGACAAGGTGGCGGCCCGTGCGATCGCCGAAGCTGTCGACGCCCCGATGGCCCCCGGCACGAAACATCCGGTCGCAGACGAACAGGAAGTCCTTGCGTTCGCAGATGAGCACGGCCTCCCGATCGCGATTAAGGCCGCCTACGGCGGCGGCGGACGCGGCATGAAAGTCGCGCATACGCGGGAAGAAATCCCGGAGCTGTTCGAGTCCGCGACCCGTGAGGCCGTTGCCGCTTTCGGCCGCGGCGAGTGCTTCGTGGAGCGCTACCTGGATAAGGCTCGCCACGTTGAGGCGCAGGTGCTCGCGGATCAGCACGGCAACGTCGTGGTCGTGGGTACCCGCGACTGCTCGCTGCAGCGCCGCTTCCAGAAGCTTATCGAGGAAGCCCCTGCACCGTTCCTCACCGATGAGCAGCGCGAGCGCATTGAGCGCTCCGCCGAGGCGATCTGTAAGGAAGCCGGCTACTCGGGCGCAGGCACCGTAGAGTACCTGGTTGGCGCTGACGGCCTGGTGTCTTTCTTGGAAGTCAACACGCGCCTCCAGGTAGAGCACCCGGTCACTGAGCTGACCACCGACCTGGACTTGGTACGCGAGCAGTTCCGTATCGCCCGTGGCGAGCAGCTCAGCATCACGGAGACCCCAACGCCGCGCGGGCACGCATTTGAGTTCCGCATCAACGGCGAGGACCCAACCATCAACTTCATGCCTTCTCCTGGCCCGATCAACGTCTATCGCGAGCCAGCCGGGCCCGGCGTGCGCGTGGACTCCGGCGTGCGCGAAGGTTCGGCGATTAACGGTCAGTTTGACTCGATGCTGGCCAAGCTGATCGTGTACGGCGCAACGCGCGAGGAAGCGCTGAATCGTGCCCGCCGCGCGCTTGCGGAATACGTCGTCGAGGGCATCCCGACCGTGATCCCCTTCCACCGCGCAATGGTCGAGCACGACGCCTTTATCGGCGACGGCACCTCGTTCGACGTCTACACTCGCTGGATCGAAGAGGCCTGGGACGGCGAGATGCCAGCCGTCACCGCAGCTGATGATCAAGGTGTGGAGGGCGAAGCAGGCGTCGATAAGCAGGTGTTTGCCGTGGAGGTTGACGGCCGCCGCATCGAGGTAGCCCTGCCTTCCGCACTCGTACCCGGCGCGGGCCCTGCCCGTAAGCCGAAGAAGCGCCGCGCATCGGCCGCGAAGACCGCCGCATCCGGCGACGCCGTGACGGCGCCGATGCAGGGAACTTTAATCAAGGTCAACGTGGCAGAGGGCGACACCGTCGCTGAGGGCGACGTCCTCGTCGTGCTCGAGGCGATGAAGATGGAAAACCCGGTCAAGGCGCACAAGGATGGCGTCGTGACGGGCCTGGCAGCCGAGCAGGGCGCTCAAGCGGCCAAGGGCGCAACGCTCATGGAGTTGAAGTAGCCCATGGACTTTAGTTTCCGTCGGGCCACCGAGTCCGACCGCACGTACCTCGAGCGTATTTACTTCCTCGCCGAGGCGCACGGTGATGAATCGAGCGAACTGTTCAGTGACTACCCCACCTACGCCGCAGGCTACATCGGCGACTGGGATCCGGAGCGCGACGGCGGCGTCATCGTCTACGACGCCCTCGGCGTACCGGCCGGGGCGATCTGGCTGCGGTTCTGGGAGGATACCTCCGCCGTGGGGTGGGCAAACCTTGGGCCGGATATCCCCGAGTTCGCCATCGCGATTGAGGCCCGCGCGCAGGGCAAGGGCCTGTCACGCACGCTGATTGAGCAGGCTTGCGAGCTCGCGCGCGACAAGGGTGCGCGACAGCTCGCTTTATCTGTCGACGCCGACAACCCCAAAGCGCGCCACGTCTACGAGAAATTCGGCTTCCGGGATGTTGCCGATGCCCCACACCCGGGCACGATGGTTATTGACCTCTAGCTGCTGCGATTGAGCGCCACGATTCGACGATAGAGACGATGTCGGGTGCCGCGGCGACGAGTACGCCCAACACGATTGCCAGCACGACTGGCAACACACCGCGCACTGCGGAGTCATCCTCGGAGGACAGCGAGTCCAGGCGCTTGCCCAACTGCGCCCCTACGTTCGCGGCCGTTTCTACTGGGCGCTTGGCGGTGTGCACCACGGGGCCGTCGATATGGAACCAGCGCTTGAGCACCTCGATTTCGTCATCGCTGCCGTAGTCGCGGCCGTCTTCCGGGTGAACCGCGCGGGAAAGCCCGCGCACGCCCGACGATGAAGAGATGTTGCTCACGCCCGAGTACGGCCCGATCATTCCTTTGCCTTCGACCCACACGGGTGCACCGGAGTCGCCTGCCTGGCCATCTGGGAGCGTACTGAACACCGTGTTGCCGAGGCGCGCAGCGAACGAGCCGCAGCGCTTCGCCTTCGTCACCCCGCCGTAGGTACACACGCGATCCTTCGAGGTCAGCGTCGTGCCTGGGGAAATAAGGGTGTCTCCGCTGAGCCAGTTCGGGCCGAGGGCCACGCCGTCGTCCCAGACCACCATGGCCCAGTCGTTCGCGGTGTAATCCTCCTCATCGCGGTACAACGGCGAGGGGATAAACGTTCCGGTGAGGCCTTCGGCCCCCTTGACGGTGACACGATCCCCGTTGCTCCCACAGTGGGCGCTGGTGTAGCTCACGCCCTGGTTTTTGTCATTCATCGCGACGGTGCATTTCACGTTGCTACCAACAACAATCAGACCCCCCTGCTGCACTACCGGCGCAGCGACCGCAGCCCCATGTGAGATGCCAAGGGACAACGCCACAGTGACGGCCCCGATGCCGCGTGCAGTTCCTCCTCGCATAGGCCACAGGGTACCGCACGGCCCTGGCTGCGCCTATCCGTAGTAGTCGCGTTACAGTGGCACCATGACACAAAACAAGTCGTTTACTCTACGCCAAGCCACCGAATCAGACCGCATGTACCTGCAGCGCCTGAACTTTCTTGCGGACGTATTCGGCGATGAAACCGCGCCCGTCGGGCACGAGGAGCGCCTCGGGGTGACCGACTACGTGGACCACTGGGACCCGGAGCGCGACGGCGGCATTATCGCCTGCGATGAGTTCCGCACCCCCGCTGGCGGCGTGTGGCTGCGCTACTGGGATGACCCGGATGCAGGCCACGCAAACCTCGGCCCCGACGTGCCGGAGCTCGCCATCGCGGTGGAACGCCGCTTCGCAGGCCACCGGCTCGGCTCGAAACTGCTACGCGCAGTCATTGAGCTTGCAGCGCAACAAGGCGCGCCCCGCGTCGCTCTCTGGGTTGATCCAGACAACGAGCGTGCGCGCCACCGTTACGAGCAGTTCGGCTTCACCACGGTTGCCGACGTTGCCAATGTCATGGTTTTTGACTGCAACGTCGGCTAACTGCGGCGAGAAACCCTTTAGGAGATCACGACGACCAGGTCGCCGCCCTCCACCTTGGTTGCCTGCGTGAAGGCGACTCGCTCGATGGTGCCGTCCTTCGTCGCCGAGATCGCGGCCTCCATCTTCATCGCTTCGATAGAAGCAACCTGGTCGCCGGCCTTGACCTCGTCGCCAGGCTTGACGGTCACGTTCACCACACCAGCGAACGGTGCCGCAACGTGGCCTTCCTGTGCCGGATCAGCCTTCTCCACCTCGGCGACTGTGGACTCGGCGTTCTCGTCCCTGACCTGCATCGGACGGATCTGGCCGTTGACCGTCAGGATGACCTGGCGCATGCCCTTCTCATCGGGCTCGCCCACGGCGTCAAGGTTGACCACGAGCGGCGGCAGGTGATCCTCGAGCTCGCCGTACCAGATCATCGTCTCCTCACCCTCAACGAGGCCGTAGAAGAAAGTGCGGTCCGACAGGTGGTCCGTGATGCCGTAGGTGCGGCGGTGCTCCAGGAACTCCTTGTACTGCTTCGGGAACAGCAGCTGGTCCAGCGCAGCACGGCGCGTCACGTGCTCCTCGGAATCAAGGTCACCAGCGAGCTCTTCCGGCACGTCCACCGTGTGGTCGACTTCCTGGCGGTCCTCGAGCGCCTTGTCGCGCAGCAGCGGCCAGCCACCTGGAGGCGTACCCAGTTCACCCTGCAGGAAGCCGATGACGGACTCAGGGATGTCGTACTTGCGCGGGTTCTCCGCGAAGTCCTTCGGGTCCACGCCCGCACCCACCAGGTGCAGCGCAAGGTCACCCACAACCTTCGACGACGGCGTGACCTTCGTCGGGCGGCCGAGGATCTCGTTCACCGCGGCATAGTAGTCCTCGATGAGCTCGAAGCGGTTGCCCAGGCCCAGCGCCTTCGCCTGCGTACGCAGGTTGGAAAGCTGACCGCCCGGGATTTCGTGCTTGTACACGCGACCGGTCGGGCCAGGGATACCAGATTCGAACGGAGCGTAAACCTGGCGCACGGCCTCCCAGTACGGCTCGAGGTCGCTGACAGCCTGCAGGTCAATGCCGGTGTCACGCTCGGTGTTGGCGAAGGCAGCAACGAGTGCGGACAGCGACGGCTGCGAGGTGGTACCCGCCAGCGGTGCCGACGCCACATCCACAATGTCCGCGCCCGCATTTGCGGCCGCCAGGTAGGTCGCTAGCTGGCCGCCAGCCGTGTCGTGGGTGTGCACGTGAACAGGCAGGTCGAAGCGCTCGCGCAGCGCCTTGACCAGTTTCGCGGCAGCGCCCGGACGCATCAGGCCGGCCATATCCTTGATCGCCAGGACGTGCGCGCCGGCGTCGACAATCTCTTCGGCCAGACGCAGGTAGTAGTCCAGCGTGTAGATGTCCTCGGCGGGGTCGAGCAGGTTGCCCGAGTACGCCATCGCAACCTCGGCGACGGTGGTGTTGGTCTCCAGAACAGCCTCGATAGCGGGGCGCATCTGGGAAACGTCGTTGAGGGCGTCGAAGATGCGGAAGATGTCAATGCCTGACGACGCCGCCTCGTTCACGAACGCCTTCGTCACCGAATCCGGGTATGGGGTGTAGCCCACGGTGTTGCGGCCGCGCAGCAGCATCTGGATATTCACGTTCGGGATGGCTTCGCGCAGGGCGTCGAGACGCATCCACGGAGACTCGTGCAGGAAGCGCATGCCCACGTCGTAGGTGGCGCCGCCCCACGCCTCTACAGAGGCGAGCTGTGGCGTCATGTGGCCGACGTGCTTCGCCGCAGCGACCAGCGTGTTCGTACGGATGCGGGTTGCCAGCAGCGACTGGTGCGCATCGCGGAACGTCGTCTCGGTCACGCCAAGCGCTGTCTGGTTGCGGATCTTTTCCGCCCACTTCGTCGGGCCGAGCTCCAGCAGGTCGTCGCGGGAGCCGCGCGGCAGGTCGCCGTAGTCGAACTCCGGCAGCTTCTTCGAAGGACGAATCGAGGTCGGGCGCGGGCCGTTTGGCTTATTGACGGTCACGTTCGCCAGGTAGTCGAGGATCTTGCCGGCATCGTCAGCCGCGGCAGGAGCCTCAAGCAAGAACGGGTGATCGTTGATAAAGCCGGTGTTGATGCGCTTGAAGCGGAAGTCCTCGTCGGACAGCAGCGCGCGCAGGAAGCCAATATTGGTGGAGACACCGGTGACGGTGAACTCGTTAAGCGCGCGCAGTGCGCGGTCGACGGCAACCTGGAAGTTACGGCCACGGCACGTCATCTTCACAAGCAGGGAGTCGAAGTTCGGGGTGATCTCGGTACCGACGTTCGCGGAGCCGTCGAGGCGCACACCCGCGCCACCCGGGGAGCTGTAGCCGGTGATCACGCCGGAGTCCGGACGGAACCCGTTGTTCGGGTCCTCCGTGGTGATGCGGCACTGCAGCGCCGCACCGTTCATCTCGATAAGGTCCTGGGTCAGGTGCACGTCCTCGAGCTTCGCGCCCGCAGCGATGTACATCTGGTTCTTCACGATGTCCACGCCGGTGATTTCCTCGGTGACGGTATGCTCCACCTGGACACGCGGGTTCATCTCAATGAAGACGTGGTTGCCCTGCTCGTCAACGAGGAACTCGACGGTACCGGCGCCCTCGTAGTTGATCTCCTTACAGAAGTTCACCGCGTCCTGGCAGATGCGTTCACGCTGTTCCTGCGTGATGTGCTGTGCCGGAGCGATCTCGACGACCTTCTGGTGACGGCGCTGCAGCGAGCAGTCGCGCTCGAACAGGTGCACCACGTTGCCGTAGGAGTCCGCCATGATCTGCACCTCAATGTGCTGCGGGCGGATGACCGCGCGCTCGAGGTACACGTGGCCGTCGCCAAACGCTGCCTCCGCCTCGCGGGATGCCTCTGCTGCGAGGCGCTCGACATCTTCGATCTTCTCGATGAAGCGCATACCACGCCCGCCACCACCGGCGACTGCCTTGACGAAGACCGGGAAGGTGAATTCCTTCGCAATCTCGGCAAGCTCCGCCGGGTCAGTTGACGGCTCGGAGTCCTTCAACGTCGGCAGCCCGGCGCGCTCAGCAGCGTGCACAGCGGCCGCCTTGTCACCAGTCAGCTCAAGCGCCTCTGGGCTTGGGCCGATGAACTTAATGCCGTTGTCGCGGCAAGCGCGCGCAAGGTCTGCGCGCTCCGAGAGGAACCCATAGCCCGGGTAAATTGCATCGGCGCCGGTCTCTTTCGCCGCACGGATAATTTCGTCGATGTCCAGATACGCCTTGACTGGCTGGCCCTCAACACCAATTCGTACGGCTTCGTCGGCGAACGGTCGGTGGTAGGACTTTCGATCCTCGCGCGGGTACACCGCGACGGTTTTTGCGCCAGTCTCAAATGCTGCGCGGAAGGCACGAACCGCGATTTCGCCACGGTTTGCTACCAAGATCTTTTTGAATGCCGGGAGGTCATTCAGGGGGAGCTGCTCCATCGATGCAATCCTTCCATACTGTGACATGCGTGACAGTTTGAATGTTATTTGGTTGGCCTGACAATCCTAACGCAGGTTGGCGCCACACCACGGGAAAATGCACAATTGCATCTGTTCCCACAGCGATTACCCCCCAAGTTGGGGTCAATGGTCAACGAGTTTCTGTAAAGCAAAACAAAACGGATGGTCCGACCCAAAGGCAGACCACCCGTCGTTCAGACCTACTGCGGCTGGTAGGTGCCGTCCAGGTGACGCTCCTCCGGGCCGTTGTACGCGGACAGCGGGCGGATCAGCGAGTTGTTCTCGTACTGCTCAATGATGTGCGCGGTCCAGCCGGTGATGCGGCTCATCACGAACAACGGCGTGAAGAACTCGATATCAAAACCCAGGATGTAGTAGGACGGGCCGGACGGGAAGTCCAGGTTCGGGCGGATGTTGATGGACGTGTTCTCGTACATCGTCTTCGCCATGATGTCGTAGATTTCCACCCACTTCTCGGCGCCCTGGTCCTTGTGCTCCGCGGCGAGCTTCTTGAACGCTGCCTCCATGGTCGGCACGCGCGAGTCGCCCTTCTTGTACACGCGGTGGCCGAAGCCCATGACGAGCTCCTTGTTCTTCAGCTTGTTCAGGCACCACTGCTCCGCGTTTGCTGGGTCGTCGATTTCCTTCATGTGGTGCATGACGAACTCGTTCGCGCCACCGTGCAGCGGGCCCTTCAGTGCGCCGATCGCCGCGGTGATCGCAGACCAGGCGTCGGACTGCGTCGAGGTCACCGTGCGGGCGGTGAAGGTGGACGCGTTGAAGGAGTGCTCCGCGTAGAGAATCATGGTCTTCTCGAATGCCTCGATATCCGACGGGATGGTTGCCGGGGACCCTTCTTCGTCGCCGAAGACCATCCAGAGGAAGTTCTCCGAGAAGCCCTTGTCCTTGCTCGGGGCGATGTAGCCCTTGCCCTGGCGGCGGCGAATGTCGGTGGCCACGATGGTCGGCAGCTTCGCCAGCAGCTCGGTACCGATCTTGCGGATGTGGTCAGCATCCGGGGTGAACTTGTACTCGTCGCGGGTGCCCAGGAAGGACACTGCGGTGCGCAGCACGTCCATCGGGTGGCAGTCCTTCGGCAGGTAGTTAATGACCTGGATGAGTTCCTCATCGATGTCGCGGTTGTTCATGCATCCGAGGCGGAACTCCTCTGCGCCCGACTTGTCTGGCAGCTCGCCGTGCCAAAGCAGGTACGCAACCTCTTCGAAGGTGCAGTGCTCTGCCAGCTCGTGGACCGGGTAACCGTAGTACAGCAGGGAGTTCGTCTCAGGGTTGACCTTGGAGATTGCAGTGTAGTCCGCAACGACGCCGGCGAGGCCCTTCTTGATTTCTTGAGTGGTCATGGGATGAAGTCCTTTCGGGATAGGGATTGGGTTAGGGATGCGGGATAGGGATTACTCGAATGTGGGCGAGTAGGTGTCCTTGGAATATGTGAAGACGGACTGGTCGAACTGGTTGAAGTCTTCGTACTTGACCAGCTCGTATAGACGGGACCTGTGCTGCATGCGGTCCAACCACGGCTCCTGCGTGCCGGTTTCCGCGATGTCGCGGAGCATGGCCTCGGTCTGCCCCATTGCGAGGCGGAACGTGGTCACCGGCCAGATCACCGCGTTGTATCCAAGGTCCTGCAAGGTTCCGGCGGAGAGCAGCTTGGTCTTACCGAACTCCGTCATGTTCGCCAGCAGCGGGATATCGACGGCCTTGCGGAAGGTCTCGAAGTCCTTCTCGGTATAGAGCGCCTCCGTAAAGATAAGGTCCGCGCCGGCATCTGCGTAAGCCTTGGCCCGCTCGATTGCGGAGTCGATGCCCTCTATGCCAGCCGCATCGGTACGCGCGCAGATGACGAATGCATCGTCGTGGCGCTCCTTTACTGCGGCGCTGATGCGTCGCACCATCAGGTCGCGCGGCACCACTTCCTTGCCGTCGAGATGCCCGCAGCGCTTCGGGTTCACCTGGTCCTCCAGGTGCAGCGAGGCAAGCCCCGCGGCCTCGAACTCAGCCACGGTGCGTGCTGCGGACATCGGTTCGCCGAAGCCGGTGTCGGCGTCGATAAGCACTGGAAGGTTCGTAGCGCGGGCGATCTGGCCACCGCGCTGTGCGACCTCCGTCAGTGTGGTCAGACCGATATCCGGCAGGCCTAGGTCGTTGGCGAGTACCGCGCCGGAGACGTAGACGCCTTCGAAGCCACCGATGTCCTCGATGAGCCGAGCCGTCAGCGGATTGAACGCGCCGGGCAGTTTTGTAATTTCCGCGGACTCGAGTGAGCCCCGCAGCGCCAGTCGGCGCTCATTTGGCGTTGTATCAGGAACAAACATCTTAGAAAATCCCTCCTGGGATCTGAGGAGCATTGGCTTGCGCGTCCGCGTTCACCTTGATGTTGAGCTTGCTCAAGTCGGTGAGCTGCTCGAGGTTCTGCACGTCCGCAAGGAAACGGTCCTGCTCTTCCTTATCGACGATCCCCTCCGCCAGCGTGCGGAACTTCTGGATGTACTGCTCACGGGCAAACGAGCGCGCCCCCAATGGGTGAGCGTCCGCCACGGCCATCTCATCCTCGATGACGGTGCCGTCGTTGAAGGTGATGACGGCCTTTGCGCCGAACGCCTTCTCGGCCGGGTCCTGCGAGTGGTAGCGACGCGTCCACTCCGGGTCCTCCACCGTGGAGATCTTGTGCCACAGCGTGATCGTCTCAGGGCGGTTCGCACGCTCAGGAGCGTAGGAATCGACGTGGTGCCACGTGCCGTCCTCGAGCGCTACGGCGAAGATGTACATGATCGAGTGGTCGAGGGTCTCGCGGGACGCCTTCGGATCCATCTTCTGCGGGTCGTTCGCGCCGGTGCCGATGACGTAGTGCGTGTGGTGCGAGGTGTGCAGCACGATCGACTCAATATCGGCGGTGGACTTACCGGCATCCGCGATGGTCTGCTTCATGCGACGCGCCAGGTCGATTGGGGCCTGCGACTGGTACTCAGCCGAATGCTCCTTGGTGTAGGTATCCAGGATTGCGCGCTTTGCCTCACCGTCTGCAGGCAGTGGCACTACGTAGGTGCGTTCTGGGGAGTGCAGCATCCAGGCGATGAAGCCGTCCTCGCCCTCCCAGATCGGAGCGGGTGCACCCTCGCCGCGCATCGCGCGGTCGACGGCCTCGATGCCCATCTTGCCCGCGAATGCCGGGGCGGACGCCTTCCAAGAAGAGATGAGGCCCTTGCGGGACTGGCGCGTCGCTGTCGTGGTGTGCAGCGCCTGGCCAACCGCCTGGTAGATGGTGTCAATGTCCAGGTTCAGCATGGTGCCCAGACCCGCCGCAACAGATGGGCCGAGGTGCGCCACGTGGTCAATCTTCCACTCGTGCAGGCAAATACCCTTGACCAGGTTGACCTGGATCTCGTAGCCGGTCGCGATACCACGGATCAGCGCCTTACCGTCGAGGCCCTTGTGCTGTGCTACTGCGAGGATCGGCGGAATGTTGTCGCCCGGGTGGGAGTACTCCGCCGCGAGGAAGGTGTCGTGGAAGTCCAGCTCGCGGACCGCGGTACCGTTGGCGAATGCGGCCCACTCTGCGGAGTAGGAGCCGTCGACACCAAAAATCTGCGCACCGCCTTCGGATACTGGATGTGCCTCTGCCATCACGCGAGCGGTGGCGACTGGGCGGCGACCGTATGAAGCGACGGCGACCGAGGCGTTGTCGATAATGCGGTTGATGATCATCTCAGTCGTATCAGCTGGAACCTCTACCGGGTCTGCTGCAACCTTGGCGATCTTGTATGCGAGGTGCTCTTCAATCGGGAATTCTTCTGCCGAACGGTGCGTGCGCACGTTGTGTTCGATCATCTTGGCTCCTTCGTCTTCGTTGTAGTTCCGCTGCCGCGAAACCTCGTTGATGTTGCAGCTCATACTAGGGAGCCAAATGTGATGCGGGCCATGATTTTCGCATGTAAACTTCTGCGTACAAATTCTGCTACTTGTGCAAATTCTGTTAACTACGCAGTACACGCATACAAAATGGGAGAAAGGTACGATGGCAAAGCTGTACGCGGGGGCAAAGATACAGACGCTCCGCCATGAACTCGAACTCACACAAGGCGAAATGGCCCGCCGCATCGACATCTCAACGAGCTACCTCAACCAGCTCGAAAACGACCAGCGCCCGCTCACCGTCAGCGTGCTCCTCCAACTCACCCACGCGTTTCAGCTCTCCACCACGTTCTTCTCCCCCGATGAAGACCAACGCGTGGTCAACGAGCTTTCCGAGCTACTCCCCGACGTCCCGCAGCCGAAACTGCACGAGTTCGCACAGCGCTTCCCCGACATCGCCAACTCCTTACGGGCGCTGACTTCACCCGAGACCACCGACTCCGAACACCCCCACGCACTCGTGCGTGAATTCTTCCAGAACCACAAGAACTACTTCCACGAGCTCGACGTTGCTGCCGAACAGCTCGCAGCGCACGCCGCGAACCGGCAACTGCGACTGACACGCCTCGCGGCAACCTTCGACAGGGAATACGGCATCCAAGTGCGCTTCAACCAATACGCCCACGGCCCCCGCTCGACCCTGCAGCACGACCAGCGCGAGATCCGCCTACGCACCGGACTCACCGAGTCCCAGCAGTGCTTTGAACTCGCCTACCACTACGGCCGCACCGCCTTCGCGGAGCTCATCGACGAGTACGTCCGCGACACTTTCGACGAATCGACACAGCCCGAGCCCGTCCAGCTCGCGCGCCACGGGTTGGCGCAGTACTTCGCCGCCGCTGTCACCATGCCCTACGCTGAGCTCCTCCAAGCTGCCGAAGAAACCCGCTACGACATCGACGTCATCTCCGCGCGCTTCGGCACTGGTTTCGAGTCAACCTGCCAACGCCTCGCGACGTTGCAGCGCCCCGGCGCAGAGGCGATTCCGTTCGTCTTCGTGCGCACCGACCGGGCAGGCAACATTTCGAAGCGGCAGTCATCGACAGCCTTCCACTTCTCGCGCCACGGTGGGGGCTGCCCGTTGTGGGTCGTGCACCGCGCGTTTGAAACTTCGAATAGAGTGACGCGTCAGGTCGCCGTCATGCCGGACGGCCGGACCTACCTATGGATTGCGCGGATGGTGCAGGGCCCCGTCGTGGGGTTCGATTCCCCGCGGCGGGAACACGCGGTGGTGCTGGGCTGCGATATCGCATTCGCCCAGCGCATGATTTACGCCGACGGGCTGAACATCTCCCCCGAATCGGCAACAAAAATCGGCCCCGGCTGCGCTACCTGCCCACGAACATCCTGTCCGCAGCGAGCGTTTCCGGGGCCGCCTAGTTCTAGCCGGAGCGCTAGTCCAGATCAGACTTAGCAATCAGCCTGCGTGCCGCCTCCGTAATCGAACCGGACAGGGACGGGTATACCGCCATCGAGTTCGCCAGCTGGCGCACAGTCAGGTCGTTGGCTACCGCGATGGTCAGCGACAGAATCAGTTCGGAGGCAGTCGGTGCGACGATCACGCCGCCGAGTACCTGGCCGGAGCCCTTGCGGGCGAAGATCTTCACAAAACCGTGCTGGAGGGAACGCATCTTTGCGCGAGGGTTCGTCGCCAAGTCTAGCTTGTAGATGTCCGCGTCAACCTCGCCGTCGGTGATCTGCTGCTGCGTCACACCGACCGCGGCGATCTCCGGGCGGGTAAAGACCGCGTTGCCCACCGTCTTCAGGCGCACCGGTGACACGCCCTCGCCCAACGCGTGGTCGACCGCAATGCGGCCCTGCTGCGCCGCGACGGATGCCAGCGGCATCAGGTCGCTGCAGTCACCCGCAGCGTAAATACCTGCAACGTTGGTACGCGACACACGGTCAACAATGATGTGGCCCGACGGGGCGACTTCCACACCGGCCGCCTCCAGGTTGAGGTCCGCCGTGTTCGGAATCGAACCAATGGACATCATCACGTGCGAACCGGCGATCTCGCGCCCGTCCGTCGTGCGCACAACCACGCCGTCGCCGGTGTTCGTCACCGACTCCACGCGAGCGTGTTTCTCCAAGTGGACGCCACGGCCCGCGAGCACCTCCTCGAGCACGTCAGCGGCATCGGCGTCATCGTGCGGCAGGATGCGGTCACGCGAAGCAACCATGGTCACCTCGACGCCCAGCTCAGCGAACGCAGAAACAAACTCAGCACCGGTCACACCGGAACCGACCACGATCAGGTGCGTCGGCATCTCCTGCAGGCTGTACATCTGACGCCAGTTCAGGATGCGCTCGCCGTCCGGCTCAGCGCCCGGCAGCACGCGCGGGTTCGCGCCGGTGCACACCAGCACCATGTCGCAATCAATAATCTCGGTGTCTTTGCCCTCGCAGTGCACCTCCACGCGGTGCGTGGTGTGACCGTGCTGTTGGTCCGTAAAACGAGCGCGCCCCTGGATAAGGCGCACGCCACGCTGCTCCAACTGCTTAGCGATGTCACTGGACTGCTTATCAGCCAGCGCGATCACGCGCGCGTTCAGGGCGGTCAGCGAAAGCTGGGCTTCCCCAAGCCCGTGGTTGAGCCCCATGTCGTCTGCACGGCGAAGGTCCGTCTTAATGTTGGCGCCGGCGATAAAGCTCTTCGAAGGAACAACGTCCTTGCGGATAGCGGAGCCGCCCAAACCATTGTCTTCCACAATGGTGATATCGGCCCCGTACTTTGATGCAACCAGCGCAGCCTCGTAACCAGCTGGCCCTCCGCCAATGATGACGATCTTCTTCGACACCTACATACTCCTCAACGGTCTTCGTCGTTCGCACAAATACCTGGCTAGTCTACACGGCCGCCCATGGCTTCGTTACCAACCAAAAGTTGCACTAGCTGAGGTTTTCGGCGTACTTTTCGACGACCCCTCCGAACAAACGCACCCCAACTTCAAGTGCTCGCTCATCAATATCAAGGTTGCCTTGGTGCAGGTCCTGCATCTCTCCCTCACCGCTCCAGGCACCGAGCCGGAACATCGACCCGGGGACGTGCTCCAGGTACCAAGAGAAGTCCTCCCCGCCCGAGGACTGCGGCGCGGTCACCACCGCGTGTGGGTCGATCCTGCGCCCTGCCTGTACCCCGATCGCCGTCGCGGCGTCATCGTTGAGCACCGGTGGCACGCCCCGCATGTAGTCGAGGTGGTACGTGCACCCGGTCGGTGCGACGACGAGGTCAATCAGGTCAGTGACCAGATCTTCGAGGATCCGCCACGTCCCGATATCCGCTGTCCGCAACGTGCCCAGTAGCTCGCCTGTCTTCGGGATCGCGTTCGCCGCGTCGCCCGACTCGACGTGCCCGAACACCAACACCGTGCCCGTACGTGGGTCGACCCGGCGCGACAGCAGCGCCGGCAACTGCGTAATCAGCGCCCCGAGCGCGTAGACCACGTCCGCCGAAAGTTGCGGGCGAGAGGTGTGGCCGCCAGGCCCGTTGACCGTAATGCGCAGCACGTCCGACGCCGAGGTAATCGCGCCCGTGCGCACACCGATCTGGCCTACGCGCAGTTTCGGTTCAGCATGGAGGGCGTAAATGCTCGCGACATCCTGCAGCGCGCCCCACTCGATCACGTCGAGCGCACCGCCGTTCATCACCTCTTCCGCCGGCTGAAAGATGATGCGTACGCCGAGCGGCAGCTGGACCGTCGATAAGGCGCACGCCAGCGCGAGCACCACCGTCGTATGCACGTCGTGGCCGCACGAGTGGGAAACGCCCGGGTGCTGGGATGCGAACGGCAGGCCGGTTTGCTCCGGCACTTTCAAGGCGTCGATGTCGCCGCGGAACGCGAGCCGCTTGCCGTCCTTTGGGCCCAGGTCGACGTAGAGTCCCGTGCCGGGAAAGAGGACGGGCTCAAGGCCGTGCTCACGCAGCACCTTCGCAATGAACTCGGTGGTGGCGAACTCTTGGTTGGAAAGCTCCGGGTAGGAGTGGAAGTGACGGCGCCACTCCACCATTGTCGAGTGATGTTCCTTCACCCATTGGTCTACCGCGCGCGCAATTCCTCCGGCCGTCATCGTGTATGTTCACCCTTCACCCAGCATTTGTGCGCGTGGCTCCCACTGCGCCTTATTGTGGCAATGATTCTACGCTCATCTCCGCCGAATCTTGTGACTGGTCGTGTTCGTCCACCTGCTCCTCGTCTGCTGGAAGCAGCTGCAGCGGCGAAACATCGAGCGCGGCAGCGATCCGGTAGATCGTCGAAAGCGTGGGATCAGCAGCCCTATTCCTGTTGTAGCTATTGCGCTCCAGGTTAGAGAGCAGCGAACGAGAGATCCCCGCCCGCTCCGCCAGGTACGCCTGCGATAGCCCCTGCATTGTTCGCAGCGCGCGGATCTTCTCCCCTAACGCAAACGCGTAGCTGGCCCAGTACTGGTCCGAATCCACGCCCGAAAAACGTGCGCCAAGACTCCCCTGAAAGAACACGTATACCCCCTCGTGTACGTAACAAACTTCCGGTGATTATATCCGACGCACGTTACTTTGACTAGAGGTCAATATTGCGTGGCCCGTACAACCTATCTCCGGCGTCGCCGAGGCCCGGCACGATGTACGCGTCCTCGTTGAGTCCTGGGTCAATGACGGCGGTGATCAGTCGCACCGATCCGCCGTGCTGCTTCAGCTTGTCGACGCCCGGCTGCGCACTGACCATGCACACACAAGTAATGTCGTCTGCCCCGCGGCCTTCCAACAGTTCAATCGCGTGGATGAGGGAACCTCCCGTGGCCAGCATCGGGTCAACCAAGAACACCGGCTGTCCCGACAGGTCGTCGGGCAGCGCCTCGAGGTACGGAACCGGCTCGTGCGTCTTCTCGTCGCGCGCCATGCCGATGAAGCCGACCTGCGCGTCCGGAATCATGGACAGCGCCGGGTCAATCATGCCGAGGCCGGCACGGATGATCGGAACAATAATTGGGGGCTTTTCCAAGCGAACGCCGGTGGCTGTTGCAACCGGCGTTTTGGTTTCAAAGGTTTCGGTTTTCAGGTCACGCGACGCCTCATATATCAGCATCGCGCCCAGGTCAGCGAGTGCGGCACGAAACGCGGTGTTGTCGCTTCGCTCATCGCGCATCAGTGTCAGACGGGAGGCTGCTAGGGGGTGGTCAACAACGGTAATTTCCATGATTCTCATGGTAATTGAAATTCGGAGGGAACCGTTTACTGACTCTGTGCGTCCAACCTCTTATGACTACTTTCGCTTTTGACCAATCAACGATCCATTCGCACGCTGACTCGCTACGCGACGACGCCGCTGCGCTCCAACCACTGCCAAACGTTCCGGTTCCCAATGTGTGGCCGCTCGCGGAGTTCAGCCAGGCGCTCTCGCAGGCCGTGGAGCAGGAAAACGCGAGAAGCGAGGCTTTGAGTGAGGAAGCAAGCCGCGTCGCTTTCGCGATGCTCCTGGCTGTAAAAGCGGCCATCAGCGTTGATGAGCGATTCAGCAACCTTCTTCAGGCGGTGCTGTAATGGCTGCACTAGCTGCGGGCATTGACCCGATCGCGGCAGCGCAGCTCATTCTGCGACACGTCCCTGCCCCACTTCCCCAACTCCCATTCCTTTCCACTCCAGATTTTTCCGCCATCGAGCCCCTCGCCGCGTTCGTAGGGGCACACCCTGCGGGCCAGGCGCTGCGCAATGCTGCGAACCTGCTGGGGAAAGATCGCGACACCATTGTGAAGATGTTCGGCCAGGCGAGCAGCCTCGTGTTCTTTGCCGCCAAAGACCTGAGCAATATCGTGGTTGACCTCATCCGAGACACCCAGCCGCTCATCCCACTGTTGCTCAACCCTGCAACTGCGATCGGAGCGGGGATCAAGATCGCCGCCCAGGTCGCGTGGGCGGTCACCCAGGCTGGGCTCACTCTCAACGGACTGGCGAACGACCTCGCACCACTAGCCAAGCAGCTCTCGGAGATCGTGGCACACGCAGCGAGCCAACCCGCTATTGCCGCATCCTCGCAAGCAAAAGCCGCCATGTACGAGCTCGAGCGCCTCATCACAGCCCGCGAACTCCCTCACGCTAAGAACGAGGTCACCCCGCTCGCCGCCGTCCAGCAGGCGGGACATCCTCCCTCCCGGGGCGGCTCGGCAACTGGTGAGGCTGCGGTCGCGGCGGCGAAACAACAGCTCGGCACACGGTACGCGTGGGGTGGATCTGCGCCCGGCGGGTTCGACTGCTCCGGGCTGACAAGCTGGGCGTATCGGCAGGCCGGTGTGGAGCTGCCACGCCTAGCCCAAGAGCAAAATATCGGGCAACAGGTCCGCTACGAGGACCTGCAACCGGGCGACCTCGCGGTGTGGGATGGACACGTTGCCATGTACGCCGGTGACGGGATGCTCATCGAAGCTGGCGACCCAGTTCAGATGAACCCGGTGCGAACAGAAAACATGGGAATGGCCTTCAAAGGTTTCTGGCGTCCAACAGCGTGATAGATTTGCTGCATGATTACCCGTGCTATTTTGCCCGTCAAGCTTTCACTGACCGACGGCGATTTCTACACCCTGTGGGCGCCAACCTGGAAGGAGCACGGCTCCGAGTGGCAGGCCTTTTTCGGCGATGAAAACTCGGTGCTCGTCTTCGAATCCCCCGAGGCGCTGCTCGCATACATCAACAACACGCCGAAGCATGACCTGGCGGACCACCCCAAGTGGGAGCAGTTTTCCAACCAGGGCGACGACCGTGTGGTGCCGAATGACAAGCAGTACTTCGACATCATTGGTGCACCGGAGTTGCTGGCTGGCCGCCCAAGCCACGAGAACGTCTCGCACCTGTCCCGCGTGTTGCAGATTTCGCGCTCCCTCGCGGAGGTAGCGGCGGCAGAGCCAGCACTGATCTTCTTCGCCTCTCACTCGATTTTGGGCAACGTCAACCGCGGCTCTGATCACTACCAGGGCGAGAACGGCCTGGACGAGTGGTCTGGTGTCGGCCGCGTCGTGCTGGCGAACTGGGAAGAGGTAGTCAAATCCCTCGATGAGTCGGTCCGCGTGGTGCAGACGGACTCCATCGACGCGGCAGCGGTCAGCGCCGCTGCCGCAGCTATCGAGGCCGCGCAAAAGGCCCGCGAAGAGGCGAAGCAGCAAGCCAGCGAGGCCGAGCGTGCTGAGCAGGAGGCGCAAGACCCATACGACAACTCCGCGTGGGCACGTGCCGGAATCGACCCAGTGAAGGTTTCCATCCAGGGCAAGAGCGTCTACACGTTGCGCACCTACTTGGGCTCCAACCCGGTATTCCTGGGCAAGTACGGTGAAATCTTCACGTTCCCGTCCACCAAACACCTTGGACGCTGGATTATCGAGAACGATGACCATGACCTCGCCGCAGTAGCAACCTGGCCTGACCTGGTTACCCTGGCAAACGCTGGTGAGCTCGAGGTCACCGTCCACCCGGACAACTCCTACTCCTTCAACGGCATCGCGCAGGACATCAAGCAGGGCGTCGATAGCGTCGATACCAAGCAGATGGCGAAGGCCTACGAGCTGCTTGCCGACGCCGCCGACTGGGCCAAGGACGACTCGCTCAATTCATTCCTCCTGGCAAACCCACGCATGCAGGACTACCTGGCGTACATGCTGGGCTCCACCGAAGCCGCAGGCTACGTCCCATCTGCGCCGTTTACGGATAAGGCTGAGGCGTGGAACGAGATGGAGCTGCAGCTCATCAAGCGCTTCTCCAAGTTCTAGTCGCAGCCTAAATTCCTGAGGCCGTCGAAGACGCCGGATTCTGGCACACGTAAAATGTGCCACCATGGACCAGGTCGATCCGTTAATCTCCGCTATTTATCGTTGGTTCGATGTATCCGGTGTCTTACTGATGGGCATCATCGGTGGCACAATCGCACGCCACCGTGGCTACGACATCATCGGGTTTTTCTTCATCGCGATGCTCTCCGCACTCGGCGGAGGCATGCTTCGCGACGTCCTCATCAACGAAGGCACCGTGGCGGCAATGAGCCAGCCGGAGTACCTCATCCTGGCTTTTACCGGCGCGGTGATCGCGCGCTTTACATACTTCAAAGGGCGCGCGTGGAGCGTGCTTGAAAGCCATGGCGACGCCTTCGTCTCAGCGCTGTGGGCGGCCACCGGGGCGTCGAAAGCCCTGACGTACGGGCTGCCGGTCCTGCCTGCGATCATGATGGGCGTGTTCACCGCGACGGGCGGCGGCATGATCCGCGACGTCGTCACCGGCCGCGAGCCGAGTGTCTTCGGCAACAACCAACCAACGGTCATTCCAGCCGTGGCATGCTCTGTCATCGTGCTGCTTGGGCACGCCACGGGCCACATGGCGATCGGGATGGTGATTGGCCCGATGGTGAGCTTCGGACTCTTCCTGCTCGGCTACTACGGAAACTGGCGAATCTCCACGAACTCCGAGTTCGCGCCGGTAAACCAGACCGCGGCACACCTCGCTGAACTGGCTCGGAAAGCGGAGCGTCGCTCACGCAACATCGCGCGTGAACTCGAGCCGACCCGCGTGCGCTCCTGGCGCCACCGCCAGATGGAAAAGGCGCTCCAGCGCAGGATCGAATCGGAAGTCAAGCGCGGCAAAGGCCGTTCGGAAGCAGTCCACGAGGCGGATGCGTTCCTCCAGGAGTTCACATCCCAGTTCGAGGCGATCAACGTGGAGGAAGGCCAGGATGTGGCGGAGGGGGCGTCGACAAGCGAGTCGCTGCTCGACGGCATCGGGGTGGATCTCTCCGGCGATTCCTACGACGAGGACCGCAACCTTGATCAGACCGCCAGCAAGATGCTGGACATGATTCTGCAGGACGACAAACTCACCGACGAACTCATCGAGCGGCTGGTCAAGCAGTACGAGGCACGAAACTCTTAGAGCGCCGCGGTGCCGAAGGCCCAGCCAGCGCCGAAGGTGATGGCAAGTCCAAGCCCACCGCCGATGACCAAGCGCAACACGGCGCGCGTCACGCTCGCGCCACCAGTGCGAGCAGAGATCGCGCCAGTTGCCGCCAGCGCCACGAGAGTCACAATGAACGTCGACGCCACACGCCACGAGTCTGGCGGAAGTAGCACCGCAGCAAGCGGCAGCAACGCACCGAGGAAGAAGGAAATGAACGACGCAATGGCCGCGGACCATGGGTTCGCAAGGTCGTCCTCGTCGATGCCGTAGTGCATTTCCAAGTGGGCCTTGATGGGGTCCTCGGCGGTGCGCTCCTTCGCCACCTTCAGCGCCGTCTTCGAGCTCAAACCAGACGCGACGTAGCCTGCGACCAGGTGCTCGAACTCCTCGTGCGGGTCCTCCTTGTGCAGCTCAAGCTCGCGCTCAATGAAGGCGCTTTCCATATCCCGCTGGGAGGACACGGACACGTACTCGCCGAGCGCCATCGACACTGCGCCACCGATCAGCGCGGCGATGCCGGCCGTAGCGATCGCGGGAACGTTCGGGGTAGCACCCGCGACGCCGACGACCACCGCGGCCGTCGAAACGATGCCATCATTCGCGCCGAGCACTGCCGCGCGCAGCTTGTTCAGCCGCTCATTCATGCCTTCAACCGCAACCATGCGCTACATCGTGGCTGAAACTACACACCCGCGCAACAAAGCGCAGCCTCACCAATATCGTGGGTGACCTGGCGTACGATAGCCTGCGATGAACACTGCAATACGCATCGCAAGCGCCGTGTGCGCGCCCCTGTGCCTGACTCTCGCCCCTGCCCCGCTTGCGCAGGCGGAGGATACGACGGTCACGACCACGGTCACACCCCGCCCCGGGTTTTACGACGACTACGGCAACTGGGTCCCCCCTGTCCGCCTCCATGCGCCGGACACGAACAATTGCGAGCGCTCCCTGTGGCCACCCGAGCCAGTATCGACGTCCGAGGCCCGCGAAACCGAGACGCTCCAACCACTCCCCGTAACCTACGAGGGCTCCTGCGGCATCGAGGCGCCCGAGGGATTCCATGTCGATGAGGGGGTGCTCGCGTCCGCGTGGCTGGTCGCCAACCTCGATACCGGCGACGTGATTGCGATGAAGGATCCGCACGGCAGGTACAGGCCGGCCTCGATTATTAAGGTGCTGCTCGCACTCGTGGCGATTGACGAGCTGCCCCGCGAGCAGCGCGTTGTGGTCAGCGAGGAATCCGCTGGCCAGGAGGGCTCCGCCGTCGGCATCGGGGCCGGCGGCGAGTACACCGTCAACGACCTGCTACACGGCCTGCTGATGGCCTCGGGCAACGACGCCGCCCATGCGCTCGCGCAGGCGCTCGGCGGTGACGACGCCACCCTGACGAAGATCAACGCGAAAGCCCGCGAGCTCGGCATGCTCGACACCCGCGCAACCTCCTACTCCGGGCTGGATCGGGCTGGGATGTCCACTTCGGCATGGGATATGGCGCTCGCCTACCGGGCCGCGTTTTCCAACCCGGCGTTCGCCGAAATCGCAGACACCGCCTCCTACCCCTTCCCCGGCTATGGTGACATCCCGGGCTACGAGCTGTGGAACGACAACAAGCTCTACCTCAACGACCCAGACGGCATCGGCGGCAAGACCGGCTACACGGATGACGCGAACCACACGTTTGTAGGCGCAGTCGACCACGACGGCGTGCGTCTGGTGGCGGTAGTGCTGGACACCACGGTGGATAAAATGCGCGCGTGGCAGCAGGCGCAGACGCTTCTCCACGAGTCCTACGCCTACGCCTCCGAGGGCCACACCCACGTGGCGTCGCTGAACCCTGTCGAGGGAACGCCGACGACAACATCGCAGCCGACCGATACCGCTGATGAGCAGCCTGGAACAGCAAAAAGCCAGGGTGGCATTCCCTGGCTTTCCATCGCGCTCGTCGGCGGCGTGCTGGTGGTTACCGCACTCGCCGTCGCGCTTAGTTTCGCGTCAGCAAAGAAACGATCCCGACGCCAATAGCACCAATCGCGGCCCCAATGCCTAGCGCCTTGCCCGATGCCGAGGCGCTGCTAGCAGGGTCCTGGTACGCGCCCGCGCGCACATTAATGATCGCGGACTCCGGGACCTCAACCGGCTCGAGCTCCAACGACTCCTCTGTAGTTGCGGTCCAGGCAGAAACGTAGAGCACAACGCGCCAGATGAGATAGAGCACCACCATCAGCACAATCACTGGGCCGAAGATCGCGCCGGCTGGGTTGCCCGTCGCCGAGCTGACGATCACGGTTGCGAACTGCTTCACCAGCTCGAACGCGACCGCGCCGAGCAGCGCGCCCTTCAGGCCGGACTTCATCGGCACCTTCGTGCGCGGCATGTACGTGACCATCCACCACATAACCAGGAAGTTCGCCAGCACACCGACCAACAGGCCGACGGCCCACACCACGAGGCGGGCCCCCGGGAAGTCACCGAGACCGAAGTGCTCCATCGCCTGCGAGGTCCAGGAGGATGCACCTACAGCGGTCACACCGAACGCCACGATGAAGAGCAGAATCAAACCGATCAAGCCCAACAGGTCCGTCAGCTTCTTCACGACGAAGTTTCCACCATCATTCGCGTCAAGGTTCCACATCGCCGAAACGCCGACTCGCAGGTTGTTCATCCATCCCAAGCCGGACCAGAGGGTTGTGAGCAAACCGACACCTGCGACGGCTCCACGCTGGTCGATCGCTGCCTGTAGCAACTCGTTGACGGTCTCGCCGAGTCCCCCTTCGAGGTTCTCAGTGATTTGGTCCTGCACCTGCTGCATGATGTCCGGGCGCCCGTTCAAAAACATACCGAGGGCAGCGAACAGCAACATCGCCAGCGGGAAGAGTGACAGTACCGAGAAGTACGTAATACCTGCTGAAAGCTGGTTTCCGCCCTGCGCGGAGAAACGCTCGTTCATCCGCATCAGGTGCCCGACCGCCGGAGCCTTCTTCGCAATCTCGTCCGCAGCGCCCTCTGTTTGCTGCTTCGTGGCGCGCTCAATGCCCTGCCGATCGGTGTACTCCGTCTGTGGCGACGTCGAAGTGGCCATCACAGTCCCTTCCCTACTTCTGGTTTGTTACGTTAAGCACACCATCGTAGAGGAAAGGTCCACCATCTAGCCACCGAATTGCTAGGCTCCCGCGAGAAAACCAACCTTCTCATACACGTCTTTTACCAACGGCGCCGCGATCTCGCGTGCGCGCTGCGCTCCGTCCGCAAGGATGCGTTCCAGCTGTCCACGGTCGTTCATGAGTTCGTCGTAGCGGGCGCGAAGTGGCGTCGTAAAGGCCTCAAGTGCATCGGCCGTGTCAACCTTCAGTGCGCCGTAGCCCTTGCCCTCGTAGCTGGCCACCAGCGAGTCGATCGGGGTGCCGGTCAGCGCAGACTGGATCACTAAGAGGTTGGAAACACCTGGCTTGTTTTCCTTGTCATAGGCGACGACGCCATCATCATCCGTCACCGCGGAACGGATCCGCTTCGCGGACACCTTCGGATCATCCAGCAGGTTAATCAGACCCTTGGGGTTCTGCCCAGACTTGCTCATCTTCGACGTCGGGTCCTGCAAGTCGTAAATCTTTGCCGAGCCTTCCGGAATCAGCCCCTCCGGCACAACGAACGTGGAGCCGTAGCGGGAGTTGAAACGCTCGGCGAGCGTGCGGGTCAGCTCAAGGTGCTGACGCTGATCTTCACCAACGGGCACAACCTGTGGCGAGTACAGCAAAATATCGGCGGCCATCAACACCGGGTAGGTGAACAGACCGACCGAGGTGCGATCCTGGCCCTGCTTCTGGCTCTTGTCCTTAAACTGCGTCATGCGGCTTGCCTCGCCGAAGCCGGTGAGGCACTGCAGCACCCAGGTCAGCTCCGTGTGCTCAGGCACATGCGACTGCACGAACAGAGTGGACTTCTCTGGGTCGATGCCGAGCGCGATCAGCTGCGCGCAGCCCGCGATGGTGCGCTCGCGCAGCTCCTTCGGATCCTGGTCGACCGTGATGGCGTGCAGGTCCGGGATGAAATAAAACGCGTCGTACCCGTCTTGCAGGTCAATCCACTGCTTCAATGCCCCAAGGTAGTTGCCGAGGTGGTAGGAATCTGCCGTGGGTTGAATGCCGGAAAGTACGCGCTGTTTTTTAGTCATGCCTACCTACTGTAGACCGGAACGTGCGCGTGCGGTACCTGCCCTATTCTTTTTCCTCTTTGTCGGTCTTATTGTTTGGCCGCGGGTCGGTTCGGCGCATGCGCTTGATGCCGCGGTAGACCTGGCGCGCCCCCGGCACCATCCGCGCTCGCCGGTAGAAGTAAGAGGTCAGCGCGTACTTCGGGTCGATCTCGGCGACGCGCTCGTCGTCGTACACATAGACCGGCAGTGACCAGCCACGCTTCAGGGAAACCAGGCGGATACCCAGCACGAGCAGCACGGTAACAATGACGTTGACCCACTCCGGGACCCTCGCCATCATCATGAGCCACCACGCCACGGTGCCAATCACCGCCGCCGACGCATACAGCTCTTTCCGGAACACCAGCGGCACACGATCGGAGAGGACGTCGCGAATGATACCGCCGGACACACCGGTGGTGATGGCGGCCACGCAGGCAATGATGAACCCGTGGCCGTTCTCAATCGCGATTCGAATACCAACAACAACGAACGCGGCGAGCCCGATGGCGTCGGCAACTAAGAAGCCGCGACGCAGCTGGTGCATCAGCCAACTAATGCGGACAGTCAGTACGGAAGCAACTACGACGAGCAGCAGATACTCGGGTTTTTCCACCCACACCATCGGGTAAATCCCCAGCAGCAGGTTGCGCACCGTGCCGCCGCCGAGCGCGGTCAACGCGCCGAGGGTGATGACCCCGAAGAGGTCCATGCGCATGCGGCCCGCGGACACGGCGGCGGTCATGGCCTCTGCGACGATGCCGATGATGAAGAGCGCGGTGATGAGCTGATCGGTGCTGACTGCGTCCATATTAAATGTCGTATTCCACGATGAGTGGGGAGTGATCCGACCAGCGCTGCTCAACCGTAGGCGCCTTTTCCACCCAGCTGCGCTGCGCGCGCTCGAGCATGGACTTCGTTGCGGCCTGGTAGTCGATGCGCCAGCCGGCGTCGTTGTTAAACGCCTGGCCACGGTAGGTCCACCATGTGTACGGCGCGTCCTCGGGCTGCAGGCGGCGCGCGACGTCGAACCACTGCGGGCTCTCATTCGCTTGTCGACGCCCCTCCGACTCATACTCCACCGCCCCAGCCCACCGGCTTGCTTCCTTGTCTTCGAGGTCCTGCGCGGCGTCATCCGGGAACGCACCGAAGACGGAGTCCATGAACGCGCGCTCGTCGGGCAGGAAGCCGGACTTCTTCCGGTTCGTCTTCCAGTTCTTCAAGTCTTCGCGGCGGTGGCAGATGTTCCAGTCGCCTGCGATCACCATGTCGGGGTACTTCGCGGGCAGTTCCTCGAGCACCGGGCCGAACTGGTCGAAGAAGCGGTACTTCTCGTCCTGCTTGGCCGTCTCCGCCGCACCCGACGGCAGGTAGAGCGATGCCACCCGCACACCATTTTCGAGCGTCGCCGCAATGAAGCGCCCCGCGTCCTCGAATCCTGGGATACCAACACTTACCTCAGATAGGGGGGTTCGTGAGAGAATTCCCACACCCGCGCGGCCTTTCGCGCCCGGAGTTTCTGCCGGGGCGACGGCGAGATACCACCCTTGCTCAAGCGCAGGCGCCAGCGCGAGCTCGGTTTGTTGCTGCGTTGCCCGCACCTCTTGCATCAGCACGACGTCGACAGACGAGGCGTCGAGCCATGCGTGCATCCCGTGATTAAGCTCGTTGCGGACCTTCGTGGCCGCGCGGATTCCGTTGACGTTGACCGAAGCAATGCTTAAAACCATGCCCATGACCCTACCTTTCCCCGCTAATACAAGACACGCGGTATGTAAAAGCTGTACGCTGTGGGTTTAGGCAACACATTTGACGCGATACTTAAGGAGAACCATGGCTCAAATCATTTGGACACGCACCGATGAAGCGCCACTGCTGGCAACCTATTCCCTCAAGCCAATCGTTGAGGCATTCGCCGCTCAGGCGGGACTCGATGTCACCACCGCTGACATCTCGCTTGCAGGCCGCATCATTGCGCAGTTCCCGGAGCGTCTCACCGACGAGCAGAAGATGGACGACGCACTTGCGCAGCTCGGCCAGCTTGCTACTACCCCCGAAGCGAACATCATCAAGCTTCCGAACATCTCGGCTTCCCTGGTCCAGCTGAAGAAGGCCATCGCAGAGCTGCAGGCCGCTGGCTTCGACCTGCCGGAGTACCCGGACAATCCTTCCACCGACGAAGAGCGCGAAGTACAGAAGCGTTACGACGCCGTGAAGGGCTCCGCCGTGAACCCCGTCCTGCGCGAGGGCAACTCCGATCGCCGTGCGCCGGAGGCCGTCAAGAACTTCACAAAGAAGCACCCACACTCGATGGGCGCGTGGTCGAAGGACTCCAAGACCAACGTTGCGACCATGAATGCTGGAGACTTCCGCCACAACGAGAAGTCCGTCATCATGCCGGCGGCCGATTCCCTGACCATCAAGCTGGTCGCCAATGATGGCACCGAGACCGTCCTCAAGGACTCCCTGGCTGTCGAAGCTGGCGAAGTCGTGGACGGCACCTTCATGTCCGCCAAGGCGCTCGACGCGTTCCTTCTCGACGCGGTCAAGCGCGCCAAGGAAGAGGGCGTGCTCTTCTCCGCTCACCTGAAGGCAACGATGATGAAGGTCTCCGACCCAATCATCTTCGGCCACGTCGTCCGCGCATACTTCAAGGACGTCTACGACAAGTACGGCGAGACCCTTTTCGCTGCTGGCCTGAACGGCGAGAACGGCCTGGGCGCGATCCTCGATGGCCTTGCTGGCGTCGATAATGGCGAGGAGATCCGCGCGGCCTTCGAGCAGGCACTGAAGGACGGCCCGGCGTTGGCGATGGTCAACTCCCACAAGGGCATCACCAACCTGCACGTACCATCCGATGTGATTATCGACGCCTCGATGCCTGCGATGATCCGCACCTCGGGCCACATGTGGAACGCTGCCGACCAGGAGCAGGACACCCTGGCGACCATCCCGGACTCCTCCTACGCGGGCGTCTACCAGGCGGTTATCGACGACTGCCGCGCCAACGGCGCCTACGACCCAACCACCATGGGCACCGTGCCAAACGTCGGCCTGATGGCGAAGAAGGCTGAGGAGTACGGCTCCCACGACAAGACCTTCAAGATCCCTGCCGACGGCAAGGTCCAGGTTGTAAACAAGGCCGGCGACGTACTCATTGAGCACGACGTCGAGGCCGGCGACATCTGGCGCGCATGCCAGACCAAGGACGCCCCGATCCAGGACTGGGTCAAACTCGCGGTCAACCGCGCACGCCTGTCCGGCATGAAGGCCATCTTCTGGCTCGACGAGGAGCGCGCACACGACCGCAACCTCATCTCCCTTGTTGAGAAATATCTGCAGGACCACGACACGGACGGCCTGGACATCTCCATCTTGAACCCAGTTGAGGCAACGAAGGTCTCCGTCGAGCGCATCCGCCGCGGCGAGGACACCATCTCCGTGACCGGTAACGTCCTGCGCGACTACAACACCGACCTGTTCCCGATTCTGGAGCTGGGCACCTCCGCGAAGATGCTCTCCGTCGTTCCACTGATGGCTGGCGGCGGCCTCTTCGAAACCGGTGCTGGCGGCTCCGCACCGAAGCACGTGCAGCAGGTCCAGGAGGAGAACCACCTGCGCTGGGACTCCCTCGGCGAGTACCTCGCACTTGCAGAGTCCTTCCGCCACGAGAAGAACACCAAGGGCAACGAGAAGGCAGGCGTCCTCGGTGACGCGCTGGACCGCGCAACGGAGAAGCTGCTCAACGAAGGCAAGTCGCCATCGCGCAAGGTCGGCGAGATCGACGACCGCGGCTCCCACTTCTGGCTGGCACGCTACTGGGCTGAGGAGCTCGCTGCACAGTCCGAGGACGCAGACCTGGCGGCCACGTTCGCCCCGGTTGCTGCGGCGCTGGCAGAGAACGCCGAGACCATCGACGCAGAGCTGCTCGCGGTGCAGGGCTCCCCTGCCGACTTGGGTGGCTACTACTGGCCTGAGGAGGCCAAGGTCACTGCCGTCATGCGTCCGTCGGCAACGTTTAACAAGGTGATTGACGGTTTGAAGTAAACCCTCGGTTTGATCGGCCCCGGTTGCTGCGTTTTCGCGGCGGCCGGGGTTTCGTTTACGGTTCTTGACCTGGCGCCCAGGATGGTACCTCTACGTGGTAACCAGAGGATGGTAATCAGCCGAGTAACTGGGCCAACGGCGATCACCTCTACTCGGCTGATTACCATCCTCTGGTTACCATCCTGGGCGAAGAGCGGGCTGCGGGTGTGGTGGCGTCGAGAAGCAGGTACTCACCCGAGGGCTGCCCGGCGGCCAGCGATGGTGTCGCGGACCTCGCGGACGAACTGATCAGGGTACCGACGCAAGAACGACGGCGAGTAGCGGAGGAAGACATACCCCCTGTTGGCGATCATCTTCTGTCGCTCGAACTCTTCCTGCCGCGCGCGTTCGGCGTTGGGTCCCTGGTATTTCACGTTGCCGTCGATCTCGATGAGCAGCCAGCCGTCGACGCAGAGGTCCGCGTAGCGTCCAGCCACTTCGTACTGCGTAAACAAAGGGCCGATCCCCGCCCGGATCAGCAGAGCGCGTGCGAAAGATTCGTAGGGCGAACCGGAATCCGCGACACAGTGCCGGATGCACTCCCGGACCACGGCAACGCCCTTTAGCCTGCCAAGTTGGGATGCCTCCCGTTCAAGAAGTTCAAACGTAAACCCACTACACCGAAGGTAGTCGGCAGCGACGAGTCCTTCGACAAAGCCGTAATGGCGAGCGATGTCAGCAAACGTTCGGAAACCGTTAGTAACCCGGTGGCCGTCGCGCAACGAGATTTCGTTGCTACGCAGCACCATGCGCCGAAACATTATCCCCTCCCGGTTTCGGCGAGATGGCGGGCTCCCCCTCGAAAGCAGACACAGTTCGACGGGTTCTTCCGTCGTACTGATCACCCAAATGCCGTGCATGCGCGCGGCCGATCTTCCGACCAACACCGCTTCCCTGCTCATCATCGCAGCAGCTTCGACGCGCAGCCACTGACGTTCGTGGAACCTCAGCGCTTTCCATCCCGTCTCTGCATACACAATGCTCGTGTCGAGCACCCGATACGGACCTCGGAGTTTGTCGAGTTTCTTGTGGGAAAGAACCCGCTTGTCCACAATCCCCCGCCGTAGCTCTTCCTTCCGTTCCTCCCACCGTTGCTGTTGTGCCTTATGAGCTCTGTCAATCCCCATGTCTTTTCTGACGGCGAAAACCCGGCACCGGTTCCCTCCCGTCGCCGAAGGCCTACCCCGCGTTGCGCGACGCGAAGGTTCACGAACGTACATCACCGTCACTATTGTCAACATGGTTGAACCAGCAAGTTGGCATGACTACCGCCCGGGGTGAGCGTGGCGCTGGACGCTCTTCACTATTCTATTTATATTCACATATATCGCCTGGTTAAACAGTATTGCTAGACAGCTTGGTTCACACAGAACCTACCAAGCGTTACATTGTTCCCCATGACACAATACGACAACAGCAATACGAAAGACTGGTCCTTCACCACACGCTCTATCCACGCCGGGCAGGCCGTCGATAGCGACTACGGGGCTCGCAACCAGCCCATCTACATGACCACCTCCTACGTGTTCGACAACGCTCAGCACGCAGCAGACCGCTTCAACCTCTCCAATCCAGGCCCGATCTACACCCGCCTGACAAACCCAACCCAGCAGGCGCTCGAAGACCGCATCGCGGACCTCGAGGGTGGCGTCGCAGCGACCGCATTCGCCTCTGGCATGGCTGCAGAGACCGCCGCCATCACGAACCTGGCGTCAGCAGGTGACCACATCGTCACCTCGCCTCGCATCTACGGCGGCACCGAGACCCTGTTCCAGGTGACGCTGCCACGCCTCGGCATCGACGTCACGTTCGTGGACAACCCTGACGATCCAGAGAGCTGGCAGGCGGCTGTCCAGCCGAACACGAAGGCGTTCTACGGCGAGACCTTCGGCAACCCGATCGCCGACGTGCTCGACATCCCGACCGTCGCGGAGGTCGCGCACCGCAACCAGGTGCCACTGATTATCGATAACACGATGGCCACCGCTGCCCTGGTCCGCCCACTGGAGCTCGGCGCGGACATCGTGGTCGTCTCCACCACGAAGTTCTACACCGGCAACGGCGCAGCTATCGGCGGCGTCCTCGTCGACGGCGGCAAGTTCGACTGGACCGTCGAGCGCGACGGGAAGCCTGTCTTCCCGTACTTCGTCACCCCGGACCCGGCCTACCACGGCCTGAAGTACGCCGACCTCGGCGCACCGGCTTTCGCTCTCAAGGCCCGCGCGGGCATCCTGCGCGATACCGGTGCTGCGATTTCCCCGTTCAACGCGTGGGTTGCGCTGCAGGGACTGGACACGCTCAGCCTGCGCGTGGAGCGCCACAACGAGAACGCACTGAAGGTGGCAAAGTTCCTCAGCGAGCACGACAAGGTAGCGAAAGTGAACTTCGCTGGCCTCGAGTCCTCCCCGCACTACGCCGTGAAGGAGAAGCTCGGCCTGCGCTACACCGGCTCGGTGCTCTCCTTCGAGATCGCAGGCGACAAGGACGACCACACCAACGCCTGGAAGTTTATCGACGCCCTCAAGCTGCACTCGAACCTGGCGAACATCGGCGACGTCCGCTCCCTGGTGGTTCACCCGGCCACGACGACGCACTCCCAGTCGGACGCGGAGGGCCTGGCGCGCGCCGGTATCTCCCAGGCAACCATCCGCCTGAGCGTCGGTATCGAAGACGCCGACGACATCATTGCGGACCTCGAGCGCGGATTCGCAGCGATCTAACATGCCCAACCTGGCGCCTGAAGGCGAGCTGCAGATAGTCCCGATTGGCGACTTCACCACAGAGGCCGGAGCCACTATCCAGGACGCCCACATCGCGTACCAGCGGTGGGGGCAGTTCCGGGGTGACCCGAAGGGCGACAACAACATCCTTGTTGTTGAGCACGCCTTAACCGGCGATTCCAACGCCGCCGAGTGGTGGGGCGGGGCGATTGGCCCCGGCAAAGCACTCGACACCGACACTTGGTGCGTGATCTGCACCAACGTGATCGGGTCCTGCTACGGCTCGACTGGCCCTGCGAGCACGCATCCCGACGGCGTCGCGTGGGGGTCCCGCTTCCCCGCACTTTCAGTCCGCGACCAGGTCCGCGCCGAACACACCTTGTTCACCCAGCTCGGTATCCACCGTGTGCATGCCATCATGGGGGGCTCCATGGGCGGGGCGCGCACCCTGGAGTGGACGCTGCTTTACCCCGAATCTGTCGGCTACGCCTGCGTCATGGCGGTCTCCGCGCGCGCAAGCGCCTGGCAGATCGGCATCCAGGAGGCTCAGATTTACGCCATCGTGCGCGACCCCAACTGGCACGGCGGCGACTACTACTCCACCGGCACCTCCCCCGATGAGGGACTGGCTGCCGCCCGGCGCATCGCACACCTCACCTACCGCGGTGAGCTCGAAATCGACGAGCGCTTCGGCACAAGCGCCCAAGAAGGCGAAAACCCACTCGGCCCCTACCGCGAGCACGACCAGCGCTTCGCTGTGCAAAGCTACCTGGACTACCAGGGGCAGAAGCTCGTCAAGCGTTTCGACGCCGGCGCCTACGTCACACTCACTGAAGCCATGAACCGCCACGACATCGGCCGCGGTCGCGGAGGCCTGAACAAGGCGCTGCACTCGTCGACGGTGCCGACGATGATTGTGGGCGTCGATACGGATATTTTGTACCCCTACCACCAGCAGGAACACATGTCCCGCAACCTGGGAAACCTGCTGGGGATGCACAAGCTGTCATCCCCGGTTGGCCACGACGCGTTTCTCGTCGAGGCCCGCCAGATGGACAACATCTTGCGCAACTTCATCGCGCTGACCAGCGCGTAAGATCCCTTTAGGAGCCCAGCGCGTCCACCGACCAGGCTAGCCACACCATCGCGGCGCCCAGGCCGGTGGCAAACGCGATATCAAACCGCTTCGAGCGCACCGCCAACAAGCCGATGACCTGCGAGTCACAGGTCAGGCGCAGCAGTGCGCACCACAGCATGGTCGCCCCCAGTGTGAACGTGGCACGCCGCCAGTGGTCCGTCAGCGACCACACCCCAGCGGCGACAAACCCCAGGATGAACACGCCGACCATCGCCACCTGCACGTTCCGAGGCAGGGGCGAGGGCGGGTTCCCAATGTCATGAGGGTTGTCCAGCGACAACCCTTCGGCCGAGTTAGGCAAGCTGCTCAGCCCGCTCCACGATATTGCGGACCAGGAACGTGCGAGTCATCGGGCCAACGCCACCAGGGTTCGGCGAGACCCAGCCCGCCTTCTCCCACACATCCGGGTGCAGGTCGCCGACTGTTTTGCCGTCGACACGAGAGACGCCCACGTCCAGCAGCGCGGCGCCTTCCTTAATCATGTCCGCAGTAATCATGTGTGGTTTGCCAGCCGCCGCGATGACCACATCCGCCCGGCGCGTCTCCGCGGCCAGATCCTTGGTGCCGGTGTGGCACAGCACCGTCGTGGCGTTGACGTTGCGCGAGGTCAACATCAGCGAGATTGGGCGGCCCACGGTTACTCCGCGGCCGATGACGCACACGATCGCACCGTTCAGATCCACACCGAAGCGCTCAAGCAGCTTGATGGAGCCGTTCGGCGTACACGGCAGCGGCGCGGGCTCGTTGAGCACCAGCTTGCCCAGGTTGACCGGGTGCAGGCCGTCGGCGTCCTTGTCTGGATCGATGAGTTCCAGGATGCGGTTCTCATCCAAGTGCTTCGGCAGTGGCAGCTGCACGATGTAGCCGGTGACGGCGTCGTCGTTGTTGAGCTCCTCGATGACTTCCTCGAGTGCTTCCTGCGTGATGTCCCCTGGCAGCTCCTTCATGATGGAGGCAATGCCCAGCTCTTCACAGTCGCGGTGCTTCATGCGCACGTAGTTCTGGCTCGCCGGATCATCGCCGACCAGCACGGTGGCCAGCCCCGGCGTAATCCCACGCTCGCGCAGGGCGGCAACTCGTGTTTTGAGATCCGCAAAGATCTCCTCGCGGTACAGTTTTCCGTCTAATTTAATCGCAGTCACGGTGACCATCCTAGACTGTAACCATGTGCGCTTTTCACGTTATCTTTGACAATCCCGTCATCCCAGGCAACACCGGCAACGCAATCCGGCTGTGCGCAAACACCGGCGCCGTACTGCACCTGGTGGAGCCACTCGGGTTCAACTTCGAAGACAAGCACCTGAAGCGCGCAGGCCTTGACTACCACGACCTAGCGGACGTGCAGATCCACCCGACTATCGACGCCTGCTTCGCCTCCATCCCGGACGCCCGCATCTTCGCGTTCACCACGCAGGCAACCGACTACTACCAGGACGTCGAGTACCGCGACGGCGACGCCCTCCTCTTCGGCACCGAGCCGACCGGTCTTCCCGAAGCACACCGCAGCCACCCGCGCGTGACCAAGCAGCTACGCATCCCGATGCTGCCGAGCCGCAGGTCAATGAACCTTTCCAACTCCGCGTCCGTCGCCGTCTTCGAGGCCTGGCGGCAGTTGGGATTCGTCGGCGGAGTCTAAGCGGAAGGGTTGCTACAGCTGTTAAGATCTGTGCCTGTTACCCTGCCCCTTAATTGAAACGAGTCCGCCATGCTCTCTACGACTGCATCCCGTGCCCGTTTGACCGCTGTACTCGCCGCTTCTGCATTGTTGGCGAGTTGTTCGGGTTCCTCCGATGAGGAGCTCGACGCGTGGCGCGCCGAGCAAGACGCCGCAGTCTCGGACATAGCCTCAATGCTTAACGAGAACTCTCCGACACCAGCTACTACTACCTCCGCCCGTCAGTCACCGTACCGGCCAGAGCCGGACTACCGCGAACGCCCAAGCGCCCCCAGCCAGCGCGTCGAGCCACCGATTCAACGCAACGTCATCGATCCGAGAAACGACTCATCTGGGCAACGGGGCCGCGACGACAACCGTGGCGTGTACTACCACAACTCCGTCGACTGGAAGTGGCTGGAGCAGCCTGGCGGGATCGTACCTGGCGGCAGGATCATCAACGAGACACAAAGCTCGGGCTGTTCGACGGGCTTCCTTGCATCCAAAGGCGAGCGGATCTTCATCATCACTGCGGGCCACTGTGGCGATCGCGGCGATCAGTTCTACGTGCAGGACGCCCAAGGCAACTGGTCGTATGTCGGAGAGATGGTGGAGTCCTATCTGGAGAAGGACGCATACGGCGGTATCGTCGGCGCCGATATCGGGCTGATCGAAATCACCGGCGATGCGCGATATTCCTCAACACTCCCGTTGGATCTTCCGCTCCGCGGCTGGATCACCCCGCAAGAAGCACAGGCACGCGGCATGGCCATCTGCCGTCTCGGCGCCACCACCGGTTACTCATGTGGAGAGTTCGAAAGCATCGGAAACAACGGCCTCTTCTACTTCCGCAGCATCACCGATCGCGGAGACTCAGGCGGCGCGGTCTTCGCCGCCGACAACTCTGGAGTGTGGGCCGTAGGCGTCAACTCCAACGTGTCCGATGCGAATAAGACCCGCGTAGGCGCCATGGAGATCGGCAGCGCCATCCAATACTGGGGCCTGACCATCCACAACTAAGTCTCCTCGACGAGCGCTACCGCATCGTCCATGCCAGGCAGCGTGCGGGTGCGCAGCGTATCGACGAGCCAACGCCCCTCCCCCGCGCGCATATCCCGCGCCACCATTTTGACGGCTCCAGGGACCAGATCAAAGCGCACGTGCGCGAGGCCAAGCCTGCGCTGCAATGGCCCTTGTTTGAAGGAAAGCTCCTGGATATGCGCGTTTTCCACCATCTGGTACCGCTGGGACAGGCGACCGAATGTGAGCACGGTGACCTCTGGGTACAGCGCGACTGTCTGCCGCCGCCAATCAACCGGTGAAACCCACCGCGCAGAGAGCGGGGAGCGCAGCTGTGCACGCGACATGTCTCGCATCGCCTCACCGGACAGCGGCGCAATCGCGTCGATGACCTGCATGGCCTGCTCCAAGGTCCCGACCGGCAGCAGCTTGGACGTGCCAGTTGCCTTGTTGCGCTCGGACCCGTACCCGGCCACAGTCACCGAGACGGTCCACCACCCAAACATGCGCCACAGCAGTGGCTGGCGAAGCTGTACCGCGTGGATGCGGTGCAGCGGGACTGCTTGGTGCCTGCGGTTCGCAAGCCCGTACGTCATGTTGATGACGGCCCCGTTGCTGCCGGAGGTGGCGTCGTCAAGCACTGAATTGAAGCGCCACGAGTGGTCGATGGTGCGCCAGATCTGTGGCACGAACCCGACGAGGATCGGTACTGCCGCGGTGATCGAAAGATCGGTGAAGAGCGGGACGGCGCTCGAGACGACAGTAATGATGGTTGAGAGTTGGAACGCCGCAGCAAGCAGCGAACGACCAATCGGGATTGGTGGCACCAGCGTATTAGCCGGGTCGGCGTCTTGCTCGGTGGGCGTCAACGCGGACGCAGCTGCGCCGGGGCGGGCAGCAATGGCCTGCAGGATCTCGGCGCGTAGTTCGTCCGCTTCCGCGCGGGGCAGGTAGGCGATCTCGATGGCCGAATTGTTGCCTCCGGCCGCCTCGACGCGCACCGCCGCAAGCCCGAACAGGCGCGGCGCGAACGGTTCGATGACGTCGACTGCCTGGATCCGGTCGTAGCGAGCGGTGCGCACCTTAGTGGTGAGCACCCCTCGCGTCAGCTCGATGTCTTCTTCGCCAACGCGGAATCCGATCTTGGCCCACCACAGCTGCGAAATAATGAACACTACGAGCAGGCCAACGACGAACACGCCAACGGCCACGCCCACATCCATGATGCCGATGCCTTCGTCCTGCAGCCAGTTGACTAGGGGCATCGTGAAGTTGAAGACAGCGATCGTGAGCAGCGCAAGCAGCGTCGCCCACACGCGCAGCAACGGGGTCAGTCGGTGGACCCGCCGGTACTCAGAGGCCGCCGTCATAGGCCACTCATCTGTTCGCGTGCTTTGACTACAAGCCGGTCACGCAGCGCGTCGGCGTCGTGGGCGGGAAGTCCAGGCAGCGTGGTCACCGAACTGACCGATGCCGTGTTCACCACCAACTTCTTGAGCCCAAGTATCCGCATCACCGGTCCCGTGTTGACGTCCACGAACTGGATGCGCCCGTAAGGGATAACGGTGAGCGTGTGCCACATCTTCCCCTGGCTCAGGATGAGCTCGTTGTTCGTTTCCAGCCACGCCAGGTTGCGTACCTGGAACGGGATAAGGAAGTACTTCCAGATGAAGAACACTCCGCAGACGGCCGCTCCCCACATCCACCAGCCGCCGTACTTCCACTGCGCCCACAGCAGGCTGCCGATGACAATCAGCGCCCACACCGTGTTGGTCACCAGCATGGGCACCATGTACTTCGGTGATACGCGGTGCATCTGCTCAACCGAGGCCGGTAGCGGTGGTCTCGCGAGTGCGTCAGTCTGCTGTTCCATGGGCCCTACCCTAGCGACTTCACCGAAAATCACGTGAACCACGCGAGAGCCACTGGCCGACATCGATTTGCTCCAGACGGTCCGCCACGACGCTGACCGCACCTGACGCATTTTGGACAATCCCGCGCACCACCAGCGCGTGCGCTGTGCGCGCCACTACGCGCTGTCGCTTCCACAGCCCCGGCGACACCATGATGTTCAGCAGCCCGGTTTCGTCCTCCATCCCCAGAAACGTCAGGCCTGATGCCGTCTGCGGCCGCTGCCTGTGCGTGACCACGCCTGCGACGCGGACGCGGGTACCGTCTTCCACGCTACGAAGGTCGACCGCTCGGAGAATCCCCTCCCGTTGCAAGTGTTCGCGCAGCAGCTGCATCGGTTGAGCATCAGGGGTGACGCCGGTCGCGGCAACATCGGCCGCGAGTAGCTCGAACGCGGTCATCCCGGGCAGCACTGGGGCGTCGATACCTGAAAGCCCAGGAAGCATCCCGTCGCGCTCTGTTGCTGCGATACCCGCAGCCCACACTGCTTGTCGACGCTCCCCTCCGAAGCAGTCCAGCGCACCGGCCTTAGCGAGCGCCTCGACGTGCTCCACGGTCAGCTCCGCCCGACGCGCCAGGTCCGCGATGTCCGTAAACGGCGCGGCCTCCTCGATCCTGGCCGCAGCCTTCTCCCCGACCCCCTTCACCAAATTCAGCCCGATCCGAATTGTGTCATTATCTATACAGCGCGCCTGTACGCCGGACCCATTCACGCTCACCGGCAACACCGTGATGCCGTGGCGGCGGGCGTCTTGAATCAGGGACTGGGGCGAGTAGAAGCCCATCGGCTGTGCCCGCAGCAGGCCGACGCAGAACTGCGCCGGGTAGTAGTACTTCATCCACGCGGAGAAGTACACAAGCGACGCAAACGATTGCGAGTGCGACTCCGGAAATCCGTAGGCGGCAAACGCGACGATCTTGTTCCAGAGCTTTTCCGCGACGTCCGCCCCGATCCCGTTCGTGGTGTTGCAGCCCTCGAAGAACCGGGCTTTGAGCGCCGCCATTTTTGCTGGAGAACGCTTCGAACCCATCGCGCGGCGCAGCGCGTCAGCCTCCCGGCCGCTGAATCCTGCGGCGTCGACGGCGATCTGCATGAGCTGCTCCTGGAACAACGGAATACCCAGCGTCTTCCCGAGGGACTTTTCCAGCACCGGGTGATCGTAGAGAACGGGCTCGAGGCCATCGCGGCGCCGTAGATATGGGTGAACGGATCCGCCTTGAATTGGGCCTGGGCGAATGAGGGCCACCTCGACCACGAGGTCAAAGAAGCGCTGTGGTTTCAGCCGTGGCAGCGTGGAAAGTTGCGCGCGCGACTCCACCTGAAACACCCCGACGGCGTCAGCGCGGCACAGCATGTCGTAGACGTTGGTGTCGGCGAGGTCGAGCTCCCACAGGTGCACCTCGGTGCCCGTTGTATCGCGTACGAGGTCCACCATGTGGTGCAGGGCCTCCAGCATGCCGAGCCCGAGCAGGTCAAACTTCACCAACCCCGCCGAAGCGCAGTCGTCTTTGTCCCACTGCACCACAGAGCGCTGTTCCTTGCGCGCCCACTCGATGGGAACGACGTCCGCGATCGGCCGGTCGCAGATCACCATCCCGCCCGAGTGGATCCCGAGGTGGCGTGGCTGGCCAATGAACTCCTCCGCCAACGTACATACCTGCTCCGGCGGGTCGCTGAGTCCTTTTGACCAGGCATCCGCAGCACCTTGTGGGTACCCGAGCGCCCGGGAAGCGTCACGAACAGCACCCTTCCTCCGGTACGTAATCACGTTCGCCACCTGCGCGGCACGCTCGCGGCCGTAGCGCCGGTAAACGTACTGGATTACTTCTTCGCGCCTGCCGGACTCAATATCAATATCGATATCCGGTGGGCCATCGCGGTCCGGCGACAGGAAACGCTCAAAGAGAAGGCCAGCACTGATCGGCTCGGCGTTCGTGATCCCGAGAGCAAAGCAGACCGCTGAGTTCGCCGCCGACCCACGGCCTTGGCACAGGATATTGCTGCGCCGACAAAAATCGACCAGGTCGTACACGATTAAGAAGTAGCCGGGGAATTGGAGCTCCTCAATCACGCTGAGTTCGTAAGCAATCTGCTTCATCGCCTGCTCACGGATGTTTTCCGGTCGCGTCGCGTACCGCACCTGCGCACTCGCGTAGGTCAACTCCTTCAGATAGCCCATTTCATTGTGGCCAGCAGGAGTGTCGTAGTCCGGTAGGTTTGGCGCGACAAGGTCGAGCGTAAACGCGCACTGTTCGGCAACCTCCACGGTGGTGGCCAGCATCGGCTCACATCCCGGCAGCAGCCGGGCGAGCTGCTGCCCGCTGCGCAGCCAGTGCGCCCCCATGGGGTGCAGGTCAGCAACGTCTTGCCGCAGCGCGCGGCGCTGGCCAAGCGCATGTTTCGCTGCAGCGAGGCGCGCGTGTCGGCGCGTCGCAGCGGCAGGCCGGGTACTCACTATGGCGGGAAGATGAACGAAGCGGTCTAATTGTTGGTGATGATCGGCGTCATCCGGCATGAGTGAGACCACGTACTCCCTCACCACATTTTCCACCCCGAAGCTCTCGCTCAATTTATCGAATAGCGGGGTCCACTCCCACCCGCCAAGCGCTAAGCAGGAGCCATCAAGCCACTCCCCGATTTCCCACATCGGCGGGTACGAGAGCTCGCCTTTTTGCCTACCCTCCATGTGTGCGCGCGACATCAGATGCGATAACCTCCGGTACCCTTCCGCACCACGGGCCAGGACGGGCAGCACCCCCTCTTTCAGCGTCAGCTCTGCACCAAACACCGTGGGCATCCCGGCCGCAGCAGCAGCTTCCGCAAACTTCACTGCACCGTAGAAACCGTCACGATCACACAGGCCAAGCGCCGAAAGACCGAGCGACCGAGCGCGCGCGACCAGCTGTTCAGGCTCGCTCGCCCCGCCAAGGAAGCTATAGGACGACACCGCGTGCAACTCGGCGAATGGCACCCCACCGCGCCGCCCACCGACCCCCTCACCCTCCGCTTCACCAGCAAAGGTGAGGTGATCTACCGGAACGACAGGACCGACGTCGTTCCCAGACAGTATCCGCTCCAGCTTTGACCATGTCAGTGGAGCACCCCCATTGAATCGCATGTTCGATAGTGTAAACATGTTCGAATGCTCGCGCAAGTGGATTTATATTCAACGTTTGCAGCCAGGGATAGACTAAGCGGTCCAATAGATGCTAAGTTTTCAAACCATCAATGATTCCCCAACGAAAGACATAAAGGAGACATCATGCGCCTCAACCGTGTGATTGCAACCATCGCAGCTTCAGCCCTCGCCGCTACCAGCCTGGTAGCTTGCTCCAACGACTCTGCCGAGAAGACCACCGACGCTGCCGGTGGCGGCGAGGACACCGTCGTCAAGATTGGTACCACCGACGCTGACCAGAAGGCATGGTCCGTCTTCGAGGACCTCGCGGCAGACAACGGCATCACCCTCGACATCGTGCAGTTCTCTGACTACGCACCAGTCAACGAGGCGCTTGCCCAGGGCGAGATTGACCTGAACAAGTTCCAGCACATCCTCTACCTCGCCACCTACAACGAGGCTTCCGGCAACGACCTGAAGGTGCTGTCCACCACGGAGATCTACCCGCTGGCACTGTTCTGGAAGGATCACGATTCCCTCGACGGCATCGAAGGCACCGAGGTTGCTATCCCGAACGATGACTCGAACCAGGGCCGCGCAATCAACGTCCTCGTCCAGGCTGACTTGATCACGCTGAAGGATGGCGCTGATGAACTGGCACCGTCCCCAGCAGATATCGACGAGGCAGCGTCGAAGGTGAAGGTCGTTCCGGTCGACGCTTCCCAGACGACCTCCGCGTACAAGGAAGGCCGCCCGGCCATCATCAACAACTCCTGGCTGGAGCGCGCTGGCATTGAGCCAAAGCAGGCTATCTTCCAGGATGACCCGGCTTCCGAGCAGGGCGAGCCATACATCAACGTCTTCGCTGCACGCGCTGAGGACCTGGACAACCCGACCTACAACCGCCTCGCAGAGCTGTGGAACTCCCCAGAGGTCGCAGCTGCCGTCCAGGAGGATTCCCGCGGCACCGCGGTCGCTGTTGAGCGCTCCCGTGATGACGCAAACGCTATCCTCGCACGCCTTCAGGAGAAGTAATCCGTGACGAAAACCGGCACCCGGGTTGAGTTCCGGGACGTATCGAAAGTCTTTACAACGGGTGGGCGCGAGGTTGTGGCCGTCGACAATGTGTCGCTGACGGTCGAGCCTGGTGAGATCCTTGGAGTGATCGGCTACTCCGGCGCTGGCAAGTCCACGCTGGTGCGGCTGATCAACGGGCTCGACATGCCTACCAGCGGCGAACTCCTCCTCGACGGCACCAATATCGTCGGCAAGAGCGAGAAGCGCCTGCGGGAAGTGCGCCGAAACGTTGGGATGATTTTCCAGCAGTTCAACCTGTTCTCTTCCCGAACTGCGGCGGGCAACATTGAGTACCCGCTGCAGCTTGCCGGTTTGGGCAAGCAGGAGCGCCGGGCGCGCGTCGAGGAGCTCCTCGAGTTCGTCGGCCTGTCGGATCGCGGCAAGAACTACCCCGAGCAACTTTCGGGTGGTCAGAAGCAGCGCGTGGGCATCGCTCGTGCGCTCGCCACGAATCCCTCGCTCTTGCTTGCCGACGAAGCCACCTCCGCCCTCGACCCCGAGACCACCCACGAGGTGCTTGAGCTACTGCGCCGCGTCAACGCGGAACTTGGCATCACGATCGTGGTGATTACCCACGAGATGGACGTGATCCGCGCGATTGCGGACAAGGTCGCCGTGATGGAGGCCGGCAAGGTCGTCGAGTATGGCTCCGTCTACAAGGTGTTCTCGGACCCGAAGACGAAGGTCGCGCAGCGCTTCGTATCGACGTCGCTTCGCAACACCCCAGACAAGCACGAGGAGCTCGAGTTGCTGAACGCGGCGCCTGGGCGTCTCTTCACCGTCGACCTGACCGAACACTCGGGATTCTTCGGCGCGGCGGAGAAGGCGCGCCAACGCGGCGTGTCGATTCAGCCGGTGCATGCGGGTATTACGACCCTGCAGGAGCACTCCTTCGGCAAGATGACGGTCCGCCTCAACGGCGACGATGCAGCGATTAACGAGTTCCTGCACACGCTGCAGGGCACCACGGATATTCAGGAGATACGTCGATGAACAGTGCTGTCAATGAATTCATTCTGGCGCAGCCGAACTGGGACCGCCTCGGTCCCACGTTCGTAGACGCCATCGGCGACACGCTCTGGATGGTGGGCATCACCCTGCTGGTCGGTGGTATCTGCGGCCTGATCCTTGGCGTGTTCCTGTACACCACCCGCCCGGGTGGCATCCTGCAGAACAGCGTCGTGTACTGGGTGATTAACTTCGCCGTGAACTTCTTCCGGCCGATCCCGTTCATCATCATGATCGCGATGCTCTACCCCATCACGTTGTCGGTGGTGGGCACGACGATTGGTCGTGGTGCAGCCACGTTCGTGATGTGCTTCTCCGCGACCTTTACCGTGGCCCGTATTGTCGAGCAGAACCTGGTGTCCATCGACCCCGGCATGATTGAGGCCGCACGTTCGATGGGCGCAGGACCGTGGACGATCATCCGCACCGTCATCCTCCCCGAGGCGCTCGGTCCGCTGATCCTCGGCTACACGTTCATCTTCATCGCGGTGATCGATATGTCCGCGATGGCCGGCTACATCGGCGGTGGCGGCCTCGGTGACTTCGCCATCGTGTATGGCTACCGCCAGTTCGAGCCGCAGGTGACGTGGGCGGCTGTGATCGTCATCGTCGTCATCGTGCAGCTGGCGCAGTTCTTGGGCAACTGGCTGTCCAAGAAGGTGATGCGCCGCTAAGGTGTGATCAGTTGGTTAGGATGGGTGCCATGAAAATCGCAGCGTTTGATTTTGATGGCACCCTTCATCATTCCACGGACACTGACACGGGCGAGCACGGCTTCGACCCGGCCGACATGGCCGCAATCCAGGCCTGGCGCGACGCCGGCCACATCGCCATTTCTGCCACCGGACGCTCGCGCACCGCGCTCGAGTTCGGAATGCGCCACTGCCCCATCCGCTTCGACTACCAGGTGCTCTCCAACGGCGGCTCCGCAACCACCGGCGATAACGAGCGCCTGCTCTACTCGCACCTTGTAGACCCGGAGATCGTCGAGCAGGTGGTCACGCACTTCGCTGACACGGATGGGGTGGCGGTGTTCGGCACCACGATCGGCCACGTCGATGGTGAGTTCAGCAACAACACCCAGGCCCGCAGCAGCTTTACCGTCAACTTCGACGCAATGACGACGGCCGACATTCCCCACCACGAGTTCGCCGTCGTCCCCTTGTGGATCCCAGCCAACGAAGCGCTTCGCGCCGAAGTCTACGAGTGGACGCGCGCGCTGCCGCATGTATCGGTAGCGCAGAACCAGGACTTCATCGACATCATGGCGCCCGGTCGCACGAAGGGCGCAGGCATCCAGGACCTGTTGCAGCTCCTCGACGTCCCACGCGAAGACATCGAGCTGTACACCTTCGGCGACTCGTGGAATGACCTGTCCATGCACGAGATCGCAGATCACTCACACAGCTTCCACCACTCGCCCGCCGAAGTGCAGCAGCGCACCGACCACGTCATCAACAGGGTGGCAGACGTGCTGCCCAGCTACATCTAGGAGCGCCCGACTGCGACCCAGCTCTTGCCGGGCTTCGGGTCCTTCCCGCATGATGCCATCACGGCATCAACGTCGCGCTGTTCCAACGTCACCTCGTAGGCAGTGTCGGTCGCGGTGTCGGTGACGGTGACGTGGGCGGAGGGGCCGTCGATACGCTCGGCGGTGACTTCGAGCTGGCCGTAGCGCACCTTGTCCCCTCGGGTGGCGAGCTGCGTTGCGACGTCCACTTCCGCCACCTGACCTACCGGGCTGAAGGTGCCGCGGCCGCGGTTGCCCGGCACGAAGTACTCGCCGCGCATCGCAGCTTCAAGCATGGCCTCAGTAGCCTCAAGGTTCATTCGGCCAAAGCTGTACGCCCACGGCATGAGCAGCATCGTGGCGGCAAAACGGTGCCCCTTGATGTGCGAGGTTTCCCACACCACGTCGTTGCCCTGCCCAAACGGGTACTTCTCTACGAGCTCGTTGACGATGGGGCGACCCTTGATGGCGCAGCACATGTCGCGCTTCGCGTGGGTACAGACCAGGACCAGCGGTTTCGTACGCGACTTGGCGCTGTTTTGCCCTGGGCCTGACAGGTCGAGATCCAGGATCGCCTCAGGCCCATCGACGTGCAGCACCTCGGTTGCTGCTTGGTCGGCGAAGACCAGGTAGACGTGGTGGTCTTCAATCTGGCGGCCTTCCCTCGTTGGGTGGCGGATGAGCAGCAAGGTGGCGTTGTAGCGCTGCATGTGCGCTTTCAACTTTTCGGTCAGTTCGTCCCCGAAGGTGTCGCCGTCGAGTACGTCGTGGCTCCACTTGTGTGGCCACTCAAACAAAACGTAGGTCGAGCCGGGTTTCGCGGTACCCGGCAGCGGCTCACTGTCCGTATCGGAGCAGAGTGTGCGTGCATGGGCTGTAGTCATGTCACCTACTGTAGCGAAAATTTCCCGATTGATTAGGTATACCTAAACCGGGCCGAGTCGGGCAGTTAACATTTTGATAACCTTTTTGATTTTTTGCCGTTCTGCTTTGCTCTTCGAGATTCGTTCTGGCTACGGTAATTTGCGTGTTTCCCTTACCGAAGTTCGCCGTTGCGGCGCTGACGCCCTGTATTGCTGGCGCCATGCTCGCTGGGTGCGTGTCTTCTCCTGCTCAGGACCAGGCCGCGACCCGCGTCGGCTCGATGCATGCTGCGCCATCAACGACGCAGCTGCGCCCGCTCGGTACCGCGAACGCGAGCCCGAAGACTCAGCGGCCTTCCGCGCCTGCTCAGCTCGCCGTGGCTGGCGTGCGTGTGGGCACCCACGAGGGGTTCGACCGCGTTGTCGTGGACCTCGTCGGCAAGGGCGAGCCGGGCTGGTTCGTGGATTACACCTCCACCCCGATGCAGGAGATCACCGGCAAACCACTGAAGGTGACTGGCAACGCGTTCCTCAATATCAACATCGACGGCACCGTCTACCCCTACGAACTTGGCCTGGACGCGGACCAGATCAAGGTAGATACCCCGGCAGAGACCGGCAACATTATCGACGTCGTCAACGCCGGCACCTACGAGGGTCGCAGCCGCGTGGTCGTAGGGCTGCGCTCTGACCTGCCGTATTCGGTGCAGATTCTGGAGCACCCGCTGCGCCTGGTCGTCGACATCGTGCAGTCCTAACACCTAGTGGTAGAGCGCCTCGACGCTCCATCGCTGCCGGTGCCACACCAACAGCCACCCACGCTCCCCTGTTTCTGCCGCCTGGTCGTGGCCCAACACCTGGAGGCGCGCAAGCCGGGTCGGATGAGCACCCCACCACTCTTCGTCAACGGGCCAAGGCCCTGCCCACGCGGTGATGTCGTAGCAGCGCTTGCCCCACACTAGCGTTGTCGGCTGGCCGCTGAGCAGGACTTCGGCATTGAGCAGTATCGGCTGGTCGGCGCTGTCCAGCAGCTGCACCCGCGATGACGGGTGTTCGATCCCACCGCCGAGCCGGGCTGGAAGTGGTGACGGAACGGCGCCGACGAACGCCCCGCGGCCCTGCGGCGGCACCTCCCCATAGGGCACCAGCTGAATACGCTCGGCCACGCCGCGACCTCCAACCGCGACCGGCTGCAGCACCGCCTCCATTCCGAGCTGGGACTGCACCCGCTCGATCACGCGCCGCGCCCCCTCGTCCGACGCCCCGTCGGACCACAGCTCCCCCACCACGTCGGGCTGCGCAAGCTCAAGTGGTTCCAGCATGAGCGAGGCGATCGGCCCTGCGCCCCCGTTGGTGAGCCAGCCGTCGAGCTGCCAGCGCACCCGGTCAGCGGTGCCAGCCTCCGTTAGCGCTTCCCGGGTGCGCCACACGCGCTCGACCCGGGCGGCGTCGACAAGCTCGGCGGAGATTTTCAGCCGGAGGCAGTGCACCCCGGCCCCCTTGAGGCGCTGGTGCAGCGTGGCCGCGAGCGCGCGGGCGGCGAACGCGGCAGCGTCGACGCGCTCAATCGGTTCCTCCGGCGTCATCTCGACGGCGAAGTCCTCCACGGGTAGCTCCGGGGCGACGCGCCGGTCCGGGGCCGCACTGGCGATCCGGTGGAGGTGGATGCCTGCGACCCCGAAGCGAGTCATCACGGCAGAGGCCGGCAGCTGCGCGAGCTGCCCCAGCGTCTGGATGCCCAGCTGGCCCAGGGTACGGACCGTTTCCGGGTCCGTGCCGAGTGCTGTCTCGGCGGTGAGCACCCGAAGCGGCTGTACTGCAAGGAACTGCGCCGACTCCCCCGCTGCAACCACGTGCGAGCTCCGGGTGGCGATCACCGCGGTGGCGATCTCGTCCGCCGCCCCTGCCATGACGTCGATGCCGTGGCGTGCGGCGGCGTCGAGAAGCATCTCAAGCGCCGTATCTTCATCGCCGTGGAACTTCGCCGCCGCGGCGAGGTCCGCAACCACCAGGCCAGGGCGCAGCACCTCCACGGAGGCCGCCACGTCATCCAGGGATCCCGCGAGCGCGCTGAACGTGCGGCCGTCGCGCTCCGGGTTGTCCTCCACCACCGTCAGCTCAGGCGCGACGGCCTGCGCGTTGCGCACCCGCATCCCGCGACGGACCCCGGCGCGCCGCGCCTCCTGCGAACACACCTTGATACGGTGCTGCACCGCGATCGCGATCGGTTCCTCCAGCGTGTCCTCGGCTTCGAGCTTGGCTGCTTGCACGGGCCAATCCGGGAACCAGAGCGCCGCAACCCTCATGAGGGCACCGCCTTCAAGTGCGTGACACCGCCCGTCGCGGCCCCAAGCGTCAGCAGTGCCGGTGGCCGCTTCCAGCCTTTCGCGTGCGCGGACACCTCCAGGTCAATGCCTGCGATGCGCCCACGACCGCGCCCGATGCCGTGGAAGCTAGCAATGTCCGCGCTCATGCGCAATGCAGGCGAAGGCACCGTCGCGTTCACACACAGCATCGCCGCCTCCCCGACGCGCACGCGGGCAAGCAGTGGGCGTGCCTGGGCGGGCGTGTACTGGATTTCGCTTCGGGTGTGTAGCACCACCACGTCTAGCCCCTCGGCGAGCACCCCTGCGGCGTGCATGGCGTCCATCCCCGGTTCCGGAACCGCTACGGTTCTGCGCAGCGCTTGCTCCGAGAGCTCTGCGTAGGACAACTCCGGCCACCCCACCACGGCCACGTATCCTCCGGCTTCCGTGACCTGCCGCAGGATCTCTACGATAAGCGACGGCGTATCGCTCACCTGTGTGACTTGCCGTCTTGGCAAACCCCCGTTCGGGAGCACGCGCGCCAACTCTGCAGACAGCGGAACAACACCCTCGCTCCCGATCGGCTCCTGCACAGCACCACCGTCGAGCTCGGCTAATTGCGCTCGGAGTTGCGCAATCTGCTCAGCTTTGCTGAGCTGTCCGCCACCGTCCGAGGCAAACTCACGCAAGCGAATAGGTGTTCCATTCATGCATGTAAGTATGCACCGCACCCCCGACACGAGCAACAGTAAAGGTCGAACACTATTTCGAATAGTAGCGCCACAAGGCAGGCCTCTATGCGGTACGCTCTGCCCTATGTATTACGCAGACTTCCGCAACCGCGTCACCCCAATTCCCACGCCACCCATTGTGCGGGCTGTGGCGGCGGGGTGCGTAGCGGCGTCGATAAGCGTGATGGCTGCACCGCTGCCCGCAGCCGCGAAAGTCGGCATTGCTCTCGCCGCGGTGCTCGTTGCCCGCTTCACCACCCGGGCGCACCCGTACCGCAAGGCTATGGCCGAGTTTGCGCGCAGCCGCAACGTCTCGCAGGTGCCGTCGCTCAGCATGGTGGTGCCGCTGATGCTGTGGTGGCTCGCAATCATGCTGAGCCCGCTGATCGCGCCGCTGCCCGGCTGGGGGCTGGCGCTGCTTGCGGGTGGGCTGTTTGTGGTGGCGTGGGTGCTCATGCCGCACGTCGACGGCACGCGGCGCCTCGCATACGCGCCCGCAGCGCCCATCCAGAAGCGCTAGCGGTAGCGCTTCGGTACGTCAGCCGCACCGAGACTGAGCATGAGGCGGTTGGCCCAGTTGAAGAACGCCGCCGAGTTGATCAGGTCGAGGATCTCGAGCTCGCCGCAGCCGGCCTCGCGGAGGGCTTCGACATGTTGTTGCGAGAACGCGATCGGCGTGTGTGTGAGCGCCACGGCGGCGTCGCGCAGCGCGTTCCACAGCGGGGTGCCCAGGTCCGCGGTCACGCCTTCGGCAAGGAGCCGGGAGATCGCCTCGGCGTCGCCGCCTTCCTGCTTCGCGCGCCCCTGGTGCACGGAAGCACAGTACTCGCACCCGTTGAGACGGGAGACCACGGTCGCGGCGAGTTCGCGCTCGGCGCGCCCCAGCCCGCCGTCGGTGTTGTAGAAAATGTCCAGGTCAGTCAGGGTGCGAGCCTTGAGCACCGCAGGGTCACGCGCGAGCAGCCGGAAGTACTCCATATCGATTCGCTCGGGCTTGAGCAGCGCGTCGCGGTGCACCTCGGTGAATTCGGACTTGTCCAGGCTGGGCACCCACGCGCGCCAGCCCAGGGAGTGCTCCACGAACTTCGTCGGCGCCACGACCTCGGGCAACAAGGTGCGCGGCCCGGGCTCCCAGCCGGGGTCAGCCACGCCGTGCGCGCGCCCGCTAATCGACGCCCGCTGCGCTCCACCAGCGTCAACCCCGCCGAGCACCCGCACGCCGTGCACGACGCGCAACTGGAACGCCACGAACGCGATGAGCTGCCCCAACGTGACGATGCCGTTGTCGCTCCACCCGGAGGTCTGCAGGTGACCGATCGCTGCGGCGGTGGAATCCTTCGGGTGGAAGACCAGCAGGTGTGCGAAGTCCAGGGCAGCGGCGAACTGCTCGGACGCCTCCCCAATGACGTCACCGAACAGGACGAAGTCGCCGTGCCAGTACGGCCCCTCGGATGCACCGCGCGCGATGGCGGCGTCGACGGCCTCGGCTAGGCCGGGGGCTTGGTCTTCGAGGTCCTCGAGCAACTCCCGGTAGAACGCACTCGCGGTAGGCAAGCCGGTCAGCCCTGCCACGAACGCGGCGACACCATAGCGCCAGGCCAGTGGCACGTCGCCCTCGTCGTCAGGCTCGAAGAGGGCCGTAAACGTGAGCTCTGCGTTCTCGACTGCTTCCGGGCGGCGCCTGCGAAGGCGCGCGAGTTCCGGAGAGGCGTCGGCAAGCGTATCGATGATGTTAGACACTAAATTCTCCTAACTGCCGGGCGCGGAAGCGCGCGCCCGGGATTGCATGGATCAGGTTCTTTGTCACTTCGTGGCGCGGCCACTGGAAGACGTCGTCCGTCGGGCCGTACTCCACCTGGGTACCACGGCTGAGCACGCTGACCGTGTCCGAAACCTGGCGCACCACCGCCAAATCGTGGGAAATAAAGATATAGGTCAGGCCCAGCTCTTGCTGCAGGTCTTCCAGCAGCCGGAGGATCTGCGCCTGCACCGTCACGTCGAGCGCGGAAACCGCCTCATCGAACACGACGAGCTCCGGCTCCACCACGAGCGCACGCGCAATGGCAACGCGCTGGCGCTGCCCGCCGGAAAGCTGCGACGGGGTGCGCCGCGCGAACTGCTGCGGGTCCAGCGCCACGCGCGCCAGCACCTCGTGCGCCTTCGCGCGCGCCTCGCGTTTCGACGCCCCCGTCAGGTTCCGAACCGGCTCGGCCACGATGGCCTCCACCGTCATTTTAGGGTTCAGGGAAGAAAACGGGTTCTGGTGCACCAGCTGCACCGTGGAGCGCAGCCTCCGGCGGGCGGCGTCGTCGACGCCGGTCACGACGTTGCCGCCGATGGTGACGCTGCCGCTCGTCGGATCCCGGAACAGGGAGATAGCCCGCCCGGTCGTGGTCTTCCCGGAGCCGGACTCGCCCACAATCGCGTGCGTGGACCCTCGCTTCACTTCGAAGGAGACGTCGTTGACGGCCACGAAGTCCCCATACTCCTGGCGCAGGTGATCCACGCGCACCAGCACGTCGCCGTCTGGCGCTGGCCGGTGGTAGGCGTTCGCGACGGCGAGCGAAGGGGCGTCGGCAAGCAGGCGCTGTGAATACTCCTCTTGCGGGTCGGCGAGCACCTCCGCGGCGGGGCCTTCCTCCACGACGACGCCGCGCTGCATAATCACCACGTCGTCGGCACGGTCACCCGCCACCGCCAAGTCGTGCGTGATCAGCACGATGCCGAGGTTGAGGCGCTCACGCATCTCGTCGAGCACGTCCAGCACCTTTTCCTGCACGGTCACATCCAGGGCGGACGTCGGCTCGTCGGCGATCAGTACCTGCGGCTCGGGCGCGATGGCTGCTGCGATGAGCACGCGCTGCTTCATCCCGCCCGAGAGCTCGTGCGGGTACTGGCCGTGGCGGCGCTGCGGGTCGTCGATGCCGACGGCCTCCATGAGCTCCAGCGCGCGTGCGCGACGGGAGGCGGCTGTGCCAATACCGTGGACCGCCATCGCCTCCTCGATCGAGGCCCCGACGGGCTTGAGCGGGTTGAGCGAATTGTTCGGGTCCTGCGGCACCAAGCCAATCTTCGCACCGCGCAGCTGACGCCACTGCCGCGGAGACAACTGCGTGATGTCCTTGCCTTGGAAATAGACTGCGCCGTCCAGCACCCGCGCGGACCCGCCGAGGAGTCCCAGAGTCGCCATCACCGAGGTCGTCTTGCCAGAGCCGGACTCCCCCACGATCGCGGTGAGTTTGCCAGGCGCGACGGAAAAGGACACGTCTTGCGCCGATGGCGGCTGATTGCCGTACGCGACGGTCAGGCCACGTACTTCAAGTAAAGGTTGCAGGGGTTGCATGGGTTAGGCCTCCGTACGAATGAGTTGGGACAGGTGGTTCGCGCTCATGACGGTGGCGATGATCGCCACGCCGGGCAGGACGATGATCCACCAGGCGGTGGCCATGAAGTCGCGGCCTTCGGCGATGATGAGGCCCCACTCCGGGATCGGCGGCGGGGCACCGTAGCCGAGGAACCCGAGGATGGACAGCTGCAGGATCGCCGTGCCGAACTGCAGGGCCGCCAGCGCGATGACCGGGGTGAGCGAGTTCGGCAGGATGTGGCGCACCAGCACCTGGGACTTCGTCGCACCTGAACCGTAGGCGGCCTCTACGAAGTCGGCACCGACAACCTGCATCACCTGCGAGCGGGCGAGGCGGGCGAACGTCGCCACCGTGGTCATACCGACGGCGAACGCGGCCTGCAGCGAGCCGAAGCCCAGCACGATGATGATGGACAGAGACAGCAGGATGCCTGGGATAGCGAGCAGGACGTCCACGATCCGCATCAGTACGGTGTCGACTTTGCCTCGCAGCGCGCCCGCCACCAGGCCAATCAGCGTGCCGAACACCAGCCCGACCGCCACCGCGATCACCGCGCCGAGCAGCGACTGGCGCGCGCCGTAGACCACGCGCGAGTACACGTCGCGCCCCACGGCGTCGGTGCCGAAGAAGTGCTCCGCGCTCGGCGCTGCAAGGGCCACGTCGACGCCCTTGTATGGGTCGTGCGTGGCAAATATGCCCGGCAGCAGGGCCCACGCGCACGCAAGCAGCAGCACGAGCAGTGCGAGAACCGTGCCTGGTTGTTTCCAATGCTGTTTCCAATTCGTCGTTCGCATGGTTGCTACTCCCGTCCCGTTTCGATTGCCCGCACGTCGATGGCGTCGGCGGACTGGCTGGCGTACTGCTTCGGTGTTGCGGCAAACGGTCCGCCGGCGGTGCGCAGCCGCACGTCAAGCACCGGGTAGAGCAGGTCAATGATGAGGTTGATGGTCACGTACGCCACCGCCGCGATGAGGACTACGCCCAGCAGCACCGGCGTGTCGCGGTTCGACACGGCGGTGACCACCATGGAGCCCAACCCCGTACGCCCGAAGACGGTTTCCGTCACCACAGCACCACCGACGAGCTCGCCGAAGAGCAAACCAGCCATGGTCAGCGCTGGGAGCAGCGCGTTTCGCAGCACGTCGGACCAGAAGATGCGGGTCTCGCTCGCGCCGCGCGCACGCGCCACCTGCACGAATGGGCTGCGCTGCACCTCGTCGATGGAGCGGATCAGCACCTGCGCGAGCGGGGCCGCCATCGGGACGGACAGCGTGAGCGTCGGCAGCACGAGCCCCTCGAGCGGGCCCGGCGCAATCACGTTGATCCAGCCGAGCTCGAAGGACACGAGCTGCAGCAGCACGATCGCGATCCAGAACCCTGGCAGCGACACCATCAGGGAGGGCACCGCGCGAAACAGCGCGCCGATGCGCCCGGCGCCGGGCAGCGTCGCGACGAATGCGGTGATGAGTGCCACGATGATCGCGAGCCCGACCGAGGTCGCGGCCAACGCCAGCGTATGCGGCAGGGCGTCGGCGATGAGCTGGCCCACCGGCGTACCAGTGCGCACGGAGTAGCCGAGACTGCCGGTGAACAGACCCGTCAGCGTCGCCACGTACTGCGTAAGCAACGGCTTATCGACGCCCATCTCCGAACGGATCGCCTCAATCTCAGCCTGGCTGAGTCCCAGTGCCGGGTCAGCGTAGCGGGCCATGACACCGTCGGATGGCAGAGCCGAAAGCAGAAAGAATGCGAGAGTGTAGGTCAGCAGCAGCACGATCAGTGCTTGGCCTACCCGCTTTACGATGTACGGCATGGCGTATCCCCTTCCTGGAGGTAGGCGCTATAGAGCGCAGGGCGTGCAACGGCTTCCACGCCGAACCCGCACAGACGTGGGCTGACGGCGTATACCTGTGGTTCTTCGAACAGCGGCAGCGTGTAGGCCTGCTCAGTGACGTAATCTTGGACGGCTTCCACTGCGCGGGCCCGGCCGGCGTCGTCGGGTGTGGAGACCACGGTCTGCAGCAGGTCTTCGAGGTGCTGGTCGATCACGTTGTCGTTTTCATCCTGGTTAATGAAGGAGTCTCGGCGCCCGACCGCGTAGTGCGACTCGATGGCGTCGTAGTCCGCCCGGCCGACCATCGTGTGGTAGAGCTGCACCTTGTTCGGGTCCTTCGACGCCACGTTTTGCGTCGAACGGTCGCCGGAGAGCACGGAGAGCTCAATGCCGATGTCGCGCAGGTTGGACTGCACCATCGTCATCACTTCGCGGGCGCGCGGCTGGGTCTGCGCGTAGTTGACGGTCAGGTGCAGACGCTCCCCGTCCTTGACGCGGATGCCGTCGCCACCCACGACCCACCCGGCCTCATCGAGGAGCTGCCGGGCAAGCTCCGGGTCGTATGTGTAGGCGTCGCCCTGGTTCTTGTAGCCCAAGCCGGTGGCGGCCACGCTCGAGGTCGCCAGCGGGTAGGAGTCAGAGAACAGGATGCGCAGCAGCTCTTCGCGGTCCACGCTGTGCGTGATCGCGCGGCGCACCCGGATGTCCTGCAGGTACGGGTGCTGCGGGCGCATCGCGATCTGGTTGTTCATCGCGTTCGTGCCGCGGGAGACAATCTGCACGCCGCGGTCTTTCAGGTGGCGCTCGGCGGACGCAGTCACGTCGCGCACGATGTCCGCCTGCCCGGATAGGACCGCGCCGGTGCGCATCGCCTCTTCGGCGGCGAGCCGGTACGTCACGCTGTCCAGCCGGGCGCGGCCCTGGTGTTCGAGGATGGGCGGTGCCCAGTCGTAGTCCTCGCGCGCCCGCAGCTCGATGGAGGTGCCCAGCTCCTCACCGGCGATGACGAACGGGCCGGAGCCGATGATGTTGTGGGCGCTGCCCGGCCCGAAGGACTCGTTGTCGAGCGCCAGGGTGGCGTCGGAAAGCAGCCCGGCGTTGTACACGGAGACCGCTTGCTCGAACCCCGGCGAGGGTGCGGTGAAGTGGAATCGCACCGTGTCTTCGTCGATGACTTCGCCGTAGTCGTAGTTCGAGATCTGCTCGGAGGCGTTGAGCAGCCGCTCCTTGTCGCCTTTGCCGTAGAGGTCGAAGTTGGCCACGACGTTCTCCGCGGTGAGCGGCGAGCCGTCGGAGTAGGTGACGTCGGTGCGGATGTCGAACGTGTATACCGTCGCGTCCTCGTTGATCTCCGGCAGCTTCGTGGCGATCCACGGGTGCAGCTCGAGCGTCTCCGGGTCCTGATAGAGCAGTCTGTCTGTTATTTGATTCACGACGCCACCATTCGGGTAGAACCCGGCCGCAGGCGGATAGAGCGAGGTAAACCAGTTCGGCTCCAGGTACGTGATTGCCTGCATGTCCCCGCTTTGCTCTGTTTGTCCTGCACATGCGGTGCATAACCCGAGTAGCGTGGTAGCCGCAAGCAGCGCTCCGGCCTGCGTTCGACGTGTGTGCTTCACTGTTCTCCCTTCGATGAGCGATAACGCTAACACAGATTAGACGGAGCGGTCTCATACGTCTAGACTAAGCAGTCTAAACGGTCACTGTCGCAACAGGAAGGAACACACAGTGCAGCCAGCAATCGCCATCGTCGGCGCAGGTCCACGCGGCATTTCCATCATCGAACGCGTCGCCGCCACGCTCAACGAATCTAATTCCAACCAGCCGCTGACAATCCACCTCATCGACGACGCCCAGCACGGCGCCGGGCGCGTCTGGGACACCACACAAACCCACACGCTGTGCATGAACACGCTGGCCGGCGCCGTCACCCTCTTCACCGAACCCGGCGCGACCGTCACCGCCCCCGTACTCGAGGGCCCGACCATGTACGAGTGGATCCAGCTCCTGCGCGGCGAGCGCGACGCCGTGTCCGCCACCAAGCAATCACTTTTCGACGCCCACCCAACCCCCGACCACGTCACCGCCGACTTCGGCGCGGAGCTGGCTGCCACCCGCCCGGAGTCCAACCCATCCCGCGCGCTGTACGGCGAGTACCTCCACTGGGTCCTCACGGTCGCGCTGGCGCAGCTCCCCGAACACGTGACCGTCACCAACCACCGCTCCCGCGCGCAGCGCATCACCGCCGAGAACGGCCGCGACGCCATCACGCTTGAGGACGGCACCACCGTCCACGCCGACGCCACCGTGCTCGCCACGGGCTGGGTCGTCCCAGAGCACCCGGTGGCTTTCCGCGGGCACTGGATTCAGCCCGGCAACCCGGTGGAACAGGACGTCGACACGCTGGTCGCTGGCGAAACCGCAATCGTGCGCGGGCTTGGCATGGGCTTTTTCGACCTCATGGCGCTGAGCACCATCAACCGTGGCGGCCGCTTCGTGCCCGCAGACACCCGCTCCGGGCTGCGCTACGAACCCAGCGGCGCCGAGCCTCACCTCGTGGTCACCTCGGGTCGCGGCTACCCCTACCTGCCGAAATCCGAGTACCACTCGCTGCCGCCCAAGGCCGACCTCTCGCGACTGCGCGCCGCGATCGAGCAGCACAGCGACGCCACAACACTCAGCTTCGGCGAGCAGCTTTGGCCTGCCCTCATCCGCGACTCCTACGCCGCCTACTACACCACGCTTGCGCGCGTACGCCCCGACGCCCTGCGCATCCCGCTTGCGGACATCATCTCGCGCATCGACGCCGCACCACTCGCCGGCGCCGCCACTCGCACCAGCCTCCTGCCCTGCGCCCGCGCGCTCAACGACGCCCTTGCCGACGCCACCACCGAGCCCTTCGACATCTCCTACTGGATCGACCCCCTGGCCGGGTGTGACGGCCTCGACGCCGAGAGCCTGAACTGCGTCATCGCCGACGCCCTGGCCCGCGACATCGCCGAGGCCGTCGCCGCCCACGACTCCCCCATCAAGTCCGCCCTGTGGGTGATCTCCGCAGGCCGCAAACCGACCGCCATCGCCGTCGAGAACGGCCGTGGTACCCCGGAGGACCAGCGCGGCGCGCTCTCCGACTACATGGCGTTCGGCCAGATGGTCGGCTCCGGTCCTCCGATGTTCCGCTCCCGCGAGCTCCTCGCGCTTATCGACGCCGGCCTGGTCACCCTGCTCGGCCCAACCCCAACCGTCACGCAATCGGGCACACACTTCACGGCCACCAGCGCCGAGCGCACCGTCACCGCGGACACCCTCGCAGACGCCTTCCTGCCGTCCCCCAACATCACCCGCGCAGCCGACCCACTGACCGCGTCACTGTTGGAAAGCGAGCGCATCCGCCCCTTCGCGCCCTTCGGCACGCCCACTGGCTCCCCCGAAACCGACGCAGATACCCGCCGCACCATCCACCCCGACGGCACCCTGGACCCGCGCCTGCACATCGCAGGCATCCCCACCGGCAAGCAGTGGGCAGACACCACCATCTCCCCAATGCCCGGCACCGACCCGCGCATACTGCAGGAAACAGACAAAACCGCACAGTCGCTGCTGCGGCAGGTAGGTGTACGCTAGCCCAGGTCGCGCGCAACCGCCCACCGGGTCAACTGGTGGCGGTTCGAGGTCTGCGTCTTACGCAAAATACTCGACGCATGCGTCTCCACCGTCTTCACGGAAATGAACAGGCGCTGCGCGATCTCCTTGTACGTGTAGCCCCGCGCCAGCAGGCGCAGCACCTCGAGTTCGCGCCGGGTCAGCGAGTCCACCGCCGGGTCGTCCTCCTCGACGACAGGCCTGCTCGCAAACGCATCAAGCACGAACCCCGCCAGGCGCGGCGAGAAGTACGCGTCCCCGCCGCGTACCCGCTCGATGGCCTCCGTGAGCTCCGCGCCCGCGATGTTCTTGGTCACGTACCCGCGGGCGCCCGCGCGGATTAGGGCAATGACGTCTTCGGCGGCGTCGGACACGCTGAGCACCAAGTACGCCGGGCCGGGTGCACGCTTCAGCACTGCGAGGCCGCCGCCGTCGGGCATGTGGACGTCGAGAAGCACGACGTCGGGCTGTGTCTGCTCGATCCCTCGCACCGCCTCGGCGACCGTGCCAGCCTCACCGACGATGTCCAGCTGGCCGTCGCCTGCGGCAGCCAGTTCGGCCTTCACTCCGGCCCGAAACACCGAGTGGTCGTCTACGAGAAACACGCGCGTCATAGGTCTAACGCTAGTTCGATCTCGGAGCCATTGCCTATCGACGACACCACGTGCGCCTCTCCCCCAACCCGCTCAACCCGCCCCACGATGGAATCGCGCAGCCCGTGCCGGTCCGCCGGCACCGCCTCCGGGTCGAAGCCGGCACCCCGGTCGCGCACGAACACCTCGAGCCTGCCCGCGAGGTGCTCCGCGTAGACGTCGATCGTGTCCACCCCCGCATGCTTTGCGGCGTTGACCATCGCCTCCCGGGCGGCGAGCACGACCGCTTCGGTGCGCTTGTCGAAAGGAAAGTCGTCTCCCACCGTGACCGGTTGAATCACGACCCCATAGGCGTCCTCCACCTCGCCAGCAGCCTTGCGCAACGCGGCGAAGGTGGTGGTGTGGTTGGACACGGTATCGTCGAACAGCCAGGCGCGAAGCTCACGCTCCTGGCCACGGGCAAGCCGAACCACCTCGTCCGGGTCACCCGCCTGGCGCTGAATCAGCGCCAAGGTCTGCAGCACCGAGTCATGCAAGCGGGAGGCGATCTCCGCGCGCTGGTCCGCCACCGCCTTCTGTTCACGCTCCGCGACGAGCGAGTTCGCCAACTTCGTAATCAACGGCACCACCAGCACCGCCACCCCCAGCACCGTCACCAGCACAGAGACAACCACACCGGCGACCCCGCTGCTTTCCCCCATCAGCGCTACCGCCAGCACCCCACCCATCACGAGCAGCGCTCCCAAGGACAGCGCCGCGAGGTTCTTCCATGAGGCCGTACCGCGGTCGTAGGCCTGCAACGCGATAATCGCACCCACTATGAGTACGCCAACCACGAACAGCACAGCCGATCCAACACCCGAGGAGCCCTGCAAGGACAGCAGCGCGCCCACAAACCCCACCAACACGAGGAAAACATCCAGCGCTCCAGGACGCTGCCGAGGCTCGGTGCTCTCGGCAACCGGGGTGAACATCCACAAGCCCGAGTACAGTAACGCCCCCAGCCCACCGGCGAAACTGGCGACAACAAAAAACAGCCGCACCCACCGCACATCCACCCCAAGGTGTCCCGCCACGCCAGAAGCCACACCCGCAATGACGCGGCGGGACGGGTCCCGGGTCAGCCGGGGATACAAAGCAGACATGCACTCATCTTTACACGCACAGTTCCTTGGGCACATCGGGGTAAACCCTGAAATCAAAAATCAGGGTCATTCCCGATACCGCCCGCGGGCCCACCACGGGACAATAAAGACATGGAAACCAACACACTGAAGCGCATGTGGGAGACCCGCCCACCCCGCATCCCAAAGGACCAGGGCGGCAAGGCTGCCATCGGCGGCGTCTGCGAAGGCATCGGCGCCCGCTACCAAATCGACCCGACACTGATCCGCGTTATCTTCGTAGCACTTGCACTCATATTCGGTGGTGGCCTCTTCCTCTACCTGCTGTGCTGGATCAACATGCCACGCTTCGGCATGACCCGCAGCCCGTGGAACGCAATTATCACGCCGAAAGAACAACTCACCGAACCGGAGAAGAAGGACCGCAGCACCGGTTGGTGGCTGCTGCTTGGCCTAGTGGTCTTCTTCCCATCTGTCTCAGCCGCAGGCGATCTCAACGGGGTGCTCGTTACGTTCGTGTTGTTCTCGCTCGGCTGGTACCTCGCTCACCAGCGCCGACCCGAGCCCCCGGCAGGACTGCTGGCAATGAACCCCGAGGAGGCGCCGACAAGCGAAGGCCCCACCGTGGACACCTCGCACCTCACCGTGTCCGAAGGCTACGAGCATCCTGGCACGCCACCCGCGTGGGACCCGCTCGGCGCGGCACCCGGGCTGTGGCACCTACCCGAACCAACCGAGCCAGCGCCGGAGCGTGCGCGACCAAAGAAGCGCTACTGGCTGTGGATCCCCGTCACGCTGGTGCTGACAACGGCAACAGTGTTTGCGCTGGGGGCCACCAGCGAAGTGCGACTTGGCAATTACAGCCGCTTCGGCAGCGCGTACATCACCGTGTACGACGTCGACGAGCTACCAGACCCAATGGGCACCCCCGACTTCATCGGCGAGTCCTACATCGACTTCACCGATCTCGAACCGCTGAGTGAGCCGAAAACGGTCAACATTGCGAACAACATCGGCAGCACCGATATCATCCTGCCGGAAAACGTCCCCGTCGACATCAACTGCAAGGTGAACATCGGCGAGGCCGCATGCCCCGAAGAACGACAAAACGCGAACACAGACAGCGCACTACTCACGATTAACGTGTCGCAGCGCGTCGGATCCGTGTCCGCGTACTACGCCCGCGAGGACGCGGGCGAAAGAAACTGACTTACTCCCACTCGATGGTGGCCGGCGGCTTGGAGGTCACGTCCAGCACCACGCGGTTGACATCCGCCACCTCGTTGGTGATGCGGGTCGAGATGACCTCCAGCGTCTCGTACGGGATGCGTACCCAGTCCGCGGTCATCGCGTCCTCAGATGCGACAGGGCGCAGCACAATTGGGTGGCCGTAGGTGCGGCCATCGCCCTGCACACCAACCGAACGCACATCGGCCAGCAGCACAACCGGGCACTGCCAAATCTGGTCATCCAGTCCAGCCTTGGTCAGCTCCTCGCGAGCAATCGCGTCAGCAGCGCGCAGGGTTTCCAGGCGCTCCTCGGTGACCTCACCGATGATCCGGATGCCCAGGCCCGGGCCCGGGAACGGCTGACGGTTCACGATCACCTCAGGCAGGCCCAGCTCGCGGCCGACCGCGCGGACCTCGTCCTTAAACAGCAGACGAAGCGGCTCGACCAGCTCGAACTCGACGTCGTCCGGCAGGCCGCCGACGTTGTGGTGGCTCTTAATGTTCGCGGTGCCGGCGCCGCCGCCAGACTCCACGACGTCTGGGTACAGCGTGCCCTGCACCAGGTAATCAACCTTGTGGTCCGACAACACATCAGCCACAGCGCGCTCGAAGGAACGGATGAACTCCGCACCGATCGCCTTGCGCTTGGCCTCCGGCTCGGTCACACCAGACAACTTGTCCAGGAAGGCCTTGCGCTCGTCCACGGTGACCAGCTTCGCGCCGGTCGCGGCGACGAAGTCCTTCTCCACCTGCTCGCGCTCACCCTGACGCAGCAGGCCGTGGTCCACGAACACACAGGTCAGGCGGTCCCCGATCGCACGCTGCACCAGCGCCGCAGCAACAGCCGAGTCCACACCACCGGACAGACCACAGATGGCGTAGCCGTCCCCAACCTGGGTGCGAACCTGCTCAATGAGCTGCTCCGCAATATTGGATGCCGTCCAGTTCTGCTCCAGACCAGCAATCTCGGTGAGGAAGCGCGTCAGCACCTCCTGGCCGTGCGGCGAGTGCATCACCTCCGGGTGGTACTGCACACCGGCGAACTTGCGCTCCACGTTCTCGAACGCGGCGACCGGCGCACCCTTCGAAGACGCGGTGACCTCGAAGCCCTCCGGAGCCTGCGTCACCGAATCGCCGTGGCTCATCCACACCTTGTGCTCCTCCGGCAAGTCGGCGTGCAGCACGCCGCCCTTGACGTTCATCGCCGTGCGGCCGTACTCACGGGCGCCGGTCTGCTCAACCTTGCCGCCGAGCGCCTGCGTCATCACCTGGAAGCCGTAGCAGATGCCGAAGATCGGAATCCCCAACTCGAAAATCTCAGGGTCCAACTGCGGGGCGCCATCCTCATACACGGACGACGGGCCGCCGGACAGGACAAGCGCCAGCGGCTGCTTCTCCTTCACCTCCGCAGCGGAGATCGTGGACGGAACGACTTCGGAAAACACGTGCGCCTCACGCACACGACGCGCAATGAGCTGCGCGTACTGCGCACCGAAATCAACAACAAGAACAGGGCGAGTTTGAGCTGTAGTCACGCACCAAATCTTAACCTACGCAGCACCTAATGTGTACGTGAGCCCGATGACAGTGTCCTGCGCACCACATTCCCGCGCGCACAATTCGGGACCTGGGGAAACGCCAATGCACCCGGCCGAAATACTGGAATCTGGTGCGGGAATCCCTTCGAAACAACAAAACACCACCCGCTTGGCGGGTGGTGTCTTCAGCGTTGCGACGTTACAACAGACTACTTCAGCAGCGCGCGCAGGTTCTCCAGCGCATCGTGTACCCCGTCAATCGCCGGGTCGGAGCCCAGCTTCTGCGAGGAAGCGTGCAGGCGCTCGATAGAGTTATCAGCAGCCTGGATAGCGCGGTGCACCTGAGCAACAAGCGGCTCGATGTTCTCGCCGAACGGCTCCTGCGCCGTGGTCTGGGACCAGCGACGAATCATCTCGAGCGGCATCTTGGTCAGCTCGGAAATCGAGTTCACCTTCAGGTCCACGCGGTTCGCCAGGGAGGAGTGCAGGAAGACTGCGTCGTCCATCTGCTTCACGTCCACCTCGAGGGCGTCGAACAGCATAGAGAGCACCTCGCCGCGGTTCGCCTCAAGGGAGAAAATCGCGGTCTGCGCAGTATGCAGACGAGCCAGCGCAATCGCCATACGCGCGGACGCCGCCTTCTTCGCCAACTCGCCAGCCACCTCGTTGAGTGACTGCGCGTTCTCGTCGATGATGCCACGCATCGTTGCCCACACCTGCAGCGGTGCAAGCAACAGCGTACGGGCAGCGCCCTCCGCCATGACGTTTTCCATCTCGCCCTTCACACTGTTGGTCACAGCGTTTTCTTCCACCAAAGTCTGGCTGGCCTTTGCCAGTTCTTCGGCGGCTTCCTTAATGGAGGACTGGATTTCCATGAAGCGGTCCAGCTCGCGGTAGAGGCGCTTAGTGGCCTCGTACACCTCGCCGGTGCCCTCTGGAAGGTCGAAGCCCGCTTCCTCACGCGCCAGCACCTCGGCCGGCAGCGCTTCGGCAACGAAGGCGTCGTAATCAGGCACAAGCTCCTGCAGCTTGTCCAAGCCAAGCTCTGCACGGCGGCGACGGCCAACGCCCTCGTGGCGCGCCTTCCACTCAACGTCGTTCACCGCTTGGTACACGTCGCCGACGACCTTGAACAGTTCGGTCATCGGGCGGGTGCGCACCGAGAGGTAGTCGCCATTTGGCAGAGGCGTCACGGTAGCAAACACGTCGTACGCAGAGCCGCTCTTTGCGCGGTTACGGACATAGCCTGCGAACGGTCGGCCGTCCTCAATGACGTCCCACATCAGCTTGAACGCGCCACCAGGCATCTCAATATGGCGAATGAGATTGTGTGGCTTCCCGATCATCTCGACTTCGGGATACTGCGCGTAGTGAATAAAGACCTCATTGACATGGGTCATAATGCCCTTGCTGTCCGTCACCGAGAAGAAGATGTGGTTGACATCAACCTCGTGGTGTGGGCCGTCAGGGGCATCTCGTTTAATAACTACTTCGTAGGCCATATTCGATATATTAGGTCAATCTGTTTACGGGCGGACGGTCACGTCGACCTTTTGGAACGACTTGAGATCAGTGTACCCACATTTCGCCATAATACGGCGCAAACCGCCCACTAAGTTCGTGGCAGCGCCCGAATCGCTCGATGGACCGAACAAAATCTCAGACAGCGGAAGACGATCGCCGAACTCCCAGTTGGCAACCTCGCCGCGCGGGAAGCGCGGGTGCGCAGCCGCCGGTTCCCAATACGCGCCGCCAGCAGCGGCCTCGTTCGCCTTCGCAAACAGACTGCCTACCATGACGGCGTCGGCGCCCATGGCGAGTGCCAACGCGATGTCCCCGGCGTTCGACGGTGCCGAATCAGCGATGACGTGGACATAACGGCCACCGGTCTCGTCCAAGTAGTCGCGGCGAGCTGCAGCCACGTCAGCAATCGCAGTTGCGAGAGGAACGTCCAGCGCCAGGCCGGAAGAGGAGCGACCCGAACCAACAATCACGCCGGCTGCGCCAGCACGCATCAGGTGCGTGGCCGTCGTGTAGTCGAAGACACCACCTGCGATGACCGGAACGTCGAGGGAGCCGATGAACTCCTTCAAGTTCAGCGGTTCCCCACCGGGCTGCACGTGCTCGGCGGAAATCAACGTACCCTGCACGAACAGGATCTCTGCACCGGCCTTGATCACTGCAGGGGCAAGCTCGCGCACGTTCTGCGGGCTCACGCGCACAGCGATGGTCGCGCCCGACGCGCGGACCTGCGCAATGCGCTCACTCAACACGTCCAAATTAATTGGCGCCTGATGGAGTTTCTGCAGCGTCGCCGTAGCCTTGGCAATCTTGCTAGGAATCTCGTGGTAGTTCTCCTGCTCGAGGTCCTTGGGATTTGGCGCCTGTCCGCAGACCTCGTTGATCGCCTCTTCGAAGTTCGCGTGGCGGCCCAGGATGCCCTCGGCGTTGAGCACCGCAAGTCCACCCTGCTTACCCATCTCGATGGCGAACTCGGGGCTCGCCAGGGCATCGGTCGGGTGGGATACGAGCGGCATGTCAAAGGAGTAGGCGTCGATGTGCCACTCCGTGTTGACGTCCTTCGACGAGCGGGTGCGCCGCGTCGGAACCAGGGTCAGATCGTCAAGGTCGTAGGCCTTGCGGGCTTCGCGTCCGATGCCAATTTCTACATATTCACGCATGTCAGGTTCTCTCCTTCAGGAGCCAGTCAGAAAGGATTAGTTGTGGTAGTTCGGCGCTGCAACCGTTTGCGTGATGTCATGCGGGTGCGATTCGCGCAAGCCAGCCGTGGTGATTTGGACGAACTGCTTCGTCTGCAGTTCTGCGATCGAGGCGGAGCCGGTGTAGCCCATCGCGGCGCGCAGACCACCGACGATCTGGTGGGTGATGGCGTCGATATCTCCGCGGAACGGAACGCGGCCCTCGACGCCCTCCGGCACCAGCTTGTCTTCGCTGGTGACGTCTGCCTGGAAGTAGCGGTCCTTGGAGAAGGAACGCTTCTCGCCGGTCAGGCCACGGCCCTGCATTGCGCCCATCGAGCCCATGCCGCGGTAGCGCTTATACTGCTTACCCCCAACAACCACAACGTCACCGGGTGCCTCAGTGGTGCCTGCGAGCATGGAGCCGAGCATGACGGTCGATGCGCCAGCCGCGAGCGCCTTAGCAACGTCGCCGGAGAACTGCATGCCACCGTCTGCGATGATCGGTACCCCGGCCTTGTGCGCAGGTACGGAAGCCTCCAGGATGGAGGTGATCTGTGGTGCGCCGACGCCCGCAACAACGCGGGTGGTACAAATGGAGCCAGGACCGATGCCAACCTTGATCGCGTCCGCGCCGGCGTCAATCATCGCCTGTGCAGCCTCGCGCGTTGCCAGGTTGCCGCCGACGACGTCAACGCGGTCGCCGAAGTCCTTCTTCACACGGGACACCATCTCCAGCACGCGGTTGTTATGTGCGTGCGCAGAGTCGACGACGAGGGCGTCGACACCCGCCTCAACGAGCAGCGCGGCACGCTCGTAGGACTCTTCACCAGTGCCGATACCAGCGGCAACAAGCAGACGGCCGTTCGAGTCCTTCGACGCGTTCGGGTACTGCTCGCTCTTCACGAAGTCCTTCACCGTGATCAGGCCAACCAGCTTGCCTGCCTTGTCCACGATCGGCAGCTTCTCCACCTTGTTCGCCGACAGCAGCGCAAGTGCCTCCTGCTTATCGACGCCCTCATCCGCCACAACCAGCGGCATCGGTGTCATCACCTCTGCGACCTTGCGGTCGTAGTCCGGCTCGAAGCGCATATCGCGGTTGGTGATGATGCCCACCAGGCGCTCGTCGGCGTCGATCACCGGCAGGCCCGAGATGTGGAAACGGCCGCACAGCGCGTCGACGTCACGAATCGTCATGTCTGGTGTGGCGGTCACCGGGTTGGTGACCATGCCGGACTCAGAACGCTTTACGATGTCAACCTGCTCCGCCTGGTCCTGAGCGCTCAGGTTACGGTGGAGCACGCCAATGCCACCCTGGCGCGCCATCGCGATCGCCATCCGCGACTCCGTGACCGTATCCATCGCAGCCGATGCGATCGGGATACCCAGCTTGATGTTGCGGCTGAACTGCGAGCTCGTGCTCACTTCGGCCGGCACAATGTGAGACTCGGCTGGCAGCAGCAGCACATCATCAAAGGTCAAGCCCCGCAGTGCAACCTTGTGCGGGTCATCCCCACCTGTAAGAACTCGCTCGTTTGCCATTGACAACTTCTCCTTCCGCGCGCGGTGTACCCGACATTGGTTTTCAGCCATGATATAACGTCGCGCGACACGACACACAGCGGCGTCGAAAAATCCCAACGCACATGGCTAATTGGCCTTGCTACTCCCCACACAATAGGCTGATCGGTGTGAATTACGACGACATGATGCCACTCGACCCGTTCGCAAACGACCCGAACGACCCGGCATCGTTCATCGAGGACGACGAACAGCCGGAGCCCTTAAGCAGCGAGGAGCGGCAGGCGATCATTCACGACCTCGCCCACGTCCGCGACGCACAACGTATCCTGCGCCCCCGCGGCATCCTTGGGATCTTCTTCATGTGTGAAGACTGCGAGCAGACGCACTACTACGACTGGGACATCATGGAGCAAAACATGATCTCCACGCTCAACAACGCGCTGCCGCCCGTCCACGAACCAAGCGCTAACCCGGACGTCAACGCCTATGTCACGTGGGATTACGCGCTGGGGTACATGGACGGCATCGAGTCCGCCGGGCGCTAGTGCTGCGGCGAGGCTGACGCCGAGGGCTCAACCGGCTTGGGGGAGGTCGTCGCCACTGGCGATTCCGGCGCGGCGTCCTTGCCTGTAGTAGCCGACACGTGCGCACCGCTCGGTTCCGCACTCACTGTCGGCTGCGCGGAGGAATGCTGCTCGACGGCAGGCTGCTCCGTGACCACCTGCGTCACCGTCACCGGTTCGCGCGGCTCAGGTGTCACCGTCACAGTCACGGTGCGCGTCACCGTCACCTCAGGGATTGTCGACGCCACCGTGGGCTCAGACCCTTGCGTCTTCTTCGCATCCATGGAGTCAAGCAACGCCTTGGCCTGCAGCACCAGGGCACGCACAGCGTCGCCGTTACCCTCATCGCTGGCTACTTCCATCTCGTCGAGCGTGCTCGCAAGCTCCATGACCGACGCACGCTCCCCAAACACGGTTGAGGCTACTGGCCACAGAGGGGAATCAGGAGTCGCGTTGTACAACACTGCCCCACTTCCAGCAACGATTGCGGTGGCTGCTGCCGCGCCCACAAGCCCACTGAGCCACGGGTTCATCTGCTTGCGCGCAGGCGCCGCCACGGGCGCTATGTATGGCGGCTCCGGCATCGGACGCTCGACGTCCTCGCGCAGCGCACCCATCAGGCCCAAAAGCGGATCGGTGCCGTCGCTAGGGTCCTCTCCACGTGACGCTTTGGTCAACAGGGCGTCATCCGCCAACAGCTCATCAAACTGCGGGATACGGTGAGCATCACGTGTCATTTCGCAGACTCCTCTTCTTCAAGGGCCTCACGCAGGCGAGCCAGGGCACGGTGCTGTGAGACACGAACCGACCCAGCTGTCCCGCCAACAATCTCTGCTGTTTCTTCCGCCGAAAGGCCAACAAATACGCGAAGAATAATGATATTTCGCGCTTTCTCATTGAGTACATCGAGCAGCTCGCGCATTTTGTTACTCGCGTCGACATCCAGCGCATATCCCTCTGGATCCGCCTCTTGCGATACCCCATCGGGGATATCTTCGGTGGGCAGCATTCGGTCTCGCGCATAGCTGCGGTGCGCATCCGTCACCTTATTAAATGCAATCCCGTACACGAATGCCATGAATGGCTTGCCCTGGTCCTTATAGGTACTGAGCGCCTTGACTACCGCAAAGCACACGTCCTGAGTGACGTCTTCCGGGGTCGGGGTGCGCCCACCGCCAATGCGGGCGCGGGCGTAGCGCAGCACAAATGGATAAATGAGCGCCACGACGCGCTGCGTCGCCCGATCATCACCGGACTGTGCAGCAGGCAGCAGTTGCGCAAGCTGCGCATTCACGTCATCAGTATCTATACCGCTCATACGCGACGCCCGACTCCTTTCCAGTATCGCCTAAGGGTACAGCGCCGAGCATGCCATTCCCAAAGCCTGACCCATCAGGCACGCAAAAGCCCGAACGGCATGTATCCGTCCGGGCTCCCCTCGTCACAAACACTAATTAGTGCGCGTGACCGTGTGCGTGTTCCTCAACTTCTTCCGGCTTGTTCACCACAGAAACCTCCGTGGTCAGCACCATGCGGGCTACCGAGCAAGCGTTGACAACAGCGGAGTGTGTCACCTTCACAGGGTCAATGATGCCCTGCTCAACCAGGTTGCCGTACTCCATCGTTGCGGCGTTGAAGCCTTCGTCGTTCGCCATGTCTGCGATCTTCGACACAACAACTGAGCCGTCCAGCCCAGCGTTGTCCGCAATCCAGAACGCCGGCTTCACCAGCGCGCGGGCAACCGCCAACACGCCAGTCTTCTGCTCGCCCTCGAAGGTCTCCGCGTATTCCTCCAGGTCGCGTGCGATCTGGACCAGTGCGGAACCGCCACCGGCGATGATGCCCTCTTCGACTGCCGCGCGGGCAGCGTTGATGGCGTCCTCGACGCGCAGCTTGCGCTCGTTGACCTCGGTCTCAGTCGCGGCACCGACGCGGATGACGGCGACGCCACCCGACAGCTTCGCCAGGCGCTCCTCCATCTTCTCCTTGTCCCAGGTGGAGTCCGTCGCCTCGATGTCGCGGCGGATCTGGTTGCGACGCTCCTCGACGTCCTCAGCGGAACCGGCGCCGTCGACAAGCACGGTGTCGTCCTTGGTCACGGTGACGCGGCGCACCGAGCCAAGGTCATCCAGCGTGGCGTCCTTGAGCGCCATGCCAACCTCAGGGTCGATGACCGTCGCATTGGTCACTACAGCCAAATCATCCATAAAGGCCTTGCGGCGCTCGCCGAAGTACGGCGACTTCACGGCGACAACCTTCAGGGACTTGCGCAGCGTGTTCACCACGAGCGTCTGCAGCGGCTCACCGTCGACGTCCTCGGCGATGATCAGCAGCGGGACGGATGCCTCCGCAACCTTTTCCAGCAGCGGAAGGAAGTCCGGCAGCGAGGAAATCTTGTTACGGACCAGCAGCACGCGGGCGTTTTCCAGCACCGCCTGGCCGGCGTCAGGGTCCGTCATAAAGTACGGCGAGAGGAAGCCCTTGTCGAAGGAGACACCCTCGGTGACGTCGACGAACGAGTCGATCGTCTGGGACTCCTCGACGGTGACGACGCCGTCCTTGCCGACCTTGTCCATCGCACCGGCAACCATCTCGCCGACCTCAGGGTCGCGGGAGGAAACGGTGGCAACGTTGGCGATCTCGGCGGACGAAGAAACCTCCGTCGCACGCGACTTCAGCTCCTCGATGACCTTCTCGGCCGCAGCCTGGATGCCCTTGTTGAGCTGGATCGGGTTCGCACCAGCAGCGACGTTGCGCAGCCCCTCGGTGACCAGCGCCTGCGCGAGCAGCGTCGCGGTCGTGGTGCCGTCACCGGCGATGTCGTTCGTCTTCACTGCGACGGATTTCACCAGCTGCGCACCGAGGTTCTCAAACGGCTCCTCGAGGTCGATGTCGCGGGCGATCGTCACACCGTCGTTGGTAACGGTCGGGCCACCCCACGACTTCGAAAGCACAACGTTTCGGCCACGCGGGCCAAGAGTGACCTTGACGGTATCCGCCAAAGTGTCAACGCCCTTCTTGATGCCTTCGCGGGCCTCCTGATGAAATGCAATAAGTTTTGCCATTGGTGGCTACGCCCCCTTCAATTACTTTTCGACGACGGCCAGCAGGTCGCGAGCGGAAAGCAGCAAGTACTCTTCACCGTTGTACTTCAGCTCGGTGCCGCCGTACTTGGAGAAGATCACGGTGTCGCCCTCGTTGACGTCGACAGCAATGCGCTTGCCCTGCTCATCCAAGCGGCCAGGGCCGACAGCGATAACAACTGCCTCCTGTGGCTTCTCAGCAGCGGAATCAGGGATAACCAGGCCGGATGCCGTCGTGGTCTCCGCCTCAGCGATCTGTACCAGAACCTTGTCTTCCAGTGGCTTGATGTTGACGTTTGCCATGATCTGAACGCCTTCCTTCAATGTTGTATCTATCAGTTCAGTAGTTTTGCGGTTATTTGAAGGCCCAGCCGTCGTCGCGGGTGTACAACTGCGCTCTCCACAACCTTGTTAGCACTCTACCCCTGCGAGTGCTAACACTCAACATTGTGACGACACTCACCAATCTTTACTGGTGAACGAGCGGGATCTCCACTTCCAACGACGTATCCGTCGCCACGGACAGCTCCGAAGGCTTGGCCCCCTCATGGATGAGCTGGCCCGCCAACGCCGCGATCATCACGCCGTTATCGGTGCACAGCCCGAAGCGCGGTACACGCAGCTCCACGCCAGCCTTCTCGCAACGTTCTTGGGCAAGTCCTCGCAGGCGACTGTTCGCCGCCACCCCGCCGCCGAGCAACAGCGTCTTCGCACCGGTCTCCTCCAGTGCCAGCAGCGCCTTGCGCACGAGCACGTCACACACCGCCTCCTGGAACGACGCGCACACGTCCTCCACGTTGACCACCCAGCCTTCGCGCTCCGCCTTTTCCACGTAGCGCGCCACGGCAGTCTTCAAGCCGGAGAACGAGAAGTCGAAGCGGTGCTCGCCCCGCAGATCGTCGGCCTTACTGAGCGCGCGCGGGAACGGAATCGCATCCGGGTTACCCTTCGCCGCCAAGCGGTCGATGACCGGGCCGCCCGGGTAGCCAAGCCCAAGCAGGCGCGAGACCTTGTCGTAGGCCTCGCCGGCGGCGTCATCAAGGGTGGAGCCAAGCTCGCGCATCGGCTTGCCAACGGCCTCAACCTCCAACAACTGCGTATGCCCACCAGAGACCAGCAGTGCCACCGAGTGCGGAAGCCGCTCCTGGCCTTCCAGGTTCGCCACCGCCACGTGCCCACCCAAGTGGTTCACGGCGTAAAACGGCACACCCCACGCCACCGCGTAGGCCTTCGCAGCGGACGCGCCAACGAGCAGCGCACCGGCAAGACCAGGCCCGATCGTCGCCGCGACCACGTCCGGGGCATCGATACCGGCCTCTTCCAGTGCCGCGGCCATCACTTGCGGCATCGCCTCAAGGTGGGCACGCGACGCGATCTCGGGCACCACGCCACCGAAGCGTGCGTGCTGCTCCATCGAAGACGCCACCTGGTTCGCAAGGATCTCCATGGTGCCGTCGGAGTGGACGTCGACAATGCCAACGGCCGTCTCGTCGCATGAGGACTCAATCCCGGCAACAATCATGCCTGCTCCCTTTCGATCTTCCGCGGACGCATCATGGAAAACGCGTCCGCGCCAGAAGGTTGATAGTAATTCTTTCGGGTGCCAACCACGGAAAAGCCGTAGCGCTCGTACATGCCAAGCGCCGCGGAGTTGTCGGTGCGCACCTCGAGGAACATCGGGCCGTCGAGAAGGTCGGCGGTGTGGACGAGCTGGTCCATCAGCTCCCTGCCCACCCCGCGGCGCTGCACCTCGGGCGCGACGCCGATGGTGTGAATTTCGAACTCCGGGTCGTTGCGCGGCCCCAGCATCGCAAGGCCCGCATACCCCAGCAGTGCGCCCTTGTCGTCGAAAGCACCGATGTAAAACGTGTACGGCTGCGCGAACTGCGTCAGCAGCACCTCCCGCGACCACGGGGTCTCGCCAGCGAACAGCACCGCTTCCAGCGCCGCGACTGCGTCCGCGTCGCTGGGCGTGAGCTCCCGGATATTCACAGTTTGATGTCCGGCAGCGCAGCAGAGCGCGGGCGCGGCTTCGGCGGGACTGCGTCCGGGCGGCGCAAGTACAGCGGTGTGAGTGGCTCCGGCGTATCCGATGGATCGCACGCAGCCAGCAGACCGCGCACCCCCGGCGCGAGATCGTGTACCTCACCAGCCGCGACAGTCACAGTCTCACGCAGCGCTTCCGGGACGACGAGCATGTCAACGGCGTCACCCTCAACGTCGATCGCTCTGGCTGCGCTGACGTGTGGGCCGTCGACGCGCTGTCCGTCACGGTAGAGGCTCCAGTACACCTCGCGGCGGCGCGCATCAGTGACCACTAGCACGCTTTTCCCGGTGGTGTCCCCGGCTTCCGCGGCGATGGCGTCGTGGGTGCAGACCCCGTACACCGGCACACCCAGCGCCTGCCCGAAGGCGGACGCGGTGGCCATGCCTACGCGAAGCCCCGTAAACGGGCCAGGCCCCACGCCAACGACGACGGCTTCGAGCGCACCGTAGGTGCAGCCCGCTTCCGCCAGTAGTTCGTTGACAGTGGGGACCAAAAGTTCGTTATGCGAGCGGGTTCTGATTACCCGCTGTGCATCCACGCGGCGCGACTGTTGCTCGCCCACGCCGACAACGAGGTCGTGCGTGGCTGTATCGAGCGCCAGCGTCAGCATTAAGCCGCTACTCCCATGACCCAGCCGTTACCGTCCTTGTGGAACGGCAGCGGCGTATTCATTGGGAACATCTCCGACTGCGGGATGGAGCAGATGTTCACCTTGGAAAGCTCCACCTTGTCCAGGTCGATCTCCGCGTTCTGGTCCTCGTCGAACAGCAGCATGTAACCCCAGTCGCCGGAGAAATCGAAGCGGTCCTGGTCAAGGTTCAGCGCCTGCAGCTTGCTCAGCAGCAGCTGGTCCGGCTCGTTCGGGCACAGCGTGGTGAACCCGATGTAGTCCTTGTCGTAGACGCGAGTCAGGTCGATGAGCTGGCCCGCAACGGCTTCACCACCAGGCTTGACCTCTTCAAGGGAGCGGGAAAGAGAATTCGTTGGCGTCGCAGCCGCCATTGGGGACGGCTTGGTCAGTGGGATGAAAATGAGAGCAACGAGCACAATCACCCACAGTGCACACGCAATAGCGACCCAACCACGGCTAGTATTGTTCAGCTTCAGCATGGCCTACAGCCTACATCTTCCTATTCTGTGTGCACCCACCGCCATGTGATGATGCGGCCCTCACTGTCTTCGTCTTGCTCCACGAGCGTGGTGCGGTCAATGGTGACCAAAAGGTATTCACTGGCGATGTGAGCTGCGAGATCACCACCCCACTCGGCCACCACGACGCTGCGGTCGAGCTCCGACTCAAGGTCGAGAGCATCGAGCTCACCCAGCGGGTCGCCAGAGCTGCCCTCCCCCAACAGGCGGTAGGCATCGACATGAATTAACGACGCCCCCTCCGCCTCCTTCGCGCGGTGTTCCCTGGCGATGGTGAAGGTTGGGCTCGTCACACGCCCCTTGACCTGCATCCCTTCGGCAATGCCCTGCGTCAGCGTGGTTTTCCCGGCGCCGAGCGGGCCGTCGAGAATCACCACGTCCCCGGCGCGCAAAGTCTCCCCCAGCTCACGCCCCAACGCTTGCGTTTCCTCGCGCGTCTCGCATACGCGCCTGCCACCGTACTCCCGCACTGTCCGTCCTTTCGGTGCACACAGCACCTCGTAGTGAATGGTGTTCGCCCGCAGCGCGAACTCGTCCGCACTCACGCCGCCGGCGCCAAAAAGTACCGCTTCATCGCCCGGCGCGACACCGGCTTCGTTTGCGCCCAGCCACACCACAATCTGATCCATGCACACCCGACCCACCTGGGGGTAGCGGGCTCCGTCAATGGTGACGTCCATCCGGTCCTGCCAGATGCGCATCACGCCGTCCGCGTAGCCGGCGGGCACCACGGCGGTAAACCCGTCCTCGGGCGCAGTCCATGTCCCTGAGTAGCTCACCGGATCCCCCGCGCGGATCGGTTTGACCGCGGTCACTGTTGCGACCCAGCTCATCGCGGGCCGCAGCCCGTTGTCGGTGCCGTCGATTGCTTCCAACCCGTACAGGCCAATCCCGGGACGGATCTGTTCAAAGCGGGCGTCGTCCCTCGTCCACGTCGCCGGCGAGTTCGCCACGTGGTTCACCAGGTCCTCTAGCCCCGCCTCGTGCGCCTGGTTGAGCGCTTCACGGAACGTCGCCAGCTGCCGGTCCGTGTACGGGTCCGCTGGGTTATCCGCGCACGCAAAATGGCTCATCAGCCCGGCCACACGGATCTGACCGGCCTGTTGCGCCTCGGCGGCCATCGCGAACAGCTCCGGCCACTGTTCCTCATCTACGCCCGAGCGGTTCATCCCCGTGTCGATCATCAGATGCACGGTGGGGACGAAGGGGGCGTCAATAAGCGCGCGCAGGTGCGCAAGACTCGGCACACCCATCTCAATGCCCTCCACCAGCTCCTCCCCCGGAGCCCACAGCCACGCCATCACGGGTTTCGACGTCAGCTTCGCCACACTAGCCGCCTCCGCGATCGTCGCGCAGCCGAACGCATCCGCACCGTTCGCCTCCATGATGGGGACGCACTTCGCCGCGCCGTGGTTATAGGCATCCGCCTTCACCACGCACATCAAGCGCGCGCCACCAGCCTGACGGCGCATCTGCCTCGTGTTGTGGGCAATCGCCGCCAGGTCAATGCGAAGTTTTAAAGCGTTCATGGGCATCTATTGAACAACGATCACAGCAAATGCGCCACGCCGACTACACCTAGCAGCAGCGATACCACCCACGTCGCGGTCAAACCAACCGTATCCGGGTGTGAGCGCGCCCACGCGAAACCTCGTCCAGCAACCGAGTCCGGCTTCGCCCGCACCCAACCGACCAGCAGGGCGCACAGCGTGGGTAGGGACAGCGCGACCGTCGCGTAGAGCACCAGGAAGCTGTACTTCGTCGCGGTATCAAGACCCGTCGCAGACAACACCGCAAGCCCGCCGAAGAACGGCATCGACGTCGCCGATTGGACGATCCCCAGCACAAACCCCGTCAGCACCGTCAGCGCGTTGGGTGCTCGCAGCGGGCGCATCACCCGTTCAATCAACGCGTGGTTGTCTCCCCCGCGAAGCGCGAGCACCGCGGTCAGGAGACCAGTAGCGATGAGGAGCCACCCGAAAATGGGGCCTTCGACAAACGTTTGCACCACCGGACCGAGGCCATCGAATACGAACAACATCACCGCCGCGAGACTCGCCACCCCAAGCCAGTCGCCAGCAATGAGCAGCGCCGTAATCTTCGCGTACTGCCGCTGCGCCTGGGAGGCGACCACGCCGACTGCCACGATGACCCCGATCAACAACACGTTGATGGAATCAATAAACGCAAAGGACAACGCTCCAAGCATGTCTTGCTCCTTCCGCGCGGCTCCATCAGGCTGAATCTCGGCCCTGTCTCGATCTGGCCCCTAACCCTAAACCACAAAAACGCTGAAGCGCTATTTCAGTACTGCAGAATTCAAGTAGGGTAGGTTGCGTGTCTGCGAAATTGAAGAAGTTAGCTGAACTGTCCAAACGAGGCCCACACAAGGTGCTAGAGGGCGATCTCGGGTACACCGGGTTGCCGGGCAAGGTGTACACGCCTGCAGAGGGCAAGAACCTCCCTGCCGTCGCCTTCGGCCACGACTGGCGCCAGAGTGTCGACGACTACCACGGTACACTTCGCCACCTGGCCAGTTGGGGCATTGCGGTCGCTGCGCCAGATACAGAAAAGGGGTGGCGCCCCGACCACGCTGGCTTCGCCGCCGATTTAGAAACCGCCCTGCAAATCCTGACTGGGGTGCGCCTCGGGAACGGCAAGATTAGCATCCACCCACAGCGCCTCGGCGTCGTTGGCCACGGCATGGGTGGCGGCGCTGCCGTACTCACCGCGGCAGAAAACCCGAAGGTGCAGGCAGTCGCCGCAATTTACCCGGCGAACGTGGCGCCCTCCGCAGTAGAGGCGGCCCGGCGCGCGCTTCGCCCAGGGCTCATCATCGGCCCCGGCGAGGACGGTGACTCGCTCTTCGATCCAGGCAACCCCGCCAAGCTCGCATACAACTGGGCAGGCGAGGTGGCCTACCGCAGCGTCAAGAAAGGCGAGCAGCAGAGCTTCTCGGAGGACTCACTGACCAAGCGCCTGCTCGGCCTGGGCAAGTCGAGCGCCTCCCTGCAGACCACAGTGCGCGGCCTGCTCACCGGGTTCCTCCTGCACCAGCTAGCCGGGGAGAAGAAGTACTCCTCCTACTCCGAGCCGGACGCCGAAGGAAAGAACGTCACGTCCTATACCGGTGAGGACCTCGCTGAGCTGGCGGGCCTCACCAAGGATGACAGCCTCTTCTCATTCTTCTAACGTGCCGGGCTGACCAGCACGCTTCATCTCCCCCTGTGCCTCCGGGGCGTTGGGGCGTGCCTCGGTACGGATAGACGCGATTCCGCCCTGCGGCGGGCGGCGAAACGGGAACAACCGCTCGCCACCCTGTGGAATGACAACAGGTTGGCGTTTGTAGCCAAGCGCGGCGGCCCTTCGCTGCTCGGTAAGCATCATCTCCATTTGGCGATGGTGCTCAGCGATCATCTTTTCAAAGTTCTCCATCCGCATCGCCGTGCGCTGACGGTACTCTGCTGCAAACCTTGAAAAATCCATTTACCATTCCCCCAATTTCTTGACGCCCCAAGCATCAGCCGGGTCTGTATCGACTTGCTGCTGCTCAGCGTGTTGTTCTGATGACGTCTCTGCTGCCGCCGGTGCCGTCATCGCTTGCTTTTCGGCCGGCACTGGTGGCTGCTCCACCTCGCCGAGTTGCTCAGGTGGCACGAACACACCGTTTTCGTCGACTGCCGGTGCAGGCTCCGGCGCAGGAGCGGGCTCGGGTGCCGGCGGTGCCGGTGGTGTTGGTTCCGCGACGTCACACGGCACCTCCACAGCCTCCGTCGCGCACTGCCAGGCCGCGTCGATATTTGCTGCAAAGACGTTGATGCTTTCAATGACGACGGCCGCGCCCGTTTGTGCAAACGCGCCCGTGAACGCCTGCGCAGCGTCGCACTGCTCCTGTACCGGTGCGAACAACGCCGCTGCGTCGCGTGTCACGGCCTCGATGGGCGCGTTAACATGCACATCGACGTCGAAGTTAAAGGCCACGTTGATCCCTGCCGCACCTGCCAGCGCCGCTGACGCGGACTGCGTGCCGACGCTCTCCAGAGAAACAAGGCGCTCGCACGGCTGCGGCGGTGTCGGCGGCACAGGAGCAGGGGCAGGGGCAGGCACTGGTGCTGGCGCTGGTGCAGCAGGCGGCGCGGCAACACTCGCACTGGCGGTCGAGCTGCTTCCGGCTGCGTGCGCAGCCGTCGCTGGCGCCGCAGCAGGCGCACTTCCAACTGGCTTTCCGCCGGGCGCCTGACTGCAAGGCTGTTGTGCTTCCTCCACGCACACCGCGATCGCATCGAGGCACTCAGCGACAGCCACGTTGCATTCTTTCGCTGTCTGGCTCGCCTGCCGCATCGCATCAATTACGACCTGCACCAATGGGCGAATCAGAGTGGCGATTCCAAGCTTCGCAAGTATCTCAAGGTGCGAGTGCGCAAGGACCACGAACTGTTCCACCGCCAGGTTGGACGTCTTCTTGACATCATCTATAGCGCTGCAGCACGAGGTAATCGAGCTTCCCAGCTCATTTAGGCGTGTAAAGTGCTGCGTCTCCGAATCTGCCGAGCATCGCTCCCGCGACCCCACGCCGATCTGCTCAAACCACTCTTTACTGCCCGGCGTATCCTGGCAAGGCGCCTTCAACGAAAACCTGTAGCCCACGGCGTCACAATTGAACTGTGACAGCGAGACACCGACCTGGTGGAAGCCGCGTAGGTCCTGGCAGCGGGTGGCCTGCAGCTCCCGAATGACTTCCTTCGCTAGTGCCTGCAATTGGTCGCGCTCAGGCCCCTCCAGGGCTGGGGCCGTCGCAACTGACTGAGAGAAGCGCTGCACCCCTTGTTCGACAACGTCGCTGGTTACCATGCGGAACCCACCCCCGAAATGCCATCGGTGGCGTCCTCGTCAGCGTCGCGGACCTCCTGTGCAAGGCTGCGAATCCCCTCCCACTGCTGCGTTCGCTCCTGCAACAACCGGAGCGAGTCCGCATAGACCGCTTGCATCGCCGCCGTGATGCGCTGGCCCTGCAAGGCAAAACCGGCACCGAAGTCGTCCGCACCCAGGTCTGGTTGCTGGCGGGCAAAGTCCGTGGCGGTGTCTTCGTAGGCGGAGATGGCGTCGGCAAAATATGACCGCACCGCGTCAACGTTGAGGCTGACGCCCTTGTTGTGCACAGTGTTTACCGTGTTCACCATGTTCAAAATTTCCCCCAAAATCCACGTCGGCTCACCACCGACAGTTCTAACTACTTCTCTTAGTTAGACTCCCCCAACGGCCCCGCGGTTCCCCGCGAGGCCAAATTTCTTACCAACGGACTCTACACTGCCGCAACGACTGCTGCGAGGCGACCCGCCACCTTTCGGGCTTGTTCTTCCTCGGCGGCCTCCACCATGACGCGGAACAGCTCCTCAGTACCGGAAGGACGAAGCAGCACGCGACCCGAGTGCCCGAGCTCTTCCTCGACCTCATCGATCGCAGCCAGCACCTCCTGCGAGCTCATAATCTTGGACTTCTCCGACACCGGCACGTTGATGAGTACCTGTGGCAGCACCTGCATCACCTGTGCGAGTTCCTTGAGGCTCTTGCCGGTTTCCGCCATCTGTTCCATCAGCAGCAGCGCGGACAGCGTGCCGTCGCCAGTCGTGGCGTGCTCCGGGACAACGATGTGGCCGGACTGCTCGCCACCAAGCGAGAAGTCCCCACGGTTGAGCTCCTCGAGAACGTAACGGTCGCCCACCGCGGTCTGCTTCAGTGCAATGCCTTCGCGCTCCATGGCGAGGGTAAGTCCCAGATTGCTCATGACCGTGGCTACGAGCGTGTTGTCGCGCAGGTTGTTCTCGGCCTTCATGCCGCAGGCCAAGATCGCCATAATCTGGTCACCGTCGATGATGTTGCCTTCAGCGTCGACGGCGAGGCAGCGGTCCGCATCACCGTCGTGTGCCACGCCAAGATCAGCACCGTATTCGACGACGGCCGCCTGGATCTTGTCCATATGAGTGGAACCGGAGCCATCGTTAATGTTGAAAGCGTTCGGCTCGTTGTAGATCGCCACAACCTCGGCACCGGCGGCCTCGTACGCCTTCGGGGCAACCTCGGACGCCGCACCGTTCGCACAGTCTACAACGACCTTGATGCCCTTCAGGCTGGTGCTCATCGCCTCTTTGAGGTGCGCCAGGTAACGATCCTGCGCGTCCGGCGCCTCCTCGATCACGCGGCCGATACGGGTGCCGGTTGGCCCGCCTTCTTCAAGCGTGTCGAGAGCCCGCTCAATTTCGTCCTCGACCTCATCAGGCAGTTTGTGGCCACCCGCGGAGAAAAACTTGATGCCGTTATCCGGCATGGGGTTGTGGGACGCGGAGATCATCACACCGATGTCCGCACCGTAGTCATCAGTGAGGTACGCCAAGCCGGGAGTAGGAATCACGCCGACACGCAGGACATCCACGCCTTTCGACGCCATGCCCGCAGCCATCGCTGCCGCAAGCATTTCGCCGGACACGCGTGGGTCGCGGCCAATCAGCGCCGTCGGGCGGCGCTTCGAGGACTCACGGTCCTTCGTTAGTACGGTCGCGGCGGCGGCACCGAGCTTCAGTGCCAACGACGCCGTCAGTCGCTCATTGGCGAGACCTCGGACACCATCAGTTCCAAACAATCGAGTCATGCTGTTTATTATGCACTACCGACAGCTATACAAAAACAACAACCGCCCACCCGGCCAATGCCAGGGGGCGGTTGGTGATACAACCAGCGTAGTGATTAACGCTTGGAGTACTGCGGTGCACGACGGGCCTTGTGCAGACCAGCCTTCTTACGCTCGACCGCACGAGCGTCACGGGTAAGCAGACCAGCCTTCTTCAGGGTTGGGCGCTCAGCCGGGTTGTAGATGTTCAGCGCACGGGCAATCGCCAGACGCAGCGCACCGGACTGACCGGTTGGGCCGCCGCCCTTGATGTTTGCCTTGATGTCGAACTGGCCCTCGCGCTCGAGCAGGGTCAGCGGCAGCAGGATGTCCTGCTGGTGCAGCTTGTTCGGGAAGTAGTCCTCGAACTCACGGCCGTTGACCGTGATCTTGCCTTCGCCCTCAACGACGGTCACGCGAGCGATTGCGCGCTTACGACGACCAACGGTCTGGATTGGGCCCTCGTGCAGCGGTGCAACCTCAACGGTGTCCTGGGTCTCCTCGACCTCTGGAGCAATAGCGTCACCGATGGTGTAGTTGAACTCTTCCGTCGCCGCGGTTGCCGCGTCGATGTCGGTCTCAGCTGCAATGTTGTTCTGATCAGCCATTACTGTGCCACCTGCTTAAACTCGTAGGTTTCCGGCTTCTGAGCCTCGTATGGGTGCTCGGAGCCGACGAAGACGTGAAGCTTCTTGATGGACTCGCGGGAAAGCTTGTTGTGCGGCATCATGCCCTTGACAGCTTCCTCGATAACGCGGTCCGGACGCTCATCGAGCGCACGACCAAGCGTCATAGCAGTCAGACCACCCGGGTAGCCGGAGTGGCGGTAGCGCATCTCGCGATCGCGCTTGTTCGAGGAGATGTGGACCTTCTCGGCGTTGATCACGATAATGTGATCGCCGGTGTCAACGTTCGGTGCGAACTGTGGCTTATGCTTGCCGCGCAGGATATCCGCTGCAGTCGACGCAAGCTTGCCCAAGACCACGTCCGTGGCGTCGATGACGTACCACTTACGGGTAATGTCACCGCTCTTTGGGTGGTAAGTAGACATGCATGACTCCTTCAAGTCTGTCTAGTTGGCTGCCGGCCATAACGTATAAAACTGTGCGCTGTATCCCGCTCAGACGGCGGCCGGTGGAGACCCGACAAGCAGCACGGCACACAAGCTGCAAACTTTACAGCACAAAGCACTGAACAGCAAGACGCTCCCCCTGGCGCCTTGCTGTTCAGCAAGCTTCTGTGTTGTTATCCCCAGCTGTTTGCCGCGGCGTTGTTTACCGCGAGCATGGTGGAGTTGCCGTCTTCAACGGTGCTGGCGATCTGGTTCAAAATGGTGTTCAGATCCTCTGCGGCCTGGTCCCACTTCGCCTGGTGCGCCTGGTACGCGGACGCTGCGGTACCTTCCCAGGTCTGCGCCATCGGCTGGATGATCTGCTTCAGCTCGTTGAGCTGGCTGGTGATGCGGGTCGCCGACGAGCGCATGTCTTCAGCTGCGTTGGCGATCTGGGCGAAGTCGTACTTGATTTGCATGATGAGTATGTCCCTTTACATTCGGAAGATGGTCGTTGTGTCTGCTGAGAACCGCTGGGAGCGTTTTAGAGAGCCAAGCCCGCGGAACCGGACAGCGAACGGAAGTTGTCGGTGTTCGTAGCGTCGGTGTTCTCGTAGTTCTTGGCGTTGTCGCGGATGTTGTTCGCGATGTCACGCAGCGCCTCAGAGAGGCGTCGCTGCGCGTCGTCGTAGCGGACCATCAGGTCATCGAAGCTGCGCTGCGCATTGCCCACCCAGTAGCTGCGCGTGGACTCCGCGACCTGCTGCACGCGGTCGATTTCTCGGTTGACGTTTGCGTTGGTGTCATCTGCCCGGTCGGCAGTTGCGCGCATGACGTCGGCTTCTGTTCTGAACTGTTCCATGTTCAATCCCCCTACTAGGTACTGTGTCTTGGTTGTAACGACAGCCTTCCAAGCTGTTCATATAGTTGGACGCACGTTTTGGTGCTCCGGTTCCCTCAATGTTGAAGAAACTTTTCTCCCCGCCCTCCCACCACGTGTATGCTGCGAGTTTGTCTCACCCCTCCCCTGTCGGTGGCGTGAATTCGGCGGTGTCGAAGGCCATCTGACACGTCGCCTGCTGCACCCTGCTGGGCGCCTGCCGCGTCTGGCATGCCACGAAAAGCTGGTAAGAATCCTGCGCCCAAGTTCGCCACAGCGTTTCGGCGCCTCCGGGGGCGGTCTCGCGGTACGTCACGGCGTGGAGGTTGTGATCCACGAGCGTGAGCTCGGGGTCGCGCTCGATACCCCCGAGCAGCTGCGCTACGAACTGCTCGGGCGGCAGCGTGTAGCGGTTCTCTGCGGAGATCAGTACGCGCATGTCGGGGTCGGCGCCTGTTGCCATCCAGCCCTGCTCGTGCTGCGCGAGTTGGAACCCGGGAGGCAGCTCAATCGCAAGTCCGTCCTGCGCGATTCGCACGGCGGTAGGCTCGCTCGCAACAGAAGGAGAGGGGCTTGTTGACGCCCGCGAGGCCGTCGGTTGACTGTGCAGCACAGTGGTCGATGTCGCACCTTCTGAAGCCTGGGCGGACGTGGGCGAAGAGGGCGTCGATAAGAAACGAAAGAGCACGAACCCGCAGATTGCTGCGACCACAACCACTGCGGCGCCAAGCGCGGCGAACGGCCACCACGCGCGGCGTGGCGAAAGGTCTTCGGCGGTGATGGCGGGCTGCTCCTCAGTCGGTGGATCGACTTCCACTTCGAGGGGCTCGCCGGTGATGGTGACGTCGTAGCCGCTCATGGCCTGCTCAAACTGATCGAGGTCCTCGGGGCTCGCGGCGATCTGAATCACGGCGCCGCCCGGGTCGGGCCCGAAGAGCCCGCGCACGTACTGCGCGACTTCCCGCGGGCCGGGGCCGTCAAAACGGTGGACGTTGGCGGCGCCGGTGAACACGGTGTTCGTGGACGTCATGGTGATGCGAAGATCGGGTTTCATAGAGTGCCTCCTTCTGGGTAGGGTGCTGCGACTTGGACCAGGCCACGGGCCTCACCTGACTGGACGAGCAGGCCTCGGCCGGGCGGCTGTGGGACTGGACGCACCCCGAAGAGCGCGCCTTCGTCCCTGGTTCCGTCGAGGATGACGACGTCGGGCAACAGGTCCTTCAGCGAGGACAGGAAGCTGCCGAACATGGCGCGCGATACTCCGCCGAACTTGCGGGCGGCCACCACGTGCAGGCCAATGTCGCGGGCGTGCGGGAACAGCGTGGCCAGCTCGCGCAGGGTGTCCTCCGGGACGAGCTCGAGGTCGTCGATGACGAGATAGAGCTCCGGGCCTTCCCACCAGGAACGCTGCGCGAGCTGCTGCGGGGTCACATCCGACCCGGGTAGCCTGCCGCGCAGCGTGGTGATCAGCGCACTGACCGCCTCGTCGACGGCGCTGGTAGAGGCTGCGTAGGCCGCCACCATGTCTGGGTTCGCCCGCCCGAGGTGCGCGCGGCGCACATCCAGAATCACCATGCGGGCCTGCTCACGGCCCATCGCCTCAATCGCGGTGATGGCCGAGGCAATCGCTGTGGACTTGCCAGCACCGCTCGCACCGATGACCAGCAGGTGGCCAGACTCGCTCCACAGCGGTGCAAGTCGGGGTCCACCGACGCCGAGTGGCAGACGTTGGCCTCCCGAGGTGAGCAGGTCCGCAACCTCCACGTGACTCGGCAGCACCCTTAGGCGTGGCACCGGAGGCTGACCCTGCGTCGCTGCGCGGACGTGTGCCACGTCCTGCGCGGAGGTGTGCGCGACCAGCATGAACGCCCCTTCTTCGGTAATGCCGCGGCCCGGCAGCGCGGGAAGTTTCGCCTGCACCTTCCTATCAATCACCGAGTCCATCGGTTCGGTAAGATGCAGCTCAATCCTCGTGCCAATCACGTCGCGGACGTTCGCGCGGATCGCGTTCCAACGCTGCGTAGTCGCAACCAGGTGAATGCCCACAGCCGGGCCTTCCGCAGCAAGACGAGTCAGCGGTTCACACAAGTCTTCCGTCTTCGCATCCGGTGCGAGCAACGTGTGCCAGCCGTCCACGATCAACACGGTGTGGCGCTTCGTGCGCCGCTGCGGGTCGTCGAGCATCTCGACCAGCTCGTCGACGACGCGGCGCACGCGCTCCTCGTCCGTGCGCTGCGCGACACCCGCCACATGCGGTAGTTCGGCGAGATCGCTGAAGTCGCCGGAGCCGGCGTCGATAATGTAGAAGCACAGCTCGTCAGTGGAGTGGCGCAGCGCGAGCGACGCCACCATCGTGCGCACCGCCATCGACTTGCCTGTCTGTGGCCCGCCCGCGAGCGCCACGTGACCACCCGCCACCGACAGGTCCAGCACGAGCGGCACCTGGCGCTGCTTGAGCGGCTCGTCAATGACCCCGATGATCGCCTGCAGCTTCGGCAGCGTCTCGCTGCCACCGTAGACCTGCGAAAGCTCAATCTGTGCAGGCAGCGGCGGCAGCCACACCTGGTGCGCCCGCATGCTCAGTGCATCCGCCACCTCCCTCGACTTCTCGACGACCGCCGCCAGCAACGTCGTGGTCACATCAGTATCGACGCCGGCACTCTCCTTCGCGTCCTCCACCGGCGGAGGCTCCCACCCGTGAAACAGGCGAACCTCCGCGGCCGCCTCGCGCCTGGTCACGCCGCGGGCGCGCTCCAGCGGCCCCGACACGTACGCCGCGCGGAAACGCTCCAAGTCGCCTGAGCCCGTGGACAAGAAGCCCGCGCCGGGCTCGCTGGGTAGCTCGTAGGCGTCCGGCACACCGAGCACCTGGCGGGATTCGGCCGCGGAGAACGTCTTGAGACCAATTCGGTAGGAAAGGTGCGAGTCCAGCCCGCGCAGCTTGCCCTCCTCCAAGCGCTGGGAGGCAAGTAGCAGGTGCACGCCCAGCGAGCGGCCAAGTCGGCCGACGGCCACGAACAGGTCAGCGAAGTGCGGGTGTTGGCTGAGCAACTCAGAAAACTCGTCCAGGATGATCACCAGCGCCGGCAGCGGCGCGAGATCCTCGCCCGCGAGCCGGGCCGCGGTGTAGTCGGTGATATTGGCGTAGTTCCCAGCCTTGCGCAGCAGCTCCTGGCGACGGTTCATCTCACCGGAGATGGCGTCGTACATGCGCTCAACCAGGATGGATTCGTCCTCCAGGTTGGTAATGACCGCCGAGGTGTGAGGCAAGGACTCGCAGCCGAGAAACGTTGCGCCGCCTTTGAAGTCCACGAGGACAAGGTTGAGCTCCTCCGGCGAGTGCGTGGCGGCAAGCGCCACCACGAGCGTCCTGAGAAGTTCCGATTTTCCGGACCCCGTCGCACCGATGCACAACCCGTGTGGGCCCATCCCGCCCTGGGCGGACTCTTTCAGGTCCAGGTAGAGGGCCTGGCCCTGGGCAGTCGAGCCGATCGGGACCATGAGGCGCTGGCGGGTGCCCTCGCGCCCGGTCCACATGGTGTGCTCGTCCAGTTCAGCGATGTCACTGATGCCGAGCATCGGCAGCAGCTTGCCGCCGTGGGAGGCGCTTTCGGCGCTGAGCTGTTCGGGGCGGCGGTAGAACGCCAGCTGACGTGCGATGAGCTCCGCCTCCGCAACACCGATCCTGTCGGGCCTGCCCAGAAACTCCAAGCCCATCCCGGTCAGCGCGTGGAGTTCGTCGTCGCAGACAAGGTGGAACGCGTCCTCATCCACCAACCAGTCCGGGTCCGGGTGGATAACCAGCACGCACGCGTTCTCGCTGCTGGAGGCACTGGTGCTGAAGGAGATCACTGAGGGGTGGGTGGTGGCGTCGAGAAGTATGACTTGGAACTCGGCCGCCTCCGGCGTGGCGGAGTGCGGCAGCCACTTCACCCACTCGAATTCGCTCGGTGCCTGGGCGGCGTCGATGCCGACGAGCTCCGGGCCGTGGAAAAACGCCAGCTGGGCAACGATCGAGCGCGCGACCTCCGCCGCACGCGGCCCCACCATCGTGATCACGGGAAACGCATTGAGCGCCACCACGATCGGCATCTCTTGGATCGTGTTCACCGCGGCGACCGTCCTGCGCAGGCTCACTGCGCACACCGGGTCGAGGTCCTCGGGCGAGCCAGGGTCGTCGACCTCGATTGGGGTATGCAGTGCCACCGCGCCAACACCAATGCGCACCTGCAGCGCGTACGGCGAGGCGGCGTACTGTTCCCAGACGCGCTCCGCAGGCACCGCCGTGAGCAGTGCGTTCGGCGCCGGGTGAAGGTATTCGGCGTGCTCGCGCTGGACCTCAGCGTTGCTGCGTGCCCGGTGAGCGAGGGCGTCCAAGTGGCGTAGGTAGACCCGGCGCGTCTCGTCGATGTCGCCCTGGCGCTCCTGTGGCGAAAACATGGTGACCATGCCGAAGAGCATCATGACCGGGAAGATGAGCATCATTGGGCTCACGGTGCGCCCCGACATCACCATCAGCGCCATCACCGCGCCGATGGCGACCACCATGACCACCGGGAGCAGCACTTTCAACAGTGGCATCGGCTGGTCCTTGTGCGCCTGCGGAACCGCTTCGGCGCGGAGTTGGCCGGTCGGCAGTGGTGGTGGCGGCGCGAGTGTGTGCGCCGTCGATGGTGTCACGACTGGTTCGTGGTCAAGACCTAGCATGCATTCCCCCTCATGCATTTCCCCGGTTGCGCATTCCCCCTCGCGCAACGTCTGCATGCATTCTAGGCGATGGTGCGCTACATTGTTCAAGTTAAGCGCCAAGTCGCGCATTTGTTTGTTTTCCGGGGGGATTCATCGTGGCAGTTTCTGCAACGCATCACATCGTGCACGTCACCATTCGTATCGACGTCGCTTCGCTTCACCGCGATATCGATCTCAGTTTGCCGACGTCCTCGTCGCTCTACGAGCTGATACCCGAGATCGCGCGCTTCGTGGAACTGCCGCAGCTGCACCGCCCTTGGGAGTTCACCAACGTGGCCGGCATCCCACTGGACGGACACGTGCCGTTGTACCAGCTCAAGATGCGAAACGGTGCGACGGTGGTGATGCGCCCACAGGAGCAGGCGGCACCTCCTGTGATCCGCGACGCGGCCCACTCGCTCAGCGCCGCGGCGGCTTCTGCCCGCGATGTGCGCGGCCTGCACATAGGCGCGACCATGTTGGGGCTGCTGTGCATTGCAGCGGTGGCGAGCACGGTCGGCGGAGTGGCGTTCGGTGCGGGCCTTGCGGCTGCGGCGGCGCTGGTGCTGTCGCTCGCGGCGCGAAGCAGCGCGGTTTACGTGGCGCTTCTGTGCGCGGCCCCCTTCGCAGTCGGCGCCTGGGTGGCTGGGCCTCCGGCTACGTGGGACGGGTCGAGCGATACAGCAATCGGGATGCTGGCTGCCGCGATCACCGCCTTGGCCTGCGTGGTCATCGGCGCGATGCTCAGGCTGTGCGGTGCGGCGGTCGCGACCTTCGCGGCGGTGTGCGCGCTGCTCCTTGCCGCGGCCTCGCTCGGTGCGTGGTTGCCGCAGCACCACGCGGGGGCGGCGGTGGTCCTACTGCTCGGGTTGCTGCTGGTCATGCTCACGCCCCATATCGCCACGGCCGCCGCGGGCTTGAAGGTGCCACGCATCCCCACCGCTGGCGAGGAATTTGATCGCTCGGATGTGTACCAGCATGACGTCGATACACGCAGCCTCACCGCGCTGACCGTATCTGCCGCGATTGCATGTGCCGTGACCACCTGCTGCTTACCAGCGCTCTACGGCATTGCCACGATGGACGCCGCACTGGGCTGGCGCGTCGCACTCGCCGGTTGCATGGCTGGCGCGCTACTCATCCACGCGGTGCGCCACCACTACCCCACCCCGCGAATAGCACTGACGGCGCTGGCCCTCGGCGCGCTCGGTGCTGTGGTGCTCGCCACCGTATACGAGCCAAGCCCGCACCCAGCGTTCCTCGTGGCCGCAGGCTGCATCGCCATTGTGTGCGCTACCGCCGTCATCTGGTCGCGCCGCGTGCCTGACCTCGAGCCAACCACGGTGGTGTGGTTCGAGCGCGCCGAAGCCGCCGCCATCATCGCAGTCATCCCGCTCGCGGTGCACCTCACCGGTCTGTTTGACCTCATCAGGGGGCTGTAAGCCCATGCGCACCACTGCTTCTCGACGCCTCTTCGTCACCCTCTGCGCCTCACTCATCATGAGCACGACCCTGCCCATCGCGGCTCCGGCTGCGCTGGCCCAGGACTACGCCTGCGCCCGCCCCGCCCACCTGAAACAAGACCGAAACACGCCGCCGGAACCGGACCCCGCCATCCTCGCCGCACGCCGACACTCAAGCGGGCGCGGAGTACGCGTCGCCGTCATCGACACCGGCATCGCGCGGCACCCGCAACTGCCGCCGGTCACACCCGGCCGGGACTTCGTCACACCCGACGACCCCGATCCATTCTTCGACTGCGACAGCCACGGCACCATCGTCGCCGGCATCATCGCCAGCCGCGACCTCGGCATCGCGCCCGCAGCGCACCTCATCTCCATCCGGCAAACCTCCGCGCACTACCGCGAAGAGCAGGCCACAGGATCACTCGCCACCCTCACTGACGCCATCAACAACGCCGTCGACGAGCGCGCACGCGTCATCAACATCTCAGTCGTCTCCTGCATGCCGCCTTACCTCGCCACAAGCCTGGACACCCGCGAGCTGGAGGCCGCACTCCACCGCGCCGAAACCTCCGGCGCCGTCGTCGTGGCCGCCGCCGGCAACGCCACCAACGAATGCGCCCACGGCTTCGCCGTCTTCCCCGCGCACATGCCCACGGTCCTTGCCGTCGGCGCACGCGAGGACGCCCACACTGTCGCCGACTACTCCATCGCATCCCCAAAGCCGCCGCTCTCCGCCCGCGGCACCACACCCGTGGTCCTCGCGTCCGACGGCGCAGGGTTCGCCACCGGCATCACCGGCGAGCTCCAACCCGACGGCACACCAACCGTGCAGCCCTACGTGGGCACCAGCTTCGCCGCACCCGTCGTCAGTGGCGCCATCGCCCTCCTCCTCGAGCGCTATCCACACCTCTCACCGCAACAAGTGCGTGAGATCGTCTACGCCGCCGCGGAACCCACCGGCGGGGCGCTGCGCCCAGAAGACATCGTCACGCAGCTCCCACCCACGCCACCGCGCGAGGCAACCGTCACCACCATCGACGCACCGTTGCCCACCGCATCCCTTGCGGCCCGGCGCGCCGGGCTGGCACTCGGTGGGCTCTTGGCATGCATCGCGCTGACGATCGTGGCGCGCTCCCTCCGTGGGGGCCGCGGACGCCGCGGGCTCTAAGACGCCACCGGTTTCAGCGCCACCGACCGCTCGAGCGGAGCTCCGGCTGGGAGAAGCGCAACGATCTGCCACGGCGCTTCCTCGGTGTGGCGCACACCGATCAGCTCGAGGGTGGCCTGCCCGGCGACCTCGTGGCGGGCACCCTCCGGCGACACCACGAGTAGGCCTTGCCCTGTATCCACGCCGACGGCGCCCTCGCGTAGTCCCGCGAAGTGGGTCGCGGTGCCCGTCCCCGCCAGCGCAATCGCCCCTTCAAGCACGCCACCGGCATCCTTCGGCCAGGTGGCTGCGCCACGTTTGTCGTTCACGCACACCGTGTCCTGTGTGGGTTGCACCCAGCGCGGAGCCTCGTGCGGGATGCGCAGGTCCAGTGGCGGCTGCGCGTCCGGGTAATGCGCGATGTCTGCGCGGTTGACGTCGCGGGAGGCGGCGCCGGCGTCGAGAAGCACTTGGGCGGCCGTGTCAGAGACTTGCTGCACACCGCCGTGCTCCGTAAGCACCCAGGTGGCCTCCGGGGTGCGCAGTACCTCAGGGAGGCGCGGTGGCAGCGTGAACGCCGGTCCCTCGCGCAGAGCGCCGAGCACCGCGTTCGGCGGCGACCAGCGCGGCGTCGTGGCGTCGATCCCCAGGGCACGGCGCATGATGCGCCCCTCCGGCGTGGTGGATGGCGGCAGCTGCCTGCGACCGTGCGCATCGACGACCCACTCACGGTGATCCGCCACCGCCAGCACCGCCGTACCCCTCGGTAGCGGCGCAGGCGCCTGACCCGCGACCACCGTGACCTTGCCCTCGGTGTGGCACGCGGACCAGGCATGCGCCTCCGTGGCCTCAGGGGCAAACATCCCAGGAGCCGCGACGATGCCCACTGGCAGGCCGCGCGGCACCGTGGCCAAGTAGTCCCCACCGGCGCGGGCAGGCTCGGCGGCCTCCCCGGCGATGAGGCGAGCGGAAGTCAAGTTCGTCACAGGGTGCAAGGTGCCGTCGACACGCACGAACAGGCCGCCGTCAGTAGCTCGCACGATCGGGGCTTCGCCGGGGTGCGGGTTCGGGCTCATCCAGGCGAATAGCCCCATCACCGCGGCGATCAGCACCACCCCGACCGCCCCGAAGATCCCCGCGCGGCGCCGCGCCGCCAGCGGGTCATGGATCATCCGGATATCGCCGTAGATCAGGCCGTGCTCCACACGGCGCTGCATGAACCTGTGCCCCGACACCTGCGGTCGCGTTGTTGGCAACAATCGCTGCGACATGTATACCCCCGATGTTGTATCCCCCCGATAACCAATAACGCTGCCTTACACTACCAAAGCTCCAGCGGTTCCGAGCCGTGCTTGACGGCGTCGTGCTGCATCTCCGCGAGCTCGGCGCGCGTAAACGCCTCGTTCACCGCGAAGATCACCGTGTCTCCCTTCACGTACACCGGGGTCAGGGCGCTGTTGGCGGTGCCATTATTCAGGTTCACGCGAGGTGGCTGCTGCGCCCAGAACGACGGCGGCGATGCGATGTAGAACTTGATATTCAGCCGCTCAACGGCCCGGTCTACTGCATTCTTTGCCGTCGCGTCACCGAGTACACCACGCCCGAGCATCTCTACGTCGAACAGCGCAGTTGCGGTGTCGTCGCCGCGAGTCTTCGCCGGCCACAGGTAGTGTCGTGAAAGCGTCGGCACGCCGTTGTAGGCGTAGATCCACGAATGACCGTCTGCGGGCTCGCCGTAGGTCACACCTTCCCACGCCGCAGGCTGCGTCGCGAGCCAGTCGAACGCCGCCAAGTCATTGTTATTCACCATCCGCCCACCAACGCGCGGAGCGGTGTAAATGCCCTCCGCCGATTGAGCCGCATTCGCGTGCACGGCGGTCGCAGTACTCGCAGCCACCACGAGGGACACGAGCACCGCCCCAATTGTCGACGCCCCCTTCGCCACCACCGTGCCCTCACGCGCGGCAACCGGCGCCAACGTCAGCATCCGAATCATCACCGAGGCCCCTATGGCCGCCGCGACGATGACGCACATCACCACCGGCAACACCAGGCGGTGCGCCGTGTTGTAGTGCAGCCCCGAAACCAGCGAAGGCACCACGTCCAGCACCGGCGGAAGCGGTGCGGTTGCCTGCACCACCGTCGCAAGTGACAGGACGTAGAACGCCACCGGCCACACCTGGCGACGCCACGCCACAAGCGCCACCGCCCCCACGAGCGCGAGCCACAGCAGCACAGTCGGGTTGTAGTTCGGGAAGTACTCAGTGACGTGGCGCGTATCCATCGTGATCGCGAGCGCCCACGGATTTGGCGCCGTGCCATCCTCCGGAGTAGACCACCCCGCGACCTCCTGCGCCTGCTCGGAACCAGCAAACATCTGTGGCAGGAACAGCACCGCACCGGCAAGCGCCGGGGCCGCTAACCAGACAGTGTCCACGAGGCGTGAACGGACGGGACGAAGAAGCGTCGAAAAGCACCAAGCGAAGGCCACCGCCAGCGCAATCGTGGTCACCGGCGACGGGTGCACCGCCACCACCCCGAAGAACCCGATGGCCGCCGCAAACGCCGAGTTGTGATGCCGTGGCACCTCCAGGAACTGCCAAATCACAATGCCCGTGAGCGCAACTGCCATCATGTACGGCCACATGCCAACAAAATCCGACACCCACATCAGCTGCGGCGCACCGTACACCAGCAGCGGCGCGAACCCCGCCGCGATCTGCGCCGTCAGCCCCCGTGACCGCAGAAACGCAAACACCAGGCACGCCACGGACACGCAAGCCGCCACCGAGGGCACAATCGCCTGCGCCACGTTCAGCGCGGGGATCGGTGCCATCCCAGCGGTCTTGGCAAACAACGCAACCCCCGCGTGGTACCCCGAGGGATACAACAGCGAACTGTGCGTCTCCTGGTACATCAGCTCCCCCATGCGCGTTGGCGACGCAATCCCCTCATCCATGATGAAGCGCACAGTATTGGCGTGCCACTGGGAATCCCAACCCTGCACGATATTGGCCAAACCCAGCGGAGTTCCCTGCAGCCACCGCAGCTTGTCACTGATCAGCATCGCCGACCCCGCAATCACACCAAGCAGCGGCAGCACCCAGACGGGGTCAACCACGCTTCCTTCGCGCCGCTCCTGCGGAGTCCCCGGCAGCAGCGCCCGACGCCACGACAGTTGCCCAGTGCCAGTCCAGCGCTCGCGGGCTCGGCGCGCAAACACGTAGCGCCACCCCGCAGCACACAACATCACAAACACCACGCTCACAGAGAACGTCCACGGCGAAAATCTCGCCGACGTCAGGCCCCAAGACCAGGCGCTGAAGCCAATAATGCCGAAGCTCACGGGTATCGACGCCACCACCGACGCCGGCACACGCATGCCGGAGATGACGTTGACCAGGAATCCTGGCAGCACAAACACAAGTACCGCTGCTATGAACATCCCGGCAGTGACCACGCGTACTCCTTCGAGACCTAAGACGTTGAGACTGGTGAAATCTTATCGCTTTGCGCTCTCAGAGCGAACGCCGATCACGAGTTGTGTTGGCTCGTGCCTCCCACTCCTGCTCTGGTGGGTACACAACATGGTCGAATGTCAGTCCCTTCGCGGGGGCTAACGGTACGTCGGCGCGCCGCTCAGTGGCGTCGAGCAGTCCAGTGGCCCACGCCAGGTCGCGCTTGCCCTGCCCGACCGTGAGGCACGTCGCGGTCAGTGCGCGCACCATGTTCCAACAGAACGCGTCGGCACTGATGTGTGCCTCGTAGAGCTGCGGCTCCGCCTCCGTGGAAGCGTCCACCCAGCGAAAGCTGTGCACGTCGCGGATCGTCGTCGCGTGCGGTCGCGGCTTGCAGAACGCCGCGAAGTCGTGCAGCCCGAGCAGCACGTCGGCGGCCTGCTGCATTAGCTGCACGTCGACCGGGCGAGCCCACACTGCAGTGTCACGCGTCCGTGTCGGCAGCGCCCCCGCTGGGTTGGTAGTAACGCGGTAGATGTAGTGACGCGCCATCGCCGAGAAGCGAGCGTCGAACTCAGGGGCAACCTCCCGGACTTGTTGCACTCGGATGTCGTCCGGTAGCAGTTTGGCAAGGCGACGCACCAGGCGCGCAGGATCACCGTCAAGAGAGCGCTGCTGCAATGACTCCGGAGCAATGTCCGCGTGCGCAACCTGACCGCGGGCGTGCACCCCCGCATCCGTACGGCCCGCGACCGTCAGGGCGACGGGGTGGCGCAGCACAAGCGCGAGCGCGTCTTCAACGGTTCCTTGGACGGTCCGCAGGTCGCCTTTCTGCCGGGCCCAGCCGTGAAAGTCGGTGCCGTCATAGGCGATGTCGAAACGCAGCCGCATCGTGTTCATTCGTTACAGGCTAGCAAACTGGTCGCGTGCTCTTGGAATGCGAAAACCCCGCGACACCGTGAAGGTGGACGCGGGGTCTCATGTGGTTGAGCTAGGAAAGCTCACTCAGCGGAGGATTAGTCCTCCTTGGAAGCCTTCGCCTCAGCTGGCTCCAGAACCAGGGAAATCTGGGTCATTGGAGCGTTGTCGCCGGAGCGAGGTGCAACCTTGATCAGGCGGGTGTAGCCGCCGTTGCGGTTTTCGAACTTCGGTGCAAGCTCGTTGAACAGGTATGCAACGATCTGCTTGTTCGGAAGCTTCGCAGCAACAGCGCGGCGTTCCTGCAGGGAACCGCCCTTCGCCTTGGTGATCAGCTTCTCAGCGTATGGGCGAAGTGCTTTCGCCTTTGCATCGGTCGTCGTGATGGCGCCGTGCTCGAACAGGGACTGCGCCAGGTTAGACAGAATGTGCTTCTGGTGGGCGGCGGACCCTCCGAGACGGGCACCCTTCTTCGGGGTAGGCATTTTCGTACTCCTCGTATGGGATTGTGAGCGCGTGCTCTTGGTTTACTCGGTTTCTTCCGCGGTGTCGTCGACGTAGTCACCAGTCTCGGCGTCGTAGCCTTCGATCTGGGTCGGGTCGAAATCTTCCGGAGCGTCCTTCAGCGTCAGGCTCATGGAGGCGAGCTTGATCTTGACCTCATTGATGGACTTCTCGCCAAAGTTGCGGATATCCATCAGGTCGGTTTCAGAGCACTCAGCCAGCTGGCCGACGGTGTTGATGCCCTCGCGCTTCAAGCAGTTGTAGGACCGGACGGAGAAGTTGAGATCCTCAATCGGCAGGTTGTAAGCCGCGATGTACTCCGTCTCCTGTGGGGACGGGCCGATCTCGATGCCTTCTGCTGCCGTGTTCAGCTCACGTGCCAGGCCGAACAGCTCCACCAGGGTGGAACCGGCCGAAGCCAACGCGTCGCGAGCGGACATGGAGTTCTTCGTCTCCACGTCGATGATCAGCTTGTCGAAGTCGGTGCGCTGCTCAACACGGGTTGCCTCAACCTTGTAGGCAACACGGGTCACTGGCGAGTAGATCTGGTCGACCGGAATGCGGCCGGCTTCCCCACCAGAGTTCGGCATCGCTGGGACGTAGCCACGGCCACGCTCCACGACAAGCTCCATCTCAAGGCGTGCCTGCTCATTGAGCGAAGCGATGTGCAGATCCGGGTTGTGGATCTGAACATCAGCTGGCGTCTCAATGTCGCCGGCGGTAACGACTCCTGGGCCTTCAACGGACAGGTACATCACGACTGGCTCGTCGGACTCCGACGACAGCACGATGTCCTTGATGTTGAGGATGATCTCGGAAACGTTTTCCTTCACACCGTTGATGGTGGTGAACTCATGGAGCACACCATCAATCTTGATCGAGGTAACCGCTGCGCCCGGAATGGACGACAGCAGCGTACGGCGCAGGGAGTTACCCAGCGTGTAACCAAAACCTGGCTCGAGTGGCTCAATGATGAACTTCGAGCGGTTGGTATCGATGTACTCCTCGGTCAGCTGCGGACGCTGTGAGATGAGCATGAACTTCTCCTTTTCCGGCTACCACTATATGAAGCCGCGAGAATATGGACTTTCGGAAAGATATCGCACCACTTGTATACGTACGTATCGACGCAGTGCGGGGTGAAGTAAGCGGGCTTACTTCGAGTAGAGCTCGACGATGAGCTGCTCCTGCAGCGGCACCTCGATCTGAGCGCGCTCCGGCAACTGGTGCACGAGAATGCGCAGGGTGTCCGGAACGACCTGGAGCCATGCCGGAACAACGGCGTCCAGCAAGTTGTCCTGGGCCTCTTCGAACCAGAGCATCTTGCGGGACTTGTCACGAACATCGATGATGTCGTACTGCGTGACCTTGTAAGAAGGAACGTCGATACGCTTGCCGTTCACGGTGAAGTGACCGTGGGAAACAAGCTGACGTGCCTGGCGGCGCGTGCGCGCCAGACCTGCACGGTATACAACGTTGTCCAGACGGGACTCAAGCAGGATCAGCAGGTTGTCGCCGGTCTTGCCTGGGAGGCGGTTGGCCTCCTCGTAGTAGCGACGGAACTGCTTCTCCATCACTCCGTAGGTGAAGCGAGCCTTCTGCTTCTCCTGGAGCTGGAGCAGGTACTCAGATTCCTTGATGCGAGCGCGGCCAGCCTGCCCCGGAGGGTACGGGCGACGCTCAAAGGACATGTCACCGCCGACGAGATCGACGCGGAGGCGACGGGACTTACGGGTAGCAGGGCCGGTATAACGAGCCATGATGTATTACCTCTTTTCCTTTCTGCCTTAAACGCGACGACGCTTCGCCGGACGGCAGCCGTTGAACGGCTGTGGGGTCACGTCAGAGATCGAGGACACCTCCAGGCCAGCAGCCTGGAGCGAACGGATTGCGGTCTCACGGCCGGAGCCTGGACCCTTGACGAAAACGTCAACCTTCTTCATACCGTGGTCCATCGCCTTGCGAGCAGCGTTCTCAGCTGCCATCTGAGCAGCGAACGGCGTGGACTTGCGGGATCCCTTGAAGCCAACGTGGCCGGAGGAAGCCCAGGAGATAACAGCACCGGTCTGATCCGTGATCGAGACGATGGTGTTGTTAAAGGTCGACTTGATGTATGCGTGGCCAGCAGCCACGTTCTTCTTTACGATGCGACGGCCACCACGGCGCGCACCGGAACGAGTCTTAGGAGGCATGGATTACTTCTTCTTTCCTGCGATGGTCTTCTTCGGGCCCTTACGAGTGCGAGCGTTCGTCTTGGTGCGCTGCCCGCGAACAGGCAGGCCACGACGGTGACGAAGGCCCTGGTAGGAGCCGATTTCAATCTTGCGGCGGATGTCTGCCTGCACCTCACGACGCAGGTCGCCCTCTACGGTGTAGGAGGACTCGATTGCGTCACGCAGTGCGGACAGCTGATCGTCGCTCAGGTTGTCCGTACGCAGGTCTGGAGAAATGCCCGTCTTCTCGAGCAGCTCCTTGGCGCGGGTTGCGCCGATGCCATAAATGTAAGTAAGTGCGATCTCCATGCGCTTATTGCGCGGAAGATCAACACCAGCTAGACGTGCCATGTGGAACGTACCTTTCGGGTTGTTACGGCGGTTTTCTCCCTATCCGCCCACGCCAACCGACTCTTTATCCGGACCGTACCGGAGGATGGGCCGTGATACACGTGGCTTTGGCCACCGTAGCCAAAGGTAAGCGACGCGCAGCAACGCCACGCGTCTGGGTAAGGAGGCTTCAAACGAAATTACTTGTAGCGGTACGTGATACGCCCACGGTCCAGGTCATATGGAGACAGCTCCACAATGACCCGGTCTTCAGGAAGGATGCGGATGTAGTGCTGGCGCATCTTGCCACTGATGTGAGCAAGGACCTCATGCCCGTTGTCGAGCTCGACACGGAACATAGCATTCTTCAAAGGTTCGACGATGCGACCCTCTACCTCAATGGCGCCTTCTTTTGCCATACACTCCACTTCCTATAGCTCACGGAACACAGCGATCCTCATTGATGCGCAGTGTTTCCGCTGGTAGCTGACGTAAAACATACTTGTACTACGTGGTGCATAAACACCAGTGGTCAACTATATCCCGTCACCAGCGCAAACACAAGCCCACCTGCGAAGCTAAGTCCGCAGGTGGGCGTCGAAAAGAATGGAGCAGCTAGAAGACGAAGACCTTGTCCCCGATAGCGAGATCCTGGAAGTAGCGCTGGGCGTCCGCGCGGTACATGCGAACGCAGCCGTGCGAGAGAATCGACGGATCCCCCTGGTGGAACGCGATACCGTTGTTGGTGAAGTACGTCGCGTACGGCATCGGCGCATTGCCGAACTCCCACGAGATCTCATCCTTCACCTTGCGGTTGACGTAGAACGTACCCTTCGGCGTATCAAGGCCAGGCCTGCCCGGACCGATCAGGTCAGCCGTGTAGTACATCTGGCCGTTATTCTGCAGCCAGGAACGGCGTCCGCCGGTGTCCACACACACCTTCGCATCCTTCGGACATGGGCCGTAATCGAACGCGGGTTGTGCAGGTGGCGCCGGGCGTGCAGCTGGTTTCGGCGCTGGCTTCGGAGTCTTCTCGGCGATCAGGCCTGGGTAGAAGCGTTCGACAGTAGCATCGATGCTTGCCTTCGCCTGGGCTGGCAGGTCCTTGTTGATTGCCGCCAATCCGTCGGCCTGCGCGCGCAGCGAGTTGCGGGTCTGCCATGCTCGCTCACGTGCGTCGGGCGTACTGGAGCCGATGCTGGAGAGCTGAGACTGCGTCTGCTCAAGCAGGGCACCCAGTCCACCATTCGAAGACATCGCTGGCATCTGCTGCGCCTCCGCCATCGCTGGCTGGGCAAGCATGGAGGCGGCGACGCCGATTCCAACACTCAAACCGGCAAGCTTGCGGCTCAGTTGGGATGGCTTCGCATGTCGAGGTTGATAACGCATGTAGGCAGTATAGCCTACTTCGCTTCGCGGACAGTGAGGATGCGCGGCCCGTCAGCCGTGGCGGCGACCGTGTGCTCCCAGTGCGATGCCGGGGCGCCGTCGATGGAAACGACCGTCCAGTCGTCACCGAGCACCTCCGTGTCGATCTCCCCGCCGAGGATCAGCATCGGCTCAATCGCCAACACCGACCCCTCCTGGATCACAGGGCCGCGCCCGGGTTTTCCCTCGTTGGCAAGGTATGGATCCTCGTGCATCGTGCGTCCGATCCCGTGGCCGCCGTACCCGTCCACAATTCCGAGCTCCACTCCGAACTTCTCCTCTGCTGCGTACGTCGCGCGTTCGAGTGCATGCGACACGTCGGTCAACCGGTTGCCCGGCACCATCGCCTTCAGCCCCTCGTGCAGCACCCATTCTGTTGCCTGGTTCAACTTTTCGACGTCCGCTTCGAGCTCACCCACACCGAACGTCCACGCGGAATCCCCTACCCAACCATGCAAGGTCGCGCCACAGTCGATGGAGACCAGGTCTCCCTCGCGGAGCACAGTCTCTTTGTTCGGAATTCCGTGCACGACTACCTCGTTGACTGACGCACAGATCGACCCCGGAAAGCCCTGATACCCCAAAAATGTGGGCGTGGCCCCGTGATCACGGATAACAGTCTCGGCGACCTTGTCTAAGTCGAGCGTCGACTTGCCGGGGGCGGCCGCCGCCCGCACCTCCTGCAGCGCCAAGCCGACGATTCGGCCTGCCTTCTCCATCGCGTCGAGCTGCTCAGGTGTCTTTGCGACAATCTTGCGCTTCCGGAACCCCATCATTCGCTTCCTTCCTAGAGTTACTGCGTAAAAGGGCCGGTAGGCACTCGTCGAGTCCCTACCGGCCCTTGCGCCTATATAGACGCTGTATGTTACTTCTTCAGCTGCGCCATCGCGCGCTCGTTGATTTCATCAACGTCACCAACGGCGTCGATGGAGATGATCTCGTCGCCGTAGTGGTCAATCAGCGGCGCGGTTTCGTCGCGGTAGACCTTGAGGCGGGTGCGGATCGTTTCCTCATTGTCGTCCGCGCGGCCACGCGCGAGCATGCGCTCGACCACCACGTCTTCGTCGACAACAAAGTTGAGCACGCCGTCCAGCTTCAGGCCCTGCTTGCTCAGCAGCTCCTTCAGGATCTCTGCTTGCTCAACGGTGCGCGGGAAACCGTCGAGCAGGAAGCCGTTCGCAGCATCTTCCTGGCTGAGTCGGTCTTCCACCATGCGTGCGGTGACATCGGTCGGCACAAGCTTGCCAGCATCGATGTAGCTTTTCGCTTCGACACCAAGCGGGGTGCCCTGGCCGATGTTCGCACGGAACAGGTCACCGGTGGAGATGTGCGGAACGCCGAGCTTCTCGGAGAGAATGGCTGCCTGAGTGCCTTTGCCAGCGCCGGGAGGGCCAAGTAGTACAAGTCGCATTATCGCAACAGTCCTTCGTAGTTGGATTGGAGAAGTTGGGATTCAATTTGCTTGACCGTAGTCAATGCTACGGACACCATAATCAGGATAGCCGTACCGCCGAACGCACTCATGCCACCGCGGCCAGCGCCGCCAATGCCGGCGTCGAGCGCCAGGTTCGGCAGGATCGCGATGAGTGCAAGGTAGAGCGCGCCAACGAACAAGAGACGGTTCATCACAAACGCGAGGTACTCGGCGGTTGGGCGACCCGGACGAATGCCTGGGATGAAGCCACCGTACTTCTTCATGTTCTCTGCCTGGTCGACCGGGTCGTACTGGATAGAGACGTAGAAGTAGGAGAAGAAGATGATCATGGCGAAGTACGCCAGGATGTACTGCCAGGAGCCTGGGTTCTGCAGCCACGCCATGACGTTGTTCATCCACCAGTTGTCCGGCGGGGTCGTGTTGTTCATGGTCACGATCTGCGTGATCAAGACAGGAACGTACATCAGCGAGGAGGCGAAAATCACAGGAATAACGCCAGCCTGGTTGACCTTGAGCGGCAGGTACGTAGAAGAACCGCCGTACTGACGGCGCCCAACCATGCGCTTGGCGTACTGCACCGGGATACGACGCTGGCCCTGCTCGATGAAGATGATGCCGACGACCAACGCAATGATCGCCGCAACGACCATGGCGAAGGTAACCGCGCCGGAGTTCTTCAGGATGTAGGCACCCTCGGACGGAAGCTTCGTCGCAATACCAGCGAAGATCAGCAGGGACATACCATTGCCAACGCCCTTTTCAGTGATGATCTCGCCGAGCCACATAATCAGGACCGCACCCGACGTCATGACGATGATCATCATGATGAGCGTCCAGATGTTGCGGTCCTCAATAAGCACCGGAATCCCCTGGCCGAGGAGCTGCTCACGGTCGGCCAGCGCCACAATACCTGCGGACTGCAGCAGCGCCAGCGCAACCGTGAGGTAACGCGTGTACTGCGTCATCTTGGTTTGGCCCGACTGCCCTTCCTTCTTCAACTCCTCGAACTTCGGAATCACCACGGTCAGCAGCTGCACGATAATCGACGCCGTAATGTACGGCATGATGCCAATCGCGAAGATGGACAACTGCAGCAACGCACCACCAGAGAACAGCCCGATGATGGAGAACATCGTGGCGTTGTCACCCTGAGCGACTTCCTCCAGACGGGAGTTAATCAACGCGTAGTCGACACCAGGCGTCGGAATCTGGGCACCAATGCGGTACAGAATCATCAACGCAAGGGTAATCAGAATCTTCTTCCGAAGATCCGGGTCCTTGAACGCTTGCAATATAGCGGACACAAAGCCTCCTGGCTCCTGCAGCACTCACGCAGGAGATAGTGGACAGTACGGTTGCCAAAAGTGCACGTCACAACCACCGTAGCGGGCTGACGGGACACTCCAGACAGGATTGACCCCACTACTCTACCAGTTAGCAGGCCAAACCCCCGATTCGGCCAGCACCCCCGCGAGGGTTTCCAACTTTCGATTGAAAATCACTACACTCAAAAATACGTAATTGGTATTACATTTATTCACGACTTTTCTGTAGAAAATCCTCGCATTCGAAGGGACAGCGATGAGCACAGCACCTACACCAACGCCGACTCCCGTGAGTCGGCGTAAATTTCTCCAATGGTCAGGCCTCGTAGGAGGCGCGGCCGTAGCGACGACGGCCGTCTCTGGCACGCTCCTGCGCGGCACCCCAGGTGTCGGCGCCGCAGAGGCCGCAGAAGGCACGAGCACCGACCCGAAGTTCGTCTGGTCCGCCTGCACCGTCAACTGCGGCTCCCGCTGCCCACTGCGCCTCCAAGTTGTGGACGGGCGCGTCACCCGCGTCCTTCCGGACGATGGCGGCGACAACTCCATCGGCTCGCAGCAGATCCGCGCCTGCGTGCGCGGCCGCTCAATCCGCCACCGCATCTACAACCCGGACCGGCTAAAGACGCCGCTGAAGCGCAAGCCCGGCACGAAGCGCGGCGACGGCGAGTGGATCGAAATCTCCTGGGAGCAGGCGCTCGACGAAATCGCCGACCAGATGAAGGGCATCCTGGACAAATACGGCAATGAGTCGATCTACCTCGCGTACGGCACGGGGACCATCGGCGGCACCGTCGCGCGCTCCTGGCCGCCTGTCGAGACTCCTTTCGCACGGTTTATGAACCTCATCGGCGGCTACCTGAACCACTACGCCGACTACTCCACCGCGCAGATCACGGCAGCCTACCCGTACCACTACGGTTCCTGGGTCACGTCGAACTCCTTCGACGACGTGAAGAACTCCAAGCTGCAGGTCATGTTCGGCAACAACCCGCTTGAGACCCGCATGTCCGGTGGTGGCGAGACGTTCGTCACCCAGCAGACGAAACGCAAGTACGGCGTGAAGACCATCGTGATCGACCCGCGCTACTCCGAGACCGCAGTCGGCCTTGGCGACGAATGGGTTCCGATCCGCCCGGGCACCGACGCAGCGCTCGTGGCAGGTATCGCGCACGTACTGCTCTCCGAGAACCTGCACGACCAAGCGTTCCTGGACAAGTATTGTGTCGGCTTTGACGAGGACCACATGCCGAAGGGCGCGCCGAAGAACGGCTCGTACCGCTCCTACATTGAGGGCAAGGGGCCAGATGGCGTCGAAAAGACTCCTGAGTGGGCCGCTCGCATCTGTGGGGTGCCTGCGCAGAAGATCCGCCAGCTTGCCCGCGAGATGGGCACCGCAAAACCAACCGCAATTACCCAGGGCTGGGGTCCGCAGCGCCACGCGAACGGCGAGAACCAGTCGCGCGCGGTGTTTACGCTGGCAGCGCTGCTCGGGCAGATCGGTATCCCTGGTGGAGGCACCGGCGCTCGCGAGGGCTCGGCAAGCTTGCCGATGACGTACCCGTTCAACACACAGTACGAGAACCCGGTGGAGACCTCGATCTCGGTTGCAATGTGGCCACAGGCCGTCGACCACGGCCCAGCAATGACCAAGACGAAGGACGGCGTGCGTGGCAAAGACAAACTCGACGTCCCGATCAAGATGATCTGGCAATACGCCGGCAACACCAACACGAACCAGCACGGCGATCTCAATCGCACGGTCGAGCTGCTTCGCGACGACTCCAAGGCCGAACTCATCGTCGTCAGCGACATCCAGATGACGGTGTCCGCGCGCTACGCGGACTACGTTCTGCCGGACTGCTCCACCGCTGAGCAAACCGACATCATCCAGCAGGGCTCGGCGGGCAACCTGGAGTACACCATCCTGGCCTCCAGCGCGATCAAGCCACTGTACGACTGCCGGCCGATTTACGACGTCGTCGCCGACCTCGCTGAACGCTTCGGTGTGCGCGACAAATTCACCGAAGGCCGCACCCAGGAAGAGTGGCTGCGCTACACCCTCGACGAATCCCGCAAGGAGATCCCGGAGCTGCCGTCCTTTGAGGAGCTCAAGAAGATGGGTGTGTGGCGTCGAGAAGGCGAAACCACGGTCGCCCTGAAAGACTTCCGTGAGGACCCAGTGGCCAACCCCCTGGAGACCCCGAGCGGCAAGATCGAGATTTTCTCCTCCGAGCTCTACGAGATGTCGAAGGAGTGGGAGTTTGACCCGAACATCGCAGGCGACAAGCTGACACCGCTGCCGGAGCAGGTCGCAACTTGGGAAGGCGCCGAGGAAGCCGCAGAGAACAAGGAGTACCCGCTGCAGGTCATCGGCCACCACACCAAGGGCCGCACCCACTCCTCCTACGGCAACGTCGATTGGCTGCGCGACGACGCCCACCCGCAGGTCCTCTGGATCAACCCCATCGACGCCAAGGAACGCGGCATCAAGAACGACGACCCCGTCTACGCCTACAACAAGCGTGGCCGGATCCGCTCCATTGCCCGCGTCACCCCGCGAATCGCACCGGGTGTCATCTCGGTGCCGCAGGGTTCCTGGTTCAACCCGAAGGACGGCGGCGTGGACGTAGGGGCATCCGTCAATACGCTGACCAGCTGGCATCCCTCCCCTCTTGCCAAGGGCAACGCGCAGCACACGGCGCTGTGCCAGGTTGAAAAAGCGAAATAACAACACCAAGGAGTGAAACAACAACATGGCTAACAACAACGACAAGCCGAGCAAGCGCCTTGGTTTCTTCTTCGACCAGACCTTGTGCAACGGCTGCAAAGCCTGCCAGATCGCCTGCAAGGACAAGCACAACACACCGATCGGCGTGAACTGGCGCCGCGTGGTCGAGTACTCGGGCGGCGACTGGAACCGCAACGCCGACGGCGAGCTGACCACCAATACGTTCACCTACTACACATCGGTGTCCTGCAACCACTGTGACAACCCGATCTGCACCAAGGTTTGCCCGACCACCGCGATGCACATCGGCGAGGACGGCGTCGTCTCCGTCGACCCGCACAAGTGCGTGGGCTGCCGCTACTGCGAGTGGGCGTGCCCCTACTCCGCGCCACAGTTCAACCCTGAAAAGGGCGTCATGACGAAGTGCGACCTGTGCGCCGACTACCGCGCCGAGGGCAAAGACCCCGCGTGCGTGGCCGCGTGCCCGTCGCGCGCGCTCGACTGGGGGCCTATCGACGAGCTGCGCAAGGAACACGGCGACGTCGCCGGCATCGCGCCGCTGCCGGACCCAACGTTTACCGAACCACGCCTGACCATCAAGCCGCACAAGGACGCAAAGCGCTGGGACGCGTTGGACGCCGGCGAGATCATGAACCCGGAAGAGGTCTAACTCATGAATATGCACGAATGGCCCCTCACGTTTTTCACCACGTTCGGGCAGATGGCAGTCGGCGCGTTCTTCGTCCTCGGCGTCATCACAATGGTGGGACGCACCCGCTACTCCGCGAACGCGATTAACCGCATTTGTGTGCCGGCGCTCTACGCAATCGGCCCAATCATGATCGCAGGCTTCTGCCTCGCGTTCTTCCACCTCGGAAACCCGATCAACGCGCTGAACGTGATGCGCCACATCAGTTCCTCCGGACTCACCCAGGAGCTCGTGGGCGGCTGCATCTTCGCGGCGCTCGGGTTCTTGTTCGCGGCCTGTCAGTTCTTCGACTGGGGCTCCGTGGGCACCCGCACAACCATCGCGGTCATCACCGCGATTGCCGGCATCGGGTTCATCGCCACCATGGCGCGCCTCTACATGCTGCCCACGATCCCATCGTGGAACCACTGGACTACCCCGGCAGCGTTCTACCTCTCCGCCGCGGTCACAGGTCTGCTCGCGATTGCGGTCGCGCTCACGGCGTACAACTGGCTCGAAGAGTCCGAGCTGATCAAGAAGCTCATCCCGTCCGCGCGCAACGAAGACCAGACCGACGCCCAGAAGGAAGAGGTCTGGGACCTCATCCACGCCTCGCTGCGCTGGATCGGCATCGCGCTGACCGTCGTCGTGCCGCTCATTTTCATCGTGATGGTGTTCAACTACGGCCGCCCCGCGGGCCCGAACCCGGCGCAGTTTGAATTCAACATGACCGCATTCGTCATCCGCATTGGGCTCCTGCTGGTCGGTGCGTTCATCGTGGGCCTCATCCTGGCGTTTGGCGGCCGCACCCGCCGCCCCACCTCGAGCGCAATGCTATGGATCACCGTCGCGTACAGCCTGGTGGTCATCGCGGAGCTGCTCGGCCGCTTCATGTTCTACGGCGCAGTCGACCGGATCGGAATCTGATGCACACAGAGTTAGTTGAACGCTGCCACATCGCAGCAGACATCGTGGGGCAGCTCTTCCTCGACGAGCCGCAAGGCCCGCTTCTCGACGCCCTCTCCGACCCCTCCTTCCTGCAATCATGGCCGCTCGAGGACGACGCTTCGCAGCACGCCATCAACGCCCTGCTGGAAGCGGAGCGCGACACCGCCGAAGCGTTGCAGCGAGACCACCTCTACCTGTTCATTGGCGTAAGCTCCCCGCTTGCCCAGCCGTACGAGTCCCCGTACTTTTCCAAGGACGGACTCGTCATGGATGAGGACGCCGCGGCCGTCGCCGCCGTTTACCACCAGGTCGGCTTTGACCCCGGCGCCGATAACCTCCCGCCGGACCACATCGGGCTGGAGTTCCGCTGTATCAGCCAAATGTGCGCCCTGGCGCTCAACGCGTCCTCCGAGGCCGATCAAGCCGCAGCGCTGGCGGTTCTTCGCTCCTTCACCGCCGAGCACCCCGCCCGCTTCGCTGAGCAGGTGCTTGGGGGCGTCGAAAAGCATGCGAACACCGTGATCTACCGGGCGCTGCCTGGGCTTACGCGGGGCGTGCTGGCCGCCGTCGAAACCCTCTAATACGAAAGCTCCCCACCTCGTCGTTGACGAGTGGGGAGCTTTTCTCTGCGCTGTGGCGCGAAGATGAAGGCTTATGCCTGGGTGGTGGACCCGCCGGCTGCCTCGATCTTCTCAACCGCAGACTTGGAGAACTTGGTAGCGGTGACGTCCAACTTGACGTTGATGTCGCCGTTGCCCAGCACCTTGACTGGGTGGTTCTTGCGAACCAGGCCAGCTGCGACGATGTCGTCGATGGTGATGGTGCCGCCGTTCGGGAACGCTTCTGCGAGCGCCTGAACGTTGACTACCTGGTACTCCACGCGGTTCGGGTTCTTGAAGCCCTTGAGCTTCGGCAGGCGCATGTGAAGTGGCATCTGACCACCCTCGAATGCTGCGGAGACCTGCTTGCGAGCCTTGGTGCCCTTGGTACCACGGCCAGCGGTCTTGCCGCCCTTGCCTGCTTCACCGCGACCTACGCGGAACTTTGGTTTGTTAGCGCCCTTTGCTGGGCGCAGATCATGGAGCTTGATAATTTCAGCCATGTTGTTCTACTCCCCTGCAACTTCTTCGACGGTAACGAGGTGGCGAACCTTCAGGATCTGTCCACGGGTTGCGGCGTTGTCCTTCTTAATGACGGACTGGCCGATCTTGCGCAGACCGAGAGCCTCGAGGTTCTTACGGGTCAGTGGCTTCTCGCCAACCTTGCCGTGGTGCAATGTGATCTTCAAAGCCATTGTTCTTACGCCTCCTGTCCTGCGCGTGCGCGCAGCATGCGAGCAGGTGCGACGTCCTCGAGGTCCTTGCCACGCTTCGCAGCAACTTCCTCAGGGCGTACGAGCTGCTTGAGACCTGCAACCGTTGCCTGAACAACGTTCAGAGCGTTGTCAGAACCGATCGACTTAGCAAGGATGTCCTGGACGCCAGCGCACTCGAGCACTGGGCGAACTGCGCCACCGGCGATAACACCGGTACCTGGTGCAGCCGGGCGCAGCATAACGATGCCTGCTGCCTCTTCTGCCTGGACTGGGTGAGGAATGGTGCCACCGATCATCGGGACACGGAAGAAGTTCTTACGTGCTTCTTCTGCACCCTTCTGGATAGCGGCAGGAACTTCCTTTGCCTTGCCGTAGCCAACGCCGACCATGCCCTTGCCGTCGCCAACGACGACGAGAGCAGTGAAGGACATGTTGCGTCCGCCCTTCACGGTCTTTGCGACACGGTTGATGGTGATGACTCGCTCGATGTACTTGTCGCGGTCATCATTCTGGTTGCGACGATCATCGCGACGGCCACGGCCACCGCGGTTGTTGCGCTCATTCTTCTTGTTCTGGTTGTCGGCGGAGCGTCCGCCGTCACGCCGTTCACGTTCGGCCATTACGCGATCCTTCCGTTGATGGTGATGATTGCGGTGGTCATTAGAACTTCAGACCACCTTCACGAGCGGCGTCGGCAAGAGCTGCGACGCGACCGTGGTACTTGTAACCTGCGCGGTCGAAGACGATAGCTTCGATGCCTGCAGCCTTGGCGCGCTCAGCGATCAGCTGGCCAACCTTGGCTGCCTTTGCCTTCTTGTCACCTTCCATTGCGCGCACGTCAGCCTCGATGGAGGATGCCGCTGCGAGCGTGTGGCCAGCGAGATCGTCGATCAGCTGGACGTGGATGTGACGCGAAGAGCGGTGCACAACGAGACGTGGGGTCTCCGGGGTGCCGCGCAGCGTCTTGCGGATACGGAAGTGGCGACGTGCACGAGCCTCGCGGCGGCGGGAGGAAATATCCTTGCCGACCGGGGTGCGCTTGGTGTTCTCTGCAGAATTGCTCATGATTACTTACCCGTCTTTCCGACCTTGCGGCGAATCTGCTCACCTTCGTAGCGGATGCCCTTACCCTTGTATGGGTCATCCTTACGGAGGCGGCGGATGTTAGCCGCGATCTGGCCAACCTGCTGCTTGTCAATGCCCTCGATGGAGAACTTGGTGTTGCCATCGACTGCGAAGCTGATCCCTTCCGGAGCCTCAATGAGGATCGGGTGGGAGTAGCCGAGCGAGAACTCGAGGTTCTTGCCCTTGGCCTGGACACGGTAGCCGACACCGAAGATCTCCATGTTGATCTTGTAGCCCTCGGTCACGCCAACAACGAGGTTGTTGACCATGGAACGGGACAGACCGTGCAGCGCACGGTGCTTACGGTGATCGTCCGGACGGGAGACGACAATCTCGTTGTCCTCAACCGCAGCGGTGATTGGCTCAGGCAGCTCGAAGTTGAGGGAACCCTTAGGGCCCTTGACCTCTACGACCTGACCGTTAATTTTAACTTCGACACCATTCGGGATGGCGATGGGTGCATTACCTACACGCGACATAGTCTTTTCAACCTCCCTTTACCAGACGTAGGCGAGAACTTCTCCGCCTACACCCTTCTCCTGGGCCTGACGGTCAGTGAGGAGACCCTGGGACGTGGAGATGATCGCCACACCCAGACCACCCAGCACCTGCGGCAGGTCGTTGGACTTTGCGTACACGCGCAGACCAGGCTTGGACACGCGACGCAGGCCAGCGATGGCAGCCTCACGGGTCGGGCCGTACTTGAGGTCCAGGGTCAGCTGCTTGCCAACCTTGGCGTCCTCAACCTTGTAATCAGCAATGTAGCCTTCCTGCTTCAGGATCTCGGCGATGTTTGCCTTGATCTTGGAGGAAGGCATTGTCACGCTCTCGTGCTGTGCGTGCGACGCGTTGCGCACGCGAGACAGCATGTCTGCGATTGGATCAGTCATCGTCATAAGATGTGACCGTTTACCTTTCTCGTTGCGGTTCCCTACCCACCTGACCAGCAAAACTATGTCGTGCCAGGTCGCGTTTTCCGCATGATCTGTCGGGGGCTACTTCACGCTCCCCACGCTCAATAACGCGGGGCGCTCGCCGCCTCCCTTGCACGCGGTCCGCTTCTCGGCGGGGGGCCTGCAACAAAGTTGGATGTACAATGTTTTCTCGGATTTTGCGCGCAGACAACTATCTGTGCACAAGTCCGTTTGGCCACATTACACTCCTTCTATACAAGAAACAAGTCACGTTGGCCCGATCGCTGCGTCGTATAGTCGGTGCTATGAAGCACCTCGACGAACTTTTCGACGCCCTCTCCGCCACCCGCACGCACCGCGAGGAGCTCTACCACTGGTTCCACCAACACGCTGAACTCTCGATGCAGGAAACCCAGACCTCACAGCGCATCGTTCAGGAACTCGAGGCAGCCGGGATCCCATATTCGGTATTGGGCGAAACTGGCGTCGTCGCCACCATCGAAAACGGCCTCGGGCCCGTCGTCGCCCTGCGCGGCGATACTGACGGCCTCCCAGTCAAGGAGGATTCCGGCAAGGACTACGCCTGCACGCAAACCCAAGTCGATGCTGCGACGGGGCAAGAAGTGCCTGTATCCCACGCGTGTGGGCACGACTTCCACATTTGCTCGGTGCTCGCGGCCCTCGTCGCGTTCAACACTTGCCGCGACGCCTGGTCTGGCACGCTGGTAGGCGTATTTCAGCCCGGCGAGGAAACTGCCTCCGGTGCACGTTCGATGGTTGAGCACGGTATCGCCGACGCGATCCCCCACCCCGACGTGTACTTGGGCCAACACGTGCTCAGCACGCTGCCATTGGGCCATGTGGGGACCCGGCCGGGCCCGGTGCTCTCCCAGGCGTTCTCGGTGAAGGTCACAGTACACGGAGTGGGTTCGCACGGATCCATGCCTGAGATGGGCGTCGATGCGGTCTTGTTGGCGTCGACAATTGTGACGAGGCTGCACACCGTAGTCTCCCGAGAGATTGCTGCTTCCGAAACCGCGGTGCTGACGGTCGGCGCGATCCATTCGGGAGCGAAATCCAACGTCATCCCGGATAGCGCGGAGCTGCTGATCAATACCCGCGCCTATTCGGAGGCGACGAGCGCGCACCTCAAGGAGGCCATCGAACGCATCGTGCGCGCTGAGTGCGAGGCAGCGCGTAGCCCGCAGCTGCCCGAGTTCGAGTACTACGACGCCTACCCGCTCACCAGCAACGATGCCACAGTAACACAGCGGGTACGCGACGCCTTCGAGGCGCAATTCGGTGACCAAGCACAGACGCTGGCACGGGTCCCTGCCAGCGAGGACTTCTCGATCATCCCGGACGCGCTCGGCGTGCCGTACACGTTCTGGGGCCTCGGCGGCTTCGCCAGCTACCCGCATGCACCGGGCAATCACAACGCAGCGTTCGCACCCGACCTCCAGCCGACACTCGACCGCGGCGCCGAAGCGATGGTCACGGCTGCGAGCGCGTGGCTCATCAACAAGAACGACGACTAAGGTGGCACACATGGCTAACAACGAAGGTTTGCAATCAACACACGAGTGGCTCGAAGAGGTCTCCCGAACGCTCGGCGTTTCCCCGGATCTCACGCGCTCGCTGGTCGGCGACATTCTGAAGATGACAGCGGACGTCGCGCACAACGGCCCGTCGCGCCCGGCGGCTCCAACGACGGCGTTCGTCGTAGGCGTCGCAACCGGTGCGGCGCTCCAGGGCGATACTGATGCGGACTCAGCAACGACGCGCGAGGCGCTTGCCAAGGTAGCGAAGCTCCTGGAAACGTATGAGCAGGATTAATCGACGCTTCGCCGTCACGAAAGTCACCCGCACCGACAGCGGTTTCGCGCGCGATACTCGCGCCGATACCGTCACCGTGGAAGAGCCGCTGGCGATCCGCGCCACCGGCGACACGCTGACCACCACGATGCGCACCCCCGGACACGACATCGAGCTGGCACACGGTTGGATGTTCGCGGAGGGACTGATCAGCAGCGCAGAGGACGTTCGTTCCGCGCGCTACTGCGCGGGTGCGGTCGGGCCGAACGGCGAAAACACGTACAACACGCTCGACATCGACCTCGGGCCCGCGGCCTCCCCCGCTGCACCGCAGTTCATTCGCCTGACCACGACCACGAGCGCATGCGGGGTGTGCGGCACGCAGTCGATCGACGACATCATGGGCAAGGTGCCCGCGCCAATCACTCCCGTCCGCTTAGACCCGGACCTGGTGATGCGATTGCCTGACGCCCTTGCAACCGGCCAAAAGCAGTTCCGTAAGACAGGCGGCATCCACGCAGCCGGTGCGTTTACCTTGGACGGCGAACCTGTGGTCATCCGCGAGGACATCGGTCGACACAACGCGACCGACAAAGTCGTTGGCCACCTACTACTCGAGGGGCTCCTGCCAGCCAGCGACCTGATCCTAGTTGTCAGCTCACGTGCGTCATTCGAGCTTGTGCAAAAGGCCGCGATGGCGGGCTTCCCGGCAATGGTTGCGGTCTCTGCGGCATCCTCCCTTGCCGTCGAACTGGCCCGCGAAACAAAAATGGCGCTCGCCGGCTTTGTGCGCGGCGAGCGCTTCAATCTGTACTCCGGAGAGCTCAGCGACTAGTCCTTGTACACCGTCTTCGTCTTGTTCAACCAAGCGTAGACACCGCCGATGCACAGGCCACCGCCGATGAAGTTGCCGATCCACACAGCAACCCAGTTGCTCAGGATTGCAGCGGCGGTGAATCCCTCAGGTGGCGTGCTGGACAGGAACGCCAGGGAGAACAGCGAGAAGTTCGCAATAACGTGCTCGAGGCCCAGGCCAACGAAGATAGCGATCAGTGGCAGGATCACGACAAACTTGGAGATGAACTCCTTCGCCAGCAGCGCACCAACAATCGCCATGTTGACAATGAAGTTCGCGAAGATCGCCTCAAGCAGCGCGCCGAAGAACGGCTTCGCCAACTTGCCCTCAACCAGAGTGACAATCAGGTGGCTGTTATCCATCGAGCCGAACTTAGCCGACTGGCTCATCACAGCCGCGAAAATGATCGCACCGATCAGGTTCGCCACCGTCACCACAACGACGAGCCAAATACCCTTGCCCCAGCTGAACACCTTGTCCGTCGCCGCCCAGGACGCAAACATCATGTCGCCCGTTGCAAGCTCCGCGTTCAGGATGACGATCGCGAACAGGCCAAGCCCGAACAGCAAGGCGAACACAACCGAGCCGAGCCCCGGTGCGTATTCATTGACCGCATTTCCCGCCACCGCGGCGAACGCCGTACCAGCGGTCAGGTAAATGCCGGCGAGAATCGCGCGGACGAAAAACCGTGGCATCTCATTATCGAGAAGCTGCTCTTTCTTTTTGGCCCCTGCGTGGACCATTTCCTGCAAAGCCATCGTGGCCTCCTCAAATTCACCTGAGAGATTGTTGCAAGGAGTCAGTCTATCGAACGTTTCCCAAAAACAGTACATGCGTACTATTCGGGTGTGCTCTGCAGGTTCCCCCAAAAGACGTACACCCCCGCAACCCGGTTGGGTCGCAGGGGTGTTCGTCGAAAAGCAGTGACGCGTTATGCGCGCTGCATCTTGCCATCCTTGTCAGCGAACGGGAAGCCGAGGTGGCGCAGGAGTGCGCGGCCCTCGTCGTCGTTCGTTGCGGTGGTGACGACAGTGATGTCCATACCGCGGACGCGATCGATCTTGTCGATGTCGATTTCGTAGAACATCGTCTGTTCGGTCAGGCCGAAGGTGTAGTTGCCTGCACCGTCGAACTGCTTGTCGCTGAGGCCACGGAAGTCACGAATACGTGGCAGAGCAACCGTCAGCAGGCGGTCCAGGAACTCCCACATGCGGTCGCCGCGGAGGGTGACCTTCGCGCCGATCGGCATGCCTTCACGGAGCTTGAAGTTAGCGATGGACTTCTTCGCGCGGCGAAGCTGTGGCTTCTGGCCGGTGATCGCGGCGAGGTCCTCGAGTGCGCCGTTGATGACCTTGGAGTCACGTGCAGCGTCGCCGACACCCATGTTGACAACAATCTTGGTCAGACCTGGGATCTGCATGACGTTGTCGTACTTGAACTCATCGTTGAGCTTGGTACGGATGTCCTCTTTGTACTGGGTCTTCAGACGAGGGGTGTAGTTCTCAGCCATGCTTAGATGTCCTTCCCGTTCGACTTTGCAACGCGGACCTTCTTGCCGTTTTCGTCGAAACGGTAGCCCACGCGCGTCGGCTTGCCGTCGGAATCCAGGACCATCACGTTGGAGACGTGGATCGGAGCTTCCTGGGTGACAATGCCGCCGGACTCTGCGCCGCGCTCGTTGTAGGAGTTCGCGACGTGCTTCTTCATGCGGTTCACGCCTTCAACGAGAACGCGCTGACGCTTCGGGTATGCCTCGATAACCTTGCCCTGCGCGCCCTTATCCTTGCCAGAGATGACCTGGACCATATCGCCCTTTTTGATTTTCATCCCTAGATCACCTCCGGTGCGAGAGAAACGATCTTCATGAACTTCTTGTCGCGCAGCTCGCGAGCAACTGGGCCGAAGATACGGGTGCCGCGTGGCTCGGTGTCGTTCTTGATCAGCACTGCAGCGTTCTCGTCGAACGCGATGTAGGAGCCGTCCGGACGACGGGTCTCCTTCTTCGCGCGAACGATGACAGCCTTAACGACTTCGCCTTCCTTAACGTTGCCGCCTGGGGCAGCTTCCTTCACAGTGGCGACGATCGTATCGCCGATGCCGGCGAAGCGCCGAACGGATCCGCCGAGGACACGGATGCACAGGATTTCACGTGCACCGGTGTTGTCGGCGACCTTCAGGCGCGATTCCTTCTGAATCACTATTGGTCTCCTGACCTGGGTCGATGTGCGTTAGATTTCCGTCCTATACGCACGTGGTCAATGTCTTCGATGTCTTTTCGCTTGTCGACGGCACCTTCGGTACCGCAGGCGTACATGCTCAGCTCGGAAACGCGCAGAGCAAACACGCAGCAAAGGACAACTGGAACATTAAAGCACGGAACATGCGCGCCCGCAAACCATGACTTTTGGTTGTGTGGATTCGTGCCCGGTTCTGACCTTTGGTATGGTCATACCTATGAACTTCGATGGCACACTTGCGGATTCAATCGGCTTCAAGTCGTACCTCTACACCTACGAACTCCCCAAGTTCGCGGTACGCTCCATGCTCGCCGGCATGTTTTTGACGATCATGACGGCCTTCGCCACCGTCGCCTCCACCCAAGTAGAAAGCAGCGCCCCCGGCTACGGCCGCTTCGTGTTCGCAGCTATCTTCTGCCTCTCGCTGTACGTCATCGTTGTCCTGGGTGCGGAACTCGCAACCGGCAACATGATGTTCATGACCTACGGCAGCGCCTCCGGGCGCCTCCCCTGGCTCAAGGGCTTCCTGATGGTCTCCACCTGCACCATCTTCAACCTGCTCGGCGTCCTCATCACCGCGGTATTCCTGGTCCACGCCACGGCGTTCCAGCCGATCGGGATGGACAGCTTCCTCGCCGCGACCGTTGAGACCAAGCTCGCGAAGCCGGACAGCTTGCTGTTCATGGAAGGCATTTTCGCCAACATCGTGGTCAACATCGGCGTGCTGCTCGCCATCCAGGCTGGCAAGGACTTCACCGCGAAGTTCCTCGCCATCATGCTGATCGTTCCCGCATTCGCCGCAATGGGGTACGAGCACTCCATCGCCAGCTTCGTCGTCTTCTCCCTGGCGGGCTACGGCATCGGCGCCGAGCACTTCGCCGGGTTCACACTGACGAATGGCCTGATGAACTGGCTCATCGTGTGGGTCGGCAACTACATCGGTGGTGGCCTCATCATGGGCGGCGTCTATGCTTGGCTAAACAAGGGCGGCACCCCGGCAACCCCGCTGGCGACACGCCGCTAACCCCCAAGCAGAAAGAAAACGCCCCGTTCCCGCGAAGGGAAGGGGGCGTTCGTTATTGCTCGGTGAGCACTTAGCTCGAAGCAGCGATGCCCACGCCGGTTGCCGCAGCAACGATCGACAGGATGACCACAACGGCCATGTTGACGACACCGATGGACGAAAGCACAGCCGGAACCAGCAGCAGGTTCGGACCCTGCGGGCCAGCGAAGTTGCGCAGCTCGTTCATGACGTTGTTCAGCGGCTCTGGGTACTGTGCAGCACTTGCATCGGTAGCAACAACGCCAGACAGGACAACAACAGAAGCGGCAACTGCAATTGCGTTACGAAGTTTCATTCTTACGTTCTCTCTCTATGGTCTCGGGTGAATGGGTGGGATTTAGACGCGCTGCGAAGACGTCGCGATGTTCGTCAGGAAGCCCAAAGAGGACAGCAGTGCAGGCACGAGGATCAGGTTCTGTGCCTGGTAGCCACCGAGGCGCTTCAGCTCGTGCAGGACACCTGCCAGCGGTTCTGGCGCTGGCTGTGCTGCCTGTGCGACCGGTGCGCCCACTGCAAGAGCGGAAGCCACGAGGCCTGCGGCGAGAATGCGACGAAGTTTCATAGTTTTCCTCCTGTGATGTCCGCTAGACCCTTGTGAGCTAGCGCGCTGAACAAGACACCAACAGATTAACAGACCAATTTAAGGTTGTTGCCAGTTTTCTAAAAAACTTTTATTTTGCTTCTTCAGCTATCTTTTTCGGCTCGACAAAGAAGAGGGCATCGCCAAACTTCGTGTCTGCAGGAAGGCTTCTCGACGCCCCAATCTCCCCTACCCGCTTCGTATTCGAGACAACGACCGGAGTCGTCACTTCGTATCCTGCGTCGCGGATGGCATCGATATCGAACGTCGCGAGGAGCTGGCCTGCTTCTACGACGTCACCTTTCTTCACGTGTGCAGTGAAGTGCTCGCCCTTGAGGTTCACGGTGTCGAAGCCGATGTGCATGAGAATGTCCACGTTCTTGCCATCGGTCCCCTTGGCGCGGATTGCGTAGGCGTGGCCGGACGGGAACGTGACCGCAACCGTACCGGCGACGGGTGCGCGCAGCTCCCCAACCGTCGGCACGATTGCCACGCCGTTCCCCAGCTTGCCCTGGGCAAACATCGGGTCACTGACCGTCGCAAGCGGCACGGCGTTGCCCTCGAGAGGCGCCACGACGTGGAGCGCCTCGTCGGACGCCTCGAGCAGCGCTTGCTCGGCCGCGGCATCGGCGGCTGGATCCTCGGTTGCGTCCGGATCGATGCTGCCATGCTTGCCCACCAGGTAGCGCCCGTACCCGTAGGCCGCCACGAAGGCGATCACGAACGTAATGACGCCGAGGATCAGGAAGGTCACCATGTCATTCGCGCGGATGGAGACCACGCCGATAAAGCCCGCCGCACCAAGCGCAACTGCCTTGACATCAAAGATCGCAATCAGCATTGCACCAATACCGGCCGCGCCGAGGCCGATAAAGAAGGGCCAGCGGAGGCGCAGGTTGACGCCGAAGATGGCGGGTTCCGTGATACCAAATACGGCCGAGATGCCCGAGGAACCAGCTAGACCTTTGAGCTTTGCGTTGCGCGCCAGGAAGTACACGGCAAGGGCCACTGCGCCTTGCGCGATGTTCGCCATGGAGGCCGTCGGGAAGATGAAGGAGCCGCCCTGATTAAACAGCTCGAGCTCGATTGGCGGGAAGGACTGGTGCAGGCCAGTGATCACGATCGGCGAGTACACCAGACCGAAGAGCAGGCCACCGATTGGGCCACCGAAGTCGTACAGGCTGGAGAGGCCGACAATCAGCAGGTCACCGAGCCAGCGGACAAACGGGCCGACGGCGATGAAGGTAATGAAGCCCGTAATCAGCAGGGTTGCCAGCGGAGTAATCAGGAAGTCCGCCGTACCCTTCAGACGCTTGTGGAACCACTTCTCGATCGTTGCCAAGATCCACGCGACCGCCAGCACCGGCAGCACCGCACCCTGGTAACCCGCCTGCGCGACAGGCAGGCCGAACAGGTCCCAGAACGGCATCGTGCCGTCGGCTACGGAGTTCGCCACGTCGTAGCCGTTGACCAACGCCGGGTGCACCATCGCCATGCCCATGCCGGCGCCGAGGTATTCGTTGCCACCGAAGCGCTTCGTCGCGGAGTACCCCACCAGCACCGGCAGGAACGCGAACGGTGCGGAGGCCAGCACATTGATGATCTCCGTCAGACCCTGGATCTGCGGGAACATCCCCACCAGGGAGTTCTCCCCGAACAACCCCTCGGCGGTCAGGACGTTGTTGAGCGCCATGAGCAGACCGCCGCCAACCAGGATTGGGATCAGCGGCACGAAGATGTCAGAAAAGACCTTAATGAAGCGCGTAAACCAGTTGCCCTGGTTCGCCGCTACTTCCTTCAGGTCTTCCGTGGAGACAGCAATGCTCTTGCTGGTCATGCCGTTGAGCTGATCAAAGACAATGTCCACGTCACCGGGGCCGACGATGATCTGGAACATGCCGCCGGTTGCGAACGTGCCCTTCAAATCAGGGTCGTTCTCCAGCGTATCCTGCGCAACCTTGTCGACGTCCTTAAGCACGAAACGCAGTCGCGTCGCGCAGTGGGCGACGCCAACGATGTTTTCCTCGCCCCCTACCCCGGCGAGGACCCGCCGGGCTACTTCTTTGTGGTCCATGTGGGAATCCTTTCTCTTCCCACACAGTCAAACATCTATACGGGCATAAATCAGCTTACTTGCGTCCGATTACCCCCGGTTGTGGCCGATTTCACGTACTTCCACAGCGACCCATGGGGCTCCCTCAGTACCGAAGACCGCCGAGGAGAACGCCACTTCCCCGTCTCCGGCAACAACTTCGAGCGCCGCCCCGTCAGCGCACACCACGAGTTCGCCCTGCGCGCACTCGGCGCGGCGCTCGTCACCGCCGACCGTCACGCTCAGCGTTCCACGCCCGGCCTCGCCAGGCCGCCACGCCACGTGAGCACCAACGCCACCGGCATCGTCGACCAGGTCGGCCTCCCACGGCTGTCCCCTGAGAACTTCGCGGTGCACGACCATCCCCGCGGGATCGGTTGGGAGAAGGAGTTCGGTGCGAAGCTGGCCGTCGACAAGTTGGAGCCTGCGAGGCAACGTCAGCTGATGCACCCAGCCCTCTGCCTGAAGCGTTGGGGTGTCATCGCGGGCAGGCAGTCCCATCCAACCGAGCAACAGCGCATCGCCATCGTCCTCGGCGACCATCTGCGGCGCGTAAAACTGATGCCCAAAGTCCAACGCCCGGAACTGCGACTCCACGCGAAACCACAGGCCATCAAGCGAACCGACGACGTAGCCGCACTCGTCCGAGCCCGGGTACTGCGGGCACAGCACCAGCACCTCGCGCCACTGCCCCGTCGCGTGGTCACGCATCCGCAGCAGGTTCGGGCACTCCCACATGTAGGCGGCCTCAACGCGCGGGTCCAGCCCCTCGAACTGCAGCGCGCCAGCAAACGACCAGTTCACCAGGTCCGGTGACTCGTAGAGCACCACCGCGCCGCGCTCCTCCTCACGCTGCGCACCGAGCACCATGCGCCAGGAGCCGTCCTCATTCTGAGTGACGTGCGGGTCCCGGTAGTGGGCGGTAAAGCCGAGGGCTGGGCCGTCAATGAGCGGATTCTCCGGCGCACGGTGGTACACACCGCCCATCGGGCCCTCCAAGTCCTCAACGCGGACCAGGTTCTGCGTGGTCAGGCGGCGCCCATCCTCCTTCACGTTGCCGGTGTAAAACAGCATGACCTCACCGTCGTGGACCACGGAGGACCCGGAGTAGCACCCGTGCGTGTCGTACGGGAAGTCCGGATACAGCGCGTCCGGAAGGTGGCGCCACTGGCCCAGGCCCTCCTCACCCCCAATTGTGGTGACGGCGTGGCCCCAACCGGTGCGCTTCGCAGCGTGCGGAAAGCACGGATCATGCTGGTAAAACACGTGGAGTTGGTCGCCGATGAACGTGACGCCGTTCGGGTCGTTGAGGCGCCCTTGCGGCGGGGACAGGTGAAATGTTGGCCGGTACGTCATGCGACTTAGTCTACGGTGGAACCATGATCACTGTGTACGGCGAAGCCCTCGTTGACCTTGTCCCCCAGGACCGTTCCCCGCTCGCGCCGCTGGTGCCCGCGCTCGGTGGCGGCCCGTTCAATGTGGCCCGAGCTCTGGGCCGACTCGGCGCAGACGTCTCCTTCCAGTCACGGTTGTCTCGTGACAACTTCGGGGAGGCACTCGCCCAATCGCTTCTCGACGCCCACGTGGACCTCACCAACTGCGGCCGCGGCGACGAGCCCACTACCCTGGCCGTCACCGCGCTGGCGGAGAACGGCTCGGCGACCTACACCTTCTACGTTGACGGCACCGCCGACCGCTTTGCACAGCCAGTCCCGGTGCAGGAGGGCTACGCGGTGTTCGGGACCCTGTCCCTGGCGCTAGAGCCCGCGTCGCTGCGCTACGCGGAGGCCGCCTCTGAGTCGGCGAAGCACGGCGCAATCGTCTGCCTGGACCCGAATATCCGCCCGGCGTTCGCTTCCGAGAAACACCGCCTGTTCCTGCGGGGGCTGCTCGATTCCGTAACGGTGCTCAAACTCTCCGACGAGGAAGTCGAGTTCCTCGGTGACACCTCCCACGTGCCAGTCGTGGTGACCACGCTCGGCGCCGACGGCCTGCGGGTACGCGCGCCGTTCGGCACGGTCACGGTCCCGTCACCGAAGGTCACGGTCGCGGACACGATCGGCGCCGGCGACACGGTGATGGCGGCGCTGGTCCACCAGTTCGACGCCCGCGGCCTGGACCGCGACGGCCTGCTCGCCCTCGGCGAGGAGGAATGGTGCGACATCCTCACGTTCGCCACCCGCGCGGCCGCGATCACGGTGTCGCGCACCGGCGCAGACACCCCCTTCGCCCACGAGCTGGATTAGGAAGCCGCGTTCGCTGGCTCCCACCCAAGCGCCGGCGCGACGTGCTCGGCGAACCCGCGCAGGATCTGCATGCACACGTCCACCCCGGCCTGGTTCGGAACGGTGAGCATCAGCGTGTCCGCGGCCTGGATTGCTGGGTCATTACCGAGCTCCTCGATAAGCTGATCGGCCTCTGCGGCGTACGTCTTGCCGAACGTGGTGTACACACCACGCTCAATCTGACCGATCTGTTCCTCGGTATCCAGCAGTCCGAAGAGCCGCTCGGTGTCCTCGTCCACGATCGGAAAGATAGAACGAGAAACAGAAACGCGCGGCTCCCAGTCGTGGCCCGCGGCCGCCCACGCCTTCCGGTAGTGCTGAATCTGTTCCGCCTGCAGCTCGCCGAGGCTGCGGCCGTCGGCTTCCGAAATCAGCGTGGAGCTCATCAGGTTCACGCCGTCGCGGGCAGCCTGCTCGGCGCTGGCGAACGTACCTGCTCCCCACCACACCCGGCGCGCCGCATCCTCGGAGTGTGGCATCACCGAGAGCGGGCTGGCAGGCGGGTACATCTGCGGGTACTGCTCCTCAAGGGATGCGGCGAGCGCCATCGGGTCCCCGCGCAGCGCGGAAATGAAACGCTGGAAATGTGCACGCGCCAGGTCAGAACCGTTCGCGGCCTCTGACTCGTAGCCGAAAGCGCGCCACCCTCTATCGGCAGGCTCCGGTGACCCGCGGGAGACGCCGAAGGCGAGGCGGCCGTCGCTTAGCAAATCGAGCGCGGCGACGTCCTCCGCGAGCTGCAGCGGGTTGGCGTAGCGCATATCGACGACGCCGGTGCCCACCTCAATGTGCTTCGTCGCCGACGCCATCGCGCCAAGCAGGGCAATCGGAGACGCGAACTGCGGCGCGAAGTGGTGCACTCGCACGTAGGCGCCGTTGACACCAATCGCGTCCGCCTGGCGCGCGAGCTCCACGGTGTCCTGTAGCGCCTCGCGCGCGGTCATCCCCTGGCGCCCGGGTGGTGCGTGGTGGCCGAATGAAAGGAACCCAAACTTCTTCATGCGGCCACTCTAGCGCGCTACTCCACCGTGACGGACTTCGCCAGGTTGCGTGGCTGGTCCACGTTCAAGCCACGTGCTTGCGCAACGGTGCAGGCGAAGATCTGCAGCGGGATCGTCGACAAGAGGGGCTGCATGAGGCCGGCCGACTGCGGGATGCGGATCACGTGGTTGGCGAAGCGGTTCACGTCTTCGTCGCCCTCCTCCGCGATCACGATGGTGACGGCACCACGCGCGCGGACTTCCTGGATGTTGGAGACAACCTTGGCGTGCAGGTTGTGGCGCGAACGCTTCGACGGCACGATGACGAACACCGGCTGCCCTTCCTCAACCAGCGCGATCGGGCCGTGCTTGAGCTCGCCTGCGGCGAAGCCCTCGGAGTGCAGGTAGGCGACCTCCTTGAGCTTCAGTGCACCCTCGAGCGCGACTGGGAAGCCGACGTGGCGGCCGAGGAAGAGCACCGACTTCGCGTCGGCGAGCTCGCGGCCAAGTTCCTGGATTTCTGCCTCGTTGTCCAGGATCCACTGGATCTTCTCCGGCATCTCCTCCAGCTCAGCAATGATGGTCTGGATTTCGTCGGTGAACTTGTTGCCGCGAACCTGCGCCAGGTACAGCGCCAACAGGTAGGACGCCACGATCTGGGAGATGAACGCCTTCGTCGACGCCACTGCGATCTCTGGGCCGGCGTAGGTGTACAGGGAGGCGTCGGCCTCACGCGGGATGGAGGAGCCGACCGTGTTGCAGATCGCGATGACCTTCGCGCCCTGCTCGCGCGCGTGGCGTACAGCCATGAGGGTGTCCATGGTCTCGCCGGACTGCGAAATTGCTACGACCAGGGTGTTCGGGGTGACGATCGGGTCGCGGTAGCGGAACTCGTGCGCCAGCTCGACCTCCGTCGGGATGCGGCACCAGTGCTCAATCGCGTACTTCGCCACGTGCCCCGCGTACGCAGCGGTACCGCAGGCCACGATGATGATCTTGTCGACGCTGCGCAGCACGGACTCGTCGATACGTAGTTCGTCGAGCGTGAGCTTGCCCTCGGCGTCGAAGCGGCCGTACAGCGTGTCGCGAACGGCAGCCGGTTGGTCGTGGATCTCCTTCGCCATGAAGGAATCAAACCCACCCTTTTCTGCGGCGGTGACGTCCCACTCGACGCGGAACGGGCTGCCCTCGGCGTGGTTGCCTTCGAAGTCAATGATGTCGTAGTTGTCAGCGGTCAGGGTGACGATCTGCCCGTTGTCCATCTCCACCGCGTCGCGGGTGAACTCGATGAAGCCGGAGACGTCAGAGCTGAGGAAGTTCTCACCCTCGCCCAGGCCGATCACCAGCGGTGAGTTCCAGCGCGCCGCAACGATACGGTCCGGGAATTCCTGCTCGATGGCCAGCAGCGTGAACGCGCCCTCGAGTCGCAGGGCGGTCAGGCGCATTGCCTCGGTGAGGTCCTTGTTCGCCTCAGTATTGAAGATGTCCAGCAGCAGCGTGGCTGCCACCTCGGTGTCAGTTTCGGAGCGGAACGTGTAGCCCTTCTCGCTCAGCTCAGCACGAAGTGCCGCGAAGTTCTCGATGATGCCGTTGTGCACCACGGCCAGTGCGCCGTCGCCGACGACGTGGGGGTGGGCGTTGGCGTCGGTAGGCCCGCCGTGGGTTGCCCACCGGGTGTGCCCGATGCCCAGGTTGGAAGGCGCAAGCGGCGCCTCTGTGATGGCCTGCTCTAGGTCCGCGACCTTGCCTGCCTTCTTCCTGCACGCGATGGTGTCGCCCTGCATGACTGCTACCCCGGCCGAGTCATAACCGCGGTATTCGAGCCTGCGAAGCCCATCAATAATGACGGTGAGGGCGTCGTGCTCGCGTGCACGCTCGCCACCTATGTATCCAACGATTCCACACATGGGGCGAATTTTACACGCGGCGTAGTTCCTGAAAAAGTGACGCCGCCGAACCCTATCCCAGCGAGCCCGTGAGCTTGCCGTGAAACTCCGTGGTACTCGGGTTCATGCCGATGAAGCGCACGTGCTTGCCGCGCTCCTCGTATTTTTGTTCAATGCTGTCGAGCGCCGCGACCGTCGACGCGTCCCACACGTGCGCGCGGTGCAGGTCCACGACCACTTCGTCGGGGTCCTCCGAGTACATGAACAGAGTGGTCAGGTCGTTGGAGGAGGCAAACAGCAGCTGGCCGGACACCACGTAGTGAGCCACGCCGTCGACAACTTCGCGGGTCACTTCCACCAGGTGGGCGACGTTTCGCACAAAGATTACCGACGCCACAAGCACACCCACCACGACGCCGATAGCCAGGTTGTTCGTCGCCAGCACCACTGCAACCGTGATCAGCATCGTGACGGTTTCCGAAGCCGGCAGCTTGCGCAGCGTGCTCGGCATCACCGAGTGCCAGTCGAACGTGCCCACCGACACCATCACCATCACGGCAACCAGCGCAGCCATCGGGATCATGGCGACGTACTCGCCGAACGCGAGCATCAAAATCAGCAGGAACGCGCCCGCCAGGAAGGTGGAAATACGGGTGCGAGCCCCCGAGACCTTCACGTTGATCATGGACTGGCCGATCATGGCGCAGCCACCCATCCCGCCGAACAGGCCGGTGACAATGTTCGCGACGCCCTGCCCCCAGCTCTCGCGAGTCTTGTTGGAGTGCGTGTCCGTGACTTCGTCGATCAGCTTCGCGGTCATCAGCGACTCCATCAGCCCGACAAGCGCCACGCCGAGCGAGTACGGTGCGATGATCCGAAGCGTCTCCCAGGTCAGCGGCACGTGCGGGATGAAGAATTCGGGCAGGCTGCTCGGCAGCTCGCCGCGGTCCCCGACCGTCGGGACCGGCGCATTCGTTGCGACCGCGATGAGCGTCACCACGAGGATCGCCACAAGCGGCGCCGGGATCGCCTGCGTGAACTTCGGCATCACCACCATGATCACGATGGCCAGCGCCAGCAGCGGGTACACCGCCCAGTGAATGCCGATGATTTCGGGCAGCTGCGCCACAAAGATGAGAATCGCCAGCGCGTTGACGAAGCCAATCATCACGCTTCGCGGCAAGAACCGCATCAGCGTTGCGACGCCAGCAACCGCCAACAGAATCTGAAACACCCCGGCGAGCATGATGGCCGCCACCATGTAGTCGTAGCCGTAGTCCCGCACCAGCGGCGCGATGACCAGCGCGACCGCACCCGTGGCGGCCGCAATCATGGCGGGTCGCCCGCCCGTAATCGCGATCACCATCGCCATGATGAAGGAGGAGTACAGCCCGATCTTCGGGTCCACCCCGGCGATGATGGAGAAGCTGATCGCCTCCGGGATCAGCGCCAGCGCCACAACTAGCCCGGCGAGGACCTCTTTCGTCAGGATGCGCGGTGTCTTCAGCGCTGTCGCCACTGACGGCTCGGGCTTGTACCGGCGCGTGTTTTCCGTGGTCAGCACGGTGGCTGCCATATGTGTCACTCCAAACGTTGTTGCTATTCGTAGCGCAGGGCTTCGATCGGGTTCATTCTCGATGCGCGGTTTGCCGGGTAGTAGCCGAAGAACAGGCCAATCAGCAGCGCGAATACCAGTGAGAGTAGCACTGCCGTGATCGGTGGCAGCACGAAGGCGTTGAGCAGGAGCGCACCGAGCATGCCGAAGCCCGCGCCCACGACCACGCCGAACACGCCGCCGATCAGGCAGACGATCATCGCCTCAGTGACGAACTGCATGCGGATCATCCGCCTCGTCGCCCCGAGCGCCATACGCACGCCGATCTCGCGGGTGCGTTCCGTCACGGTGATTAGCATGATGTTCATCACGCCGATGCCGCCCACCAGCAGCGAGATCCCGCCGATTGCGGAGACCACCACGCTCATCATGGTCAACGTCTGGTTGAGCTGATCGATGTCACGCTTCATGTCGGCCACTTTCCCCTTGTAATCGGGGTCGTCCTCATAGGCACGGTCCGCCCACGCCTGGACGTCCTTGGCCACTTGATCGGTGTCGGCGCCATCGGCGACGCGCACACTCACGTTGTCTACGCCAGGCACCGGTGTGCGCATCATGTCCGGCTGCACCGTGTACGGCACCGCCATCATCGACTGCGAAAAGTCCCCGACCAGCACGCCTTGCTTCTCAAAGTGCCCGTACGCGCCGACCACCTGCACCGAAGCGTACTGCCCGCCGATGTCCAGCTCGACTTCCTGCCCGATCGCCGAATCAGGGTCGTTATTGAACAGCTGCTCCACAACCTCCGGCGAGACCACCGCCACGGCGCGGTTCGCCTCAATGTCGTCTTGGGTCAGAAATCGCCCGGCGGTCAGCGGCAGGTTCTGCATCTCCAGCTGGTCAGCGTTGACAAAACTCACCATCGTGGTGCCGTGCGCCAGCCCGCGTGTCGCCTGAGCTGTCGAGCTATCCAACTCAAACGCGATACCCTTCGCCCGCGTCCCGAGTTCGGCGCGCAGGTCCTCGATCATGTCGGGGGTGAGCTTCGAGGCGTCGTCAATTTCTTGGAACATGTAGCGGGCGGCCTCGCTGTCATCCTCCTGGCGGGGCTTGACTTCGAGGTGGACGTCGTGAATGCCGAACTGCTCCAGGCTATCCAGCGTCTGCTTCTGCATCGCCTTACCCAGCGTCATAATCGCAATCACCGAGGCGATGCCAATGATCACCCCGAGCAGCGTCAGCGCCGAGCGCATCTTGTTCGCCCGCAGGCTCACCGTGGCGAGCCTGACAGATTCGCGCGGGTTCACTCCTGCTCCTCAACCAAGGTCACGGTGGCACCGACGCGTTCGCGATACTCGGCAGGCTTGTTCAGCACCCGCGTCCCCTTCTCGACGCCCTCTACGACCACATCCGAATCCGACACCAGCCCAACCTTGACAGGCGTCTTCACTACCTCGAACTTGTCCCCGTCATCCTTCGGGCGCAGCGCGTACACCGAGTAGCTACCGTTCTCATCGACGACGGCCTCCCGCGGCACAGCGAGCGCGTCCTTCGCGGACTCCGTGGTGATCTGCGCCTTGGCCGTGCCGCCGATCTTGAGGCCCTCGGTATCACCCAGAACCTCGATCTCCACGGGGAACTCCGGGCGCGCCGCCTGCGCCGACGCCCCATCCGCCGCGGGCTGCGTTTCCGCAACCGATGAAACATCCAGCACACGGCCCTTAAACTTCTTCGCGCCGGTGCCAGGCGTGGTGAACGAGACGGCGTCGCCCGGCTTCATCTTCGCCGAGTCCAGCTCCTTGACGCTCGCGCGCAGCACCAGCCGGTTCGGGTCCGCCACAGAGAGCAGATAGCCCGTCGGCGTCTGCCCCTGCTTCACCGCGACCTCCGCGACCACACCCGCGATCGGGGCTCGCACCTGGCCCGACGCCACGTCGACCTCAAGCTGCGCGATTGACTGGCCCGCCGCGGCCTGCGCCGCCTGCACCCCACGCTGTGCCTGCTGCACCGCTGCCGCCTGGGAGTCGAGCTGCTGCTGGGCCGCAAGCTTTGCTACCTCGAGCCCGACCGCTGCCTCCGCCTTCGCATCAAACGCCTGAGCTACGGCGCGCTGCTTCGCCGCAAGATCCGCGTCGGTGTCGTTGAGGGCAGCGTCGTACGCCTTTTGCGCCGCAGAAAGGTTGTGCTTCGCGCCGCGGAAACGCTCGTCGGCCTCCAGTTTGCTCAGCAACGGCTGCACAGCATCGTCTTGCGCCATCCCGGATTGGAAGATGCCGTGGTTGCCGCGCACAGACTCCAGGGCCGCCGTCAGCGCGTCACGACGCGCCGAGTCCACGCCCTGCGCCTGCGTAAGCAGCGTGCTGTCCAGGCCCGCAGCGACTGCTTTCTTTCGCTGCTCGAAAACTGCGGTAGCCTCCTGCAACTGGCCATCAGCCTGGCGAAGGGCCGCCTCCGCCTGCGTCACCTGCGGGTTCAGGCCACGCTGCATCGCGTCGCTCGACTGCTGGTAAGCCTGCTGGGCCTGCTCAAGCTGATTCTGCGCCGCGACATCCGCCGAAATCTGCTGCGCGCGCTGCGCATCAATCTCACGCTGGACCCCCGACGTATCCAGGACCGCGACGACCTGGCCCGCCTCGACACGCTGTCCCACCTTCACGTTCAGGGCTGTGACCGGGCCGGTCAGGTGCGTCGTCAACGCGGTCACCGTGGCAGCCTCCACCGTCGCGGTGACCGGCACTTTGGCAGCAACATCACGAGGAGCGAGCTCTGTCGTATCAGCTGCCATGACCGGCTGACCGCCCCCAAACCCGCAGGCGGCGGTAGAGGCAAGAATACAAAGCCCGAGCCCAACGGTTGCGAGGGCTCGGGAAACGACACGGTTCGTTCGGCGCAGTCCTTTATTCACAGCGCTAAGGATAGCCGAAGTTTCACATCAATCAGAAGTTTTACGGATATAAAACTCCGGGTGATCCGCGCGCAGCAACGTGTTGCCAGTCAGGCCGCACCAGGCACGAATATCGATATCGATCGCCTCGTTCGTGGACCGCAAGTGCAGCACTTCCCCATCCTTGATCTGGTCGCGGAACAAGAGGAAGAGGCGCACCAGGACATCACCGCACGCGATGTCCTGGGCGTCCCAGTAGTGATCCTCATGCATTGCGGCGCGCCATCACATTGTCGCGGGCCTGCACAATGAGCGCGAGCTGCTGCTCAGCCAAGTTCGCGGCCACGATTGGGTTATCCGCAAACGTTGCAAAACCGCAGTCCGTGGAGAAGACCACCCGGTCAGCCCCGAACGTGTCCAGGGCTCGCTCGATGCGCGCCTCCACTGCCTCGACCGGCTCCAGCTCCTGGAGCTTTTGGTTCAGCACGCCAACGCAGATGCGCTGGTCGTCGCGGATTCCCTCGAGGGCTCGGATATCGCCGGCGCGTGGCGTCGCCAACTCCATGGACAACATACCCACGTTCAGCGAGGCGAACAGCTCAACAAACGGGGCGTAATCGCCCGTCAGCGCCGCCGACTCGTCCGTGGTCCAGTTGCCGCGGCACACGTGCAGCGCCAACCTGTCCTTCGGCAGCCCCTCAGTGAGCTCATCGAGCAACGACTTCGCGAACTCCAGCTCCTCATCCACCGTGCCCTCCAGGCCGTCGAGCGCGCCACACATAAACGTGCGGCCACCCCCGCCTGCCTGCCCGTACACGACTTCAGTAAGCACCGGCTCATCGATCTGCACCAGCGACGTTCCCTTCGCCAGCAATTCGTGGAGCTCCTCGCGTAGCACGCGGACGATATCCTTCGACATCTCCTCGCGGTTCTCGTACGCGCGGTCGGAGACACACTCCATCCACATCGTGCGCGTGAGCAGATACGGCCCCGGCAGGCACACCTTCACCGGGCGGTCGGTGAGCTGCTGCACGAACTCAACCTCGTGCGCAACCAGCGGCTTATCGCGACCAAGCGAGCCAAAGACCGCCGGGTGGCGCACCTCGCCCGCCGGGACGTCCAACGCGCGAAGCTCGCGCTCGAACTCCTCCGGGTCATCCACGTACGGCAGCAGGTCCGTAATCGGGATGAGCTGGCAGTTCTGCAGACGCCCCGCGACGAAGCTCGAGTAGTTGTCGCGTCGCATTTCACCATCCGTGACGACGTCCATTCCGGCCCGCTCCTGCGCCGCAAGCACAAGGCGCACTGCGTCGTCGGCTGTGGCCTGGAACGTGCCCTCATCCATCCGCTCTTCGAGGTGGCGGTGCAGCGCATCCAACAACCACGGAGACCGTGGCCAAGAGCCCATCGTCAGCACAGATCCCGCCGGAATCTCCGGCGCGGGAGCTGGCTCAGGCAGTTCCTTGGCGATCGTCGGCTCCACGACCTCCTGCGTCACCGGCATCTGCGGGCGCTTGCGCGGCCCCTTCTTCTTTTTCGGGCGCACAGCCTCGGGAGCGGCCGGGATGTCAGCAACCTCCACGGGCTTCGTGAACGCCCCCTTCGACACAAGGAAGCGCCACCGCTTGTGCTCTGGCTCCTCAACCACGTTGACCAGGTCGTTGCCAGTCAAGTTACACCAGGAAGGCAGGTCCACCTTGACTGTGGGGTCGTAGGAGATAATCTCCAGCAGCTGGCCAGACTCGAGCGGATCGATGTTCTTTCGGATCAATAACAGCAACCCGTTACCGCAGTCCAGATCGCCACCGTCGAAGCTGGCGTCTGGGGCGTACGGGTGCAGATTCTCGGACTGAGACATCGTTGCCTTAGTAGGAAACGCTTGGGGTGCCGTCTGCCAGGAACTCAACCAGCTTTGCGCCGCCGACGATGGTGGCGCCGTCGATAAGATCCTCTTCCCCGAAGCCGCGCTTCTTGGCACAAGGCGCGCACACGTACAGCTTGCCCTCTGCGGCAACGAAGTTCTCAATCAACTCCTTGATTGGAGCGAAGCCCTCCTCATGGATGTCGTCCGCGTAGCCCTTCGCAGCGAGGCGAGCGCCCTCGGAAGACAGGAAGACCATCGTGTCCTGCGCGGAACCTACAGCAGCGTTGGCGACGACGAAACCGAGCGTCGCAAGGTCCTCATTGTCCTTCGCGTGTGCAACAGTGACGCAAAACTTGCCAGTACCCATAGTGAACTCCTTTTCATTGAACGTTACGAGCACCAGAAAGTCTACCGAAATAGAAAAAGCACCACCCCGTCGTAACGAAACTTGGGGGTGGTGCTCTCTTGTCCTTGAGTCGGACGCCTCTACCGGATGGGTTTAGCGTGCCTTCTCAATGATCTCCACGAGACGGAAGTGCTTGTCCTTGGACAGCGGACGCGTCTCCTGGATGCGGACGAGGTCGCCAACACCGGCGGTGTTCTCCTCGTCGTGTGCCTTCACGCGCTTGGTGGTACGGACGATCTTGCCGTACAGGGCGTGGGACTTGCGGTCCTCGACCTCGACAACGATGGTCTTGTCCATCTTGTCGGAGACGACGTAGCCGCGGCGGTTCTTCTGAACACGCTTCTCGTTGGTCTGTTCGTTCACGTTTGCCTCACTCATGATTAAGCCTCAGCTCCCGGAACAACGGACAGGCCGAGCTCGCGCTCGCGCAGCACGGTGTAGATACGTGCGATGTCGCGCTTCACGGTGGAGATGCGGCGGTTGTTGGTCAGCTGGCCGGTAGCAAGCTGGAAGCGCAGGTTAAACAGCTCTTCCTTTGCCTCGGACAGACGAGCGCGCAGCTCTTCGTCGTTGAGCTCGCGGAACTCGGATGCGGGGGTACCGTTTGCCATTAGAACTGGTCCTCCTTCTTGATGATGCGAACCTTGCAAGGCAGCTTCGCGCCTGCGCGGCGCAGTGCCTCGATAGCGGTTGCGTCGTTCGGGTAGGACATCTCAAAGAGAATACGTCCCGGCTTTACGTTAGCGACCCACTTCTCGACAGGGCCCTTACCGGAGCCCATACGAACACCGAGCGGCTTCTGCGTCAACGGACGGTCCGGGAAGATGTTGATCCAGACCTTGCCACCACGCTTGACGTGGCGGTTGATCGCAATACGAGCCGCCTCAATCTGACGGTTGGTGATGTACGCCGGCTCGAGAGCCTGCAGAGCGTAGTCACCGAAGTTGATCGTGTTGCCACCCTTGGACACGCCAGAACGAGTCGGGCGGTGCTGGCGGCGGTACTTCACACGCTTAGGAATAAGCATTGATTAGCCCTCCTGCTTCTGCTCTGCACGCTGGCGGCGCTGGCCACCACGGCGTGGGCGGCGATCGCCACGGCCACGACGCTCGTTCGACGGAGCGTTGAGCTCGGACTCGCGCACGCCACCGACGACGTCGCCCTTGTAGATCCAAACCTTGACGCCGATGACGCCGAAGGTCGTGTGTGCTTCTGCGATGCCGTAGTCGATCTCAGCACGAAGGGTGTGCAGTGGCACACGGCCTTCGTGGTAGCGCTCAACGCGGGACATTTCAGCGCCGCCGAGACGACCCGAGGTCATGACCTTGATGCCCTTGACCTGTGGGTTACGCATAGCGGACTGGATTGCCTTGCGCATCGCACGACGGAACGCAACGCGGTTGACCAGCTGTTCAGCGATGGACTGAGCAACGAGCGTCGCGTCGGCGTCGACGTTCTTGACCTCGAGGATGTTCAGCGCAACCATCTTGCCGGTGAGCTTCTCGAGCTCACGGCGGATGCGGTCAGCCTCAGCGCCACGACGGCCAATCACGATGCCCGGGCGGGCAGTGTGAATGTCGACGCGGACGCGGTCACGGGTGCGCTCGATGACAACGTCGGAGATACCGGCGCGCTCGAGGCCCTTGGACAGGAACTCGCGGATCTTGATGTCTTCTGCGACGTAATCAGCGTAGTTCTTGTCGGCGTACCAGTGGGACTTCCAGTCGGACGTGATACCCAGGCGCAGGCCGTGTGGGTGAATCTTCTGGCCCATTACTTCGCCCCTTCCTTGGACTCGACAACTACGGTGATGTGCGAGGTGCGCTTCCGGATCTGGAATGCGCGACCCTGAGCGCGTGGCTGGAAGCGACGCATGGTCGGACCTTCGTTTGCCCAGCACTCGGAGACGACCAGCGTACGCGGGTCCAAACCGAAGTTGTTTTCAGCGTTGGCGGCTGCAGATGCAACAACCTTGGCGACGTCCTTCGCAGCACCCTGTGGTGCGTACTTCAGGACTGCGAGAGCCTCGGAGACGGACTTCCCACGGACGAGGGCGAGCACGCGGCGCGCCTTCATCGGGGAAACACGAACGAACTTGGCCGTCGCGGATGCAGTGGTGATGGTGTCAGCCATTGCTTATCGACGTCCCTTCTGTTCCTTGACGTGACCCTTAAAGGTCTTGGTTGGTGCAAACTCGCCGAGCTTGTGGCCGACCATGGACTCGTCGACAAACACCGGGACGTGCTTGCGGCCGTCGTGGACGGCGAAAGTGTGTCCGATGAAATCTGGGAGAATGGTCGAACGGCGAGACCAGGTCTTGATTACCTGCTTGGTGCCTGCATCGTTCTGAGCGTCCACCTTGTTGAGGAGGTGCTCATCGACGAACGGGCCTTTCTTTAGGCTACGTGGCATGTCTTACTACCTCCTCTTAACGCTTCTTGTTCTTCGAGCGACGGCGTCGCACGATCATGTTGTTTGAGTAACGGTTTGGGTTGCGGGTGCGAACTTCCTTCTTGCCCCATGGGGACACTGGGTGACGACCACCGGAAGTCTTACCTTCACCACCACCGTGTGGGTGATCCACAGGGTTCATGACAACACCGCGGACCGTTGGGCGCCAGCCCTTCCAACGCATACGGCCAGCCTTGCCCCAGCGGATGTTGATCTGGTCAGCGTTGCCGACCTCACCAACGGTTGCGCGGCAGCGGATGTCCACGCGGCGAATTTCGGAGGACGGCATACGCAGCACTGCGTAGGAACCTTCCTTACCGAGCAGCTGGATAGAAGCACCTGCGGAACGAGCAAGCTTGGCACCTGCACCAGGCTTGAGCTCAACAGCGTGGATCGTCGTACCGGTCGGGATGTTGCGCAGTGGGAGGTTGTTACCAACCTTGATGTCGGCGTTAGGACCAGCCTCAACGACAGCACCCTGCTTCAGGCCCTTCGGAGCGATGATGTAGCGCTTCTCACCGTCGTAGTAGTGGAGCAAAGCAATGTTAGCGGTGCGGTTCGGGTCGTACTCGATGTGAGCAACCTTTGCCAGCACGCCGTCTTTGTCCGAACGACGGAAGTCAATCACGCGGTAACGACGCTTGTGGCCGCCACCACGGTGACGAGTGGTGATGTGGCCGTGCGTGTTGCGGCCACCCTTCTTCGGGAGCGGGCGCAGCAGCGACTTTTCCGGAGTGGAGCGGGTAAGCTCCTCGAACTCCGAAACAGAGCTGGCACGGCGACCCGGGGTTGTCGGCTTGTACTTACGAATAGCCATATTTTGTCCTTTTCTATCGAGTCACTTAGACGGCTGCGCCGCCGAAGATGTCGATGGGATCGCTGCCCTCGCGGAGAGTAACGTAGGCGCGCTTGGTGTCCTTGCGCTTACCGAAACCAGTGCGGGAACGCTTGCGCTTGCCCTCACGGTTCACGGTGTTCACCGAAGCGACGTCGACGCCGAAAATCTCTTCCACGGCAATCTTGATCTGGGTCTTGTTAGCAGACTTCGCTACAAAAAACGTGTAGGTGTTCTGCTCCATCAGCGCGTAGGTCTTCTCAGAGAGGACCGGCGCGATGATGATGTCGCGGGAATTCACGATCTTAGCCATTTACTTCTCCTCCTCCGCAGCTTCAGCCTTGCCACGGTTGATGAAGGTGTGCAGCGCCTCAACCGAGAACACAACGTCATCGGCGTTCAGCACGTCGTAGGTGTTCAGCTGCGCCGGCTCAAGAATGGTGACGCCCGGCAGGTTCCTTGCGGACAGACGGGAGTTAACATCCTCACGGCCGATCACGAGCAGCACCGACTTACGGTCTGTCAGACGCTCAATGAACGCACGAGCAGACTTGGTCGAAGGCTTCTGGCCCGGAACAAGCTCCTCAATGAGGTGGATGCGCTCGTTGCGAACACGATCAGTGAGTGCACCAGCAAGTGCAGCCTTGATCATCTTCTTTGGGGTGCGCTGCGCGTAAGAACGCGGCTGCGGACCGTGGACAATGCCACCGCCGGTGAAGTGTGGCGCGCGGATCGAGCCCTGACGAGCGCGACCGGTGCCCTTCTGGCGGAATGGCTTCTTACCACCACCGCGGACCATGCCGCGGGTCTTGGTGGCGTGAGTGCCCTGACGAGCGGCTGCCAGCTGAGCTGTCACAACCTGGTGCATCAGGGGAATGGAAGCTTCACGGTCAAAAAGTTCTGCCGGAAGCTCAACGGAACCGTTGGTCTTTCCGTCTGCGGTGTGGACGTTCAACGTCAGGTTCGTCATGCGTGAGCACCGCCCTTCACTGCGGTCTTGACGGTAACAACAGAACCCTTCGCACCAGGGATAGCACCCTTGATGAGGAGGAGGTTGTTGTCGCCGTCGATGCGTTGAATCTTCAGGTTCTGGGTAGTAACGCGGTTACCGCCCATACGGCCAGCCATGCGCTTGCCCTTGAACACGCGACCCGGCGTAGACGCGCCACCAATGCCACCAACGCGACGGTGAGCAGCCTGGTTACCGTGTGCTGCACCCTGGCCCGCGAAGCCGTGACGCTTCATTGCGCCAGCGAAGCCGTGGCCCTTGGTGGTGCCAGCAACGTCGACGAAGACGTCGCCGTCAAACAGATTGACGGTGATCTCTTGGCCGAGTTCGTACGCAGAGGTGTCATCCATGCGGATTTCAGCTACGTAGCGACGTGGGGTGACGCCAGCCTTCTTGAAGTGGCCAGCCTCTGGCTTGTTCGTCTTACGGGGATCGATGTCGCCGTAAGCAATCTGGATGGCGGAGTAGCCATCAGTCTCTGGTGTACGGATCTGGGTGACCACGCACGGCCCAGCCTCAACGACGGTAACCGGGATAACACGGTTCTCGTCGTCGAAGATCTGGGTCATGCCGAGCTTGGTGCCCAGAATGCCCTTGATCTGGTTATCAGACATGTATTAGTTCTCCACTACTTACAGGTTGTCGGATCTCTAGTGATTACTGGATGTTCACGTCAACGCTTGCAGGAAGGTCGATACGCATGAGCGCGTCAACCGTCTTCGGCGTCGGATCGAGAATGTCGATGAGACGCTTGTGCGTGCGCATCTCAAAGTGCTCGCGAGAGTCCTTGTACTTGTGGGGAGAACGAATAACGGCGTACACGTTCTTCTCTGTGGGCAACGGCACCGGTCCAACGACGCGGGCACCCGTGCGGGTGACCGTCTCAACGATCTTCTTCGCAGATGCGTCGATCGCTTCGTGGTCGTAGGCCTTCAGCCTGATGCGGATCTTCTGTCCCGCCACGCTTACCTCTTCCTCGCATCCCCACATTCTGAACGAAGCGGTGGGGTTGTAGCTTCTAGTTTCTCTATAACGTTGTCCGGGCTGGGCCCATGGCTCAACGCCAGTGTCGTTTTCATTGACTGTTTGACACTTCCGGAAGGTGAGTAACGCGACAATAAACTGCGCGCTTACTTCAGTGCTTCCGCCTCGGTGCACACGTGCATCGGGGTGTCAGACTCGGAAGGGTGCGTGACCCTTGCGTACTGCCGCTGTTTATTTGCCATGTCCCTTCTCCGGTTTCTCACCTAGTTAACCTAGATAAAAACCTTCTTTGGAAGGTGTCATGTTTACCCCACCATCACAACCTTGCGGCCATCATGTCGAGGCAACCCGAGTATTAAAACACGTTCTTGCAAGAAGTGCAACCCCTTCTCCGAACATTTCAGTTTGGTTGCAGAGTGATATCCATTCGGAAATTTTTGCATCGATTCAGGCAAGCTAGCTGGTTGCTGTGTACCCTGGGTGTTTACACGGGCGTCTGTCCGTCGTACTTTTCTTTACCCAATATATAGACGAAGGGATTTTCCATGGCCGACCACAATGCAACCGAGAACACTCCTGCCACCACCGAGGCAAAGGAGACAGAGCAGGTTCGCACCCGCAACTCCAACCTTGAGACTGAGCACGGCACCACGATGATCGACGACAACGTCGTCGGCAAGATCGCCGGCATCGCCGCCCGCGAAGTTTCCGGAGTTTACAACCTGGGCGGTGGCGCTGCACGCATGTGGGGTGCTGTTCGCGAGTCGCTGACCTCCTCCACCAATGTTCAGCAGGGCGTCGATGTCGTTGTCGAGGACGGCCACGCTTCCGTCGCTGTTGCAATTATTGCGGAGTACGGCGTCGCCATCCACGAGCTCGCAAACGCCATCCGCGAGAACATCACTGTTGCTGTTACCCGCATGACCGGCCTTATCGTTGACCGCGTCGACGTCACTGTTCACGACGTCCACCTGCCGGAGCAGGACAACGAGGAGTCCAACGAGGCCGCCTACAACGCTAACCAGGCGCTGGCTCAGTAGTTATGGCGTACACCTCCGTTAGCCGCGAGGTGGCCGAAGCCGCCCGGGACGCCATTTTGGCTGTCCCTGGCGTTGCGGGTATGCACGGCGGGTTCTTCGGTGAAGTTGCCCTCCTGCTACCCGGCGAGCGGATCGAAGGGCTCAAACCCGCGACGCGATCCTCAGACCCCAACCTCCGCGGCCTTGAAGTCAACTTTATTTACGACGTTTCGAGCGAACGGGACATTCACTCCGTCGCCGACGACGTACGCACCGCTACCCTGCGCGCCACCGATGTCGATTTCGTCGACGTTGTTGTCGCCGACGCCGAATAGGAACGCCCGTTAGGGCGTCCGCGTTGCGTACCCACAACTACAAGTAAGTGGTGAACAATGAATCTTTTATCTAACAAAGCGTTAACCGGTGTCATTATCGGCATTATCGTTGCTTTCTTCGTCACCTTTGGCGGCGGACTCGGGCTACTGTGGCTCGTTCTCTTCTCCGTCATTGGTGGTGTCGTCGGCGCCCAGCTTGATGGCAAGCTGGACCTCGCAGAAATCCTGAGCACCAGCTCGGGCAAGGGTCGTAGCTAATGGCGTCGAACCAATTCCATCTCAGTGAGCGCGTCATCGCGCAGATTGCTGAGGTGGCGGCTTCGTCAGTGCCCGGCACGATCGAAATGGACGCAAAGCTTGCAGGTTTGGCAGGCCGCAGCTTTCCCCAAATCGATGTCCGCCTGGACCGAGTTTCAGGCACCGCGGCCGTCGAAGCCGAGATCGCTACTACTTACCCTGCCCCCATTGCTGCCATCACGGACGCGGTGCGTTCAACGATCATCTCGCACATCCGGACCTTGACTGGGCTTGACGTCTCCAGCGTCAATATCGAGGTGGCAAACGTCACCGCGAACGCCGGTGAACCCGTCTCGTGGGACGACGTTGCAAACCACCAGTCGTTCATCATCCCGACTCCGCTGAAGGTCAAGCCTTTGGACGTAGAGTCCCCGACGACGAAGGAGCCGGAACCGTTGCACGATATCGTCGCTCGCTCGCTTGTCGACGACCTGACGGACACCCACGTTCCAGAGCCAGTCTCTGTGAAATCCATTGCCGCTCCGACTCCGTACCCCGTGCGTACCAAGGGCTTCGAAGCACAGCCCACGCGGGTTTTCCGTCCACAAACGCCGGAGCCTGCCCGACTGCTTGGCGTGCAAACACGCAAACAGCGCGTATATAGCCCGAGCGTTCCGCAACCTGCGCCGCTCAAGCCCATTCGCGTGAAGCGCACTGCGGCACCGACGACGGTATCGGCACCGCAACCTCAGCCGCTTCGTGAAATTACGATCAAACCGGCGGTGAAGTACTATGACCGAACCTAATACGCCCGTCGCCCCAGTAGGCCCGCACCCGGCTGCCGCACCGAAAGCTAGCCCAGTTGCACGCTGGATCACCGTGCTCGCCGGCCTGGCGTTCCTCGGGGGCGCCGTTGTTATCGGGCACGACGTTTGGGTCCGCCTCCAAGAAGCAGATGGCCAAACCGAATGGCTCCCCGAGCTCTACGACCAGTTGACGTTGAATCTCATTGACATTACGTGGGTAGCCGTCGCCGTCGGCATCGTTGTGATGTTGGTGGGGCTTGCGCTCGTGATTGCGTCGTTGAAGCCACGCCAGAAAACTCATCTACGCGTGCAGTCACCGGTTTCGATCTGGACGCGACCCGTGGATATTGCGCGGAAGTCGACGTTCCTTGCAACGTCTCAGTTTGGCGCAAACCATGCGCGTACCAAAGCGGACCGGAACAAATTGACGCTCACAATGCAGACCGACGTCCAGCGGCCCGATGTCGAGCAGCAAGCGCACGAAACTCTCGTTGGTGAGTTCCAGCGTCTGGAGCAGGTACCCGCCATCACCATCAAGACCGAAGCGCCAGCACCAGTTGCTGAACAGGAGGCGAAGTAAATGACCAAGACACTTGCGTTCTTTGACCGCCTGCTCGTGTTCATCATTGGCGTTCTCCTGCTCTGCGTCGGGTTTATCCCACTCACGTACTTCTGGGACATCCCCTACGTGAGCGAATGGATCCAGCAGGTCGATCCAGTCGTGATCAGCAATCTTCCCTACCGTTCCTGGTACAACACAGCGCTGATCGTCGGTGCTGTCGTGCTGGTACTTCTTGGACTGTGGGCTGTCATCGCAAATATTCGCAGCCGCGGATTCTCGACCCGAGCAATCACCGCGGCCGACGCCGAGCATGGCACAACCGAAATCAACGTCAAACGCGTCGCCGAAGCGGCGTGCCACCACTTGGCTATGGACCCCATCATCAACTCTGCCGACGCCAAAGTTGCGATGGTCGAGACCAGGCCGACCGTTGAATTCGTTGCGATTGCCAACCCAGCATTCTCGCTTGACGAAGTCGTTGACGTTCTCGAACGCGCCGATCAGGACTTCCGAATGGCAAACCACACAATGAACGTGGATACCCTGTGGAAGCTGCACTTCGACCAGGTTAGCGCCTAAAAGTACTCACGCGAATGCTCCCCACCAACAGGTGGGGAGCTTTTCGTGTCCAGACGGTGCGGCTTAAGGGACATTTTGTGTGTATATATCTATTCGGTTTCCCGGACTGCCGATATGGTTTTCAAAACAGTTCCATTCGCCGGTCTTGAGAATTGAACGCCGGATGACGTCTGACGTGTGGGATGTATCGAGTCTGCGGGTAGCGCAGCGAGATTGGTGGCTCTAGAGAACAAGAACCGGTCTCTCTACGCGTTGGGCGATCGCATACTGCCAGGGGGACGAGCAAAGCCCTGGCGTGCACGATACTGGCCAGGGCACGAACATGACCGGGAAGCAAGTGGGGTATGCCGCTAACTGAGCTGCCATACAGCCTGCGGGGCGAGAGACGATCTTGCACACAGCGGTGCACTGAATGGGCGGCTGAAAGAATTCAATACTGGCAATGATCGTCAATGCAACCCCGGTCTAGCAGTGAGAAAGGGGTGGGCTGGACGCGGCTAGTTACACACAAAATGTCCCTTAAGTCGGCGGTGCCCAATGCACTGAAGTAACAGCACGGTGACCAGCTGCAGGACATAGTGGTCCTAGAACCGTTGCCTTCCCAACGCACTGTAGGCATGAAAAAAGGTCACTCCCCGATGGGGAGTGACCTTTACGTCACGTTATCGGACTGAATTAGCCGAGGATCTTGGTGACGCGGCCAGCGCCGACGGTACGGGAGCCCTCGCGGATAGCGAAGCGCAGGCCCTCGTCCATAGCGACTGGGTGGATCAGCTCGACGGACATGTCGACGTTGTCGCCAGGCATGACCATCTCGGTGCCCTCAGGCAGGTGCACAACACCGGTAACGTCGGTGGTGCGGAAGTAGAACTGAGGACGGTAGTTGTCGAAGAATGGCGTGTGACGGCCACCCTCGTCCTTGGACAGGACGTAGACGGAGCCCTCGAACTTGGAGTGAGGGGTGTAAGCGCCCGGCTTGATGACAACCTGACCACGCTCAACGTCCTCACGCTTCAGGCCACGAAGCAGCAGAGCTGCGTTGTCGCCAGCCTCAGCGGTGTCGAGAAGCTTGTTGAACATCTCGATGGAGGTGACGGTGGTCTTCGTGGACTTCTCGCGGATACCGATGATCTCAACTTCGTCGTTGAGGTTCAGGACGCCACGCTCAACACGGCCGGTAACAACGGTACCGCGGCCGGAAATGGTGAAGATGTCCTCGATCGGCATCAGGAAGTCACGGTCGGTCTCGCGAACTGGGTCCGGAATGGAGTTGTCGCAAGCTTCCATGAGCTCAACGATGGAGTCAACCCACTTCTCCTCGCCCTCAAGAGCCTTCAGAGCGGAGATGTGAACGATTGGAGCCTCTTCGTCGTAATCCTGCTCTGCGAGAAGCTCACGAACTTCCATCTCGACGAGCTCGATGATTTCCTCATCGTCGACCATGTCGCACTTGTTCAGGGCAACGAGGATGTAAGGAACGCCAACCTGGCGAGCAAGCAGAACGTGCTCGCGGGTCTGAGGCATCGGGCCGTCGGTAGCAGCAACCACGAGGATTGCGCCGTCCATCTGAGCAGCACCGGTGATCATGTTCTTGATGTAGTCAGCGTGGCCTGGAGCATCCACGTGTGCGTAGTGACGCTTAGGAGTGTTGTACTCGACGTGGGAAATGTTAATGGTAATGCCGCGCTCGCGCTCTTCCGGCGCCTTGTCAATCGCGTCGTACGCGAAGGACTTGTTCTCCTCCGGGTACTTGTCAGCGAGCACCTTGGTGATAGCAGCCGTGGTGGTCGTCTTACCGTGGTCGACGTGACCAATGGTACCGATGTTGACGTGCGGCTTTGTACGTTCGAACTTTGCCTTTGCCACTGTATGTCCTCCTAGGACTTCATGGTGGCTACGACCTTCGCAGCCACGTGGTTTACATTTGCCTTTGCCTTCGAAAAGGCGTCGGCTCATTCACAATGTGCCAGTTACCTGATCCTAGAGATTCCCAGTCTGATTTTCAAACCGTCAGACCGAAAGTTCCGGGATCATTCGTCGCGAGTAACGGCCGGCTCAAACCACCACTTCAATCTTGTGGCGATTCCAGCGCGACCGCTACTAGCGGCCATCCCTGCTTCCTTCTACCGGTCACACTCACTGGCACGTGAGTAGGCCGTCGAGAAGCAGGGAGCAGCGATTAGTTGCCGTTGCGGGCGTCGATGATTTCCTGAGCGACGTTGGACGGAACTTCACCGTAGGAGTCAAACACCATGGTGTAGTTCGCGCGACCCTGCGTCTTGGAGCGCAGGTCACCAACGTAGCCGAACATCTGCGACAGCGGAACAACAGCCTTGACAACCTTGGCGCCAGAGCGGTCGTCCATCGAGTTGACCTGGCCACGACGGGAGTTCAGGTCACCGATGACGTCACCCATGTACTCCTCAGGCGTGACAACCTCAACAGCCATCAGCGGCTCGAGCAGCACTGGCTTCGCCTTAGCGACGGCCTCCTTGAGCACCTGCGAACCGGCCATCTTGAAGGCCATTTCGGAGGAGTCAACCTCGTGGTAAGCGCCGTCTTCGAGGGTTGCCTTGATGTTGACCAGCGGGTAGCCAGCGAGGTAGCCGTACTGCATCGCGTCCTGGATACCGGCATCCACGGAAGGGATGTACTCCTTCGGCACGCGACCACCGGTGACCTCGTTGACGAACAGGTAGGTTGCGCTCTCGCCCTCTTCCAGGGTCTCTGGATCCGGGTTGTAAGGCTCGATGGAAACGATAACCTTTGCGAACTGACCGGAACCACCAGTCTGCTTCTTGTGGGTGTAGTCCAGGGACTGCACCTTCTTGCGGATGGTCTCGCGGTACGCAACCTGTGGAGAACCAATGTTCGCCTCGACCTTGAACTCGCGCTTCATGCGGTCAACGAGGACGTCGAGGTGGAGCTCGCCCATGCCGCCGATAACGGTCTGGCCGGTCTCCTCATCCAGGTGAACGGTGAAGGTTGGGTCCTCTTCAGCAAGCTTCTGAATAGCGGTGCCCAGCTTCTCCTGGTCAGCCTTGGTCTTCGGCTCAATAGCAACCTGAATAACCGGATCCGGGAAGTCCATGGACTCGAGGATGATCGGATGATCAGGGTTGCACAGGGTGTCACCAGTAGTGGTGTGCTTCAAGCCAATGAACGCGTAGATGTTGCCGGCGTCAGCGTGCTCAACCGGGTTCTCCTTGTTCGCGTGCATCTGGAAGAGCTTGCCCACGCGCTCACGCTGCTGCTTGGTGGAGTTCATCATGTTCTCGCCCGGGATAGCCTGGCCCGAGTACACGCGCACGTAAGTCAGCTTGCCGAAGAACGGGTGCACAGCAATCTTGAACGCCAGTGCAGAGAACGGCTCATCAACGGAAGGCTTACGCGTGAGGTCTTCCTCACCGTCGACGGAGGTGCCGTGAACCTCGCCGATATCCAGCGGAGAAGGCAGGTAATCGACGATGGCGTCCAGCACAGGCTCGACACCCTTGTTGCGGTACGCAGTACCACAGAACACTGGGTAAACTTCCGAATTAACGGTCAGCTTACGGATGCCAGCCTTGAGCTCCTCGATCGTGAGCTCTTCGCCGCCGAAGTACTTCTCCATGAGCTCTTCGTCGGACTCAGCAACGGTCTCGACGAGCTTCTCACGGTACTCCTCAGCCTTTTCCTTCAGATCGTCCGGGATCTCGGTGATCTGCGCAGGGGTGCCGGTCTCGACCTTGCCCGGCCACAGCATTGCCTTCATCTCAAGAAGGTCAACGACGCCGTCAAAGTCATCCTCAGCACCGATCGGAAGCTGCATTACCAACGGCTTCGCGCCGAGACGATCGACGATCGTGCCAACGGTGTAGTAGAAGTCAGCGCCCAGCTTGTCCATCTTGTTGACGAAGCAGATACGCGGAACGTCGTACTTTGCAGCCTGACGCCAGACCTGCTCGGACTGCGGCTCAACGCCTTCCTTGCCGTCGAACACAGCAACTGCACCATCGAGCACGCGCAGGGAACGCTCAACCTCAACGGTGAAGTCCACGTGACCCGGCGTATCGATGATGTTGATCTGGTTGTTATTCCAGAAGCAGGTCACTGCTGCGGACGTAATGGTGATGCCGCGCTCTTTCTCCTGCTCCATCCAGTCGGTGGTTGCGCCACCGTCGTGGGTCTCGCCGACCTTGCGGTTAATACCGGTGTAGAACAGAATGCGCTCTGTCGTGGTGGTCTTACCAGCATCGATGTGCGCCATGATGCCGATGTTGCGGACCTTGTGCAGATCCTTAAGCACTTCTTGTGCCACGTTATTTACCCCAACTTAAAAGTCGTCGACGTGCTGCACACGTCTTGGCGAATATTTACCTAGTTCATTGTGCCACTGTTTGCCCAAGATGGGCAGAGCCAGCCTGTAAGTCACTTCAAAACAAAAACCCGGACGCCGCACGTGCACCCACATTGGTGGGTAACCACGTATGCAATTGTGCACACGTTGTCCGTGTCAGCATGGTCCGGGCGCTTTGTTTCATATATGACCTACCGGCGACTACCAGCGGTAGTGAGCAAACGCGCGGTTTGCCTCGGCCATCTTGTGGACGTCCTCGCGACGCTTCACGGATGCACCCAAGCCGTTGGACGCGTCCAGGATCTCGTTAGCGAGACGCTCGATCATCGAGTTCTCACGACGCTGGCGCGTGAAGGTGACCATCCAGCGCAGAGCCAGAGTGGTTGCACGAACTGGCTTCACCTCGACTGGAACCTGGTAGGTAGCGCCACCGACACGACGGGAGCGAACCTCAAGGTCAGGACGGATGTTGCCGAGTGCCTTTTCCAAGGTGCCAACCGGATCGGTGCCGGTCTTTTCACGGCAGATCTCGAGTGCACCGTAGACGATGCGCTCAGCGGTGGACTTCTTGCCGTCGAGAAGCACCTTGTTGACCAGCTGGGTCACGAGTTCAGAGTTGTATACCGGGTCCTTAACGATGGGACGCTTCGGAGCTTGCTGCTTACGCATTTCTGATTACTGTCCCTTCTTTGCGCCGTAGCGGGAACGAGCCTGCTTACGATCCTTGACACCCTGGGTATCCAAGGAACCACGAATAATCTTGTAGCGAACACCCGGGAGGTCCTTCACACGACCACCACGGACAAGCACCATGGAGTGCTCCTGGAGGTTGTGGCCCTCACCTGGGATGTATGCGGAGACCTCAATACCGGAGGTCAGACGAACACGAGCAACCTTACGAAGCGCCGAGTTCGGCTTCTTCGGCGTGGTGGTGTACACGCGGGTGCACACGCCACGACGCTGCGGGGAACCCTTCAGCGCTGCAGTTGCTACCTTGCCACGCTTGTCGTGGCGGCCCTTGCGGACCAGCTGCTGGATAGTTGGCATAGATTTTCCTTCTAATTTTTACGCTGAGGCGGACAATCGCCTGAACATGCAAAAATGAGGGCTCTTTCCCGGGGCCCTGCCGCACGTCCAGAACGCTCCGCCACGTTTATGCGAAAACGATCAGACACTTCACCTTGAGGTGGTGAACCGTCCGACAGAGTATCACGAGCTACCCCACCTTCGCAAAATCGAAACTTCCTCCACAGTAGATGCCCCCGTTCGAGGGTGTACTGAGGGTTTATAGAGGCGCTACTACACCTACACCTATCGCCCGACGTCCACCAAGGGTGCACATCTCCACAGCTACCACATGTTGTACCTCAGTGATTCTTTGTGTCCATATCTACTAAATACGACCAATGGAATTACAGCTACGTTAGTTACGAACCGAGAGAAAGGAAGCAGCATGGCCGCCAACAACGTCGACCCCCAAGCCACCATCAACGAATACCTCCACCGCGCTGACTGGCGCATCAACGCAAACGCCAACCAGGACTACTCGCTCGGCGGAATGATTCTCAACTCCGCCGGCAAAATCACCGCCAACTACTGGCTGGACGAAGTGTTTTCCAACGTCGCCGGCAATGCCCACCGCAACGGCGACCTCCACATCCACGATCTCGACATGCTCTCCGGGTACTGCGCAGGGTGGTCATTGAGGCAGCTCCTTGAAGAAGGGTTCGGAGGGGTACCTGGCACGATATCTTCTCTGCCACCAAAACATTTCTCCTCCGCGTGCGGACAAGTAGTGAACTTCCTCGGCACACTGCAGAACGAATGGGCTGGCGCGCAGGCGTTCTCCAGCTTCGATACCTACATGGCACCATTCGTACGGCTGGACTCGCTCACCTACGAGGACGTCTTGCAACACATGCAGGAGTTCGTCTTCAACCTCAACGTTCCCTCGCGTTGGGGGACGCAGACTCCGTTCACGAACCTTACTTTTGACTGGACGTGCCCTCAGGACCTCGCTGAGCAGACTCCGTTCATCGGTGGAGACCCTGTCGACTTCACTTACGGCGAGCTCCAAGAAGAGATGGACATGATCAACCGCGCGTTCATTGAGGTTATGTCCCAAGGCGACGCCGACGGCCGACCATTTACCTTCCCCATCCCGACGTACAACATCACCAAGGACTTCGACTGGGGCTCGCCAAACGCGAAAGCCGTGTTCGACATGACTGGCAAGTACGGCCTCCCCTACTTCCAAAATTTCCTCAACTCGGATTTGGACCCAGGCATGATCCGCTCGATGTGCTGCCGCCTCCAACTCGACCTGCGTGAGCTACTCAAGCGCGGAAACGGCCTGTTCGGTTCCGCGGAGCTCACTGGCTCCATTGGCGTAGTCACCCTGAACTGCGCACGCCTCGGGTACCTCTTCCCCAACGATGAGGCTGCGCTACTGCGCAGGGTTGACGAGTTGATCGAGGTGGCTGTCGATACGCTGGAGCGGCGTCGCGCGTTTGTGCAAGATTGCTTCGATAAGGGGCTATACCCGTACACGAAACGGTGGTTACCGGGGTTTGACAACCACTTCACCACCATCGGGGTCAATGGTTGCAACGAAATGGTACGTAACTTCACGCACGACGCCTACGACATCACCGACCCCCAAGGCCATGCACTTGTGGCGCGCCTGCTCGACCACATCAATGCCCGCATCACGGAAGCTCAGGAACGTACAGGGCACCTCTACAACCTAGAAGCGTCCCCCGCGGAAGGCGCAACGTACCGCTTCGCACGCGAGGACCGTGCCCGCTATCCCGGCATCATCCAGGCAGGTACCGAGGAGCAGCCGTACTACACCAACTCCTCCCAGCTGCCTGTTGCGCACACTCCAGATCCGTTCGCGGCGCTCGCCGCCCAGGAGGACCTGCAAACGAAGTACACCGGCGGCACGGTGCTTCACCTGTACATGGGCGCAGCAATGTCCAGTGGCGAAGCAACCGCCAAGCTCGTACGACGCAGCCTAGAAACCTTCCGCCTGCCGTACATCACTATCACGCCGACGTTCTCCATCTGCGCAAACCACGGCTACATCTCCGGCGAGCACCCCGAATGCCCGCACTGCGGAAGCGCCACCGAAATGTGGACGCGCGTAATGGGCTACTTCCGGCCCGTGCAAAGCTTCAACACTGGGAAGAAGGGTGAGTTCGCTGAGCGTCACTACTTCGCAGAAGCCTTCGCCTAACCTGCCGGTGGCGGGGATCATTCCGTTCTCCGCCACCGACTGGCCCGGCCGTCTCACGGTCACGGCATTCACACAAGGCTGCCCACTGCGCTGCAGCTACTGCCACAACCCTAGCTTGCAGGAATTTACTCCTGCTCCCCACGATTTCTCGGAAGTGCTCGACTTACTGCGGGCTCGACACGGACTTATTGACGCCCTCGTCATTTCCGGCGGCGAACCACTCGCATGCGCAGGTCTCGGCGAAGCGATTGCCGCGGCTCATGAGATCGGGTTTCCCGTCGGGCTACACACGAGTGGCTATGTCCCCGCGAGGCTGGGTTCCATTCTCGCTGACTCGACTACCCGCCCCGACTGGATCGGGTTCGACGTCAAGGCGCTTCCCGCGCACTTACCCTCGGTCGCTGGTGTCACCAGCGTGGTGGCCGCACGGATGTGGGAAAGCCTCGACATCGTGTGCGCCGCGGCCCGCGAACATGGCATGGAACTGCAGCTGCGTACTACGTTGTGGCCGGGGTCCGTCATCGAGCAAAACATCGACCAGCTGCAGGACGCCGCCGCACAGCGGGGCCACGCGCTGGTATTGCAGTGGGCTCGCGGAGTTGACGCCCACGGCGTGTACAGCGACTAAGGCAAAGCGCCCCGCCTCCCTGGGTTCAGGGGGCGGGGCGCTGGTGCTGGGGTAGCAGACCTAGCTATAAGCCAGAGTCACTAGATCTGGTCGTACCCGTATTCCTCCAGTGGGACGGAGGCGCCGGTGTAGTCGCCGTATGCCTCGTCGCCGTAGATGCCGTCGCCGAAGGACGGGATCGAGTAGGCGGCGGAGCGGGCGGCTTCCGTCGGCTTGACCGTGATGTTGCGGTAGCGCGAGATACCGGTACCAGCCGGGATCAACTTACCGATGATCACGTTCTCCTTCAGACCGATCAGCTGGTCAGAACGCTTGTTAATAGCAGCGTCCGTGAGCACACGCGTGGTCTCCTGGAACGAAGCGGCGGACAGCCAGGACTCGGTTGCCAGGGAGGCCTTGGTGATACCCATGATCTCGGAGCGCATCTCTGCTGGCTCGCCACCATCTGCAACAGCTGCAGCGTTGACTTGGCGTGCCTCCGACAGATCCACAAGTGTACCCGGCAGGAACTCGGTGGTACCCGAGTCGATGACGGTGCCGCGTCGCAGCATCTGGCGGATGATGATCTCGATGTGCTTGTCGTGGATGGACACACCCTGGGTGCGGTACACGGCCTGCACTTCGTCGATGAGGTGCTTCTCCACACCACGGCGGCCGAGGACCTCGAGCACGTCGTGCGGGTCAGCAGCGCCGCGCAGGAGGCGGTCGCCCACGTTAACGTGGTCGCCTTCACGCAGGGAGCGCTCGATCATCGCGTTCGGGTTGGACTCCATCGGGCGGCGGACCTGTGCGAGGCCCTGGCGCTTCGACAGCTTCTCGTAGACCACAACGTCGGAGCCGTCATCCGGGTGGATGGTGAGCGTCCAGAAGTTGCCTTCGTCCTCGAGGGTGACGGTGCCGGCCACGGATGCGATCGGGGCGCAGTTCTTCGGCACGCGGGCCTCGAACAGCTCCTGAACACGTGGCAAACCACCGGTAATGTCGCCACCGACACCACCCTGGTGGAAGGTACGCATGGTCAGCTGGGTACCAGGCTCACCAATCGACTGTGCAGCCACGATACCGACGGCTTCACCGATGTCGACAAGCTTGCCGGATGCCATGGACTTGCCGTAGCACTTCGCGCAGACGCCGGTTGGGGTCTGGCAGGTCAGGACGGAGCGGACCTTGACTTCTTCGACACCGGCGGCGACGAGGGCGTCGATACGCTCTTCCGAAAGCTCAGCGTCGGCTTCGAGCACAACGTTGCCCTCGGCGTCCTTCGCGTCGGATGCCAGTACTCGGCCAGCGACGGAGGTCTCGACGAACTCGTCGCGGACGAACTTCTCACCGGCAAGCTGCGCAACTGGAACCTTGACTCCCTGGCGGGTGCCGCAGTCGTGCTCGCGGACGATGACGTCCTGGGCGACGTCGACAAGACGGCGGGTCAGGTAGCCGGAGTCTGCGGTACGCAGTGCCGTATCCGCCAGGCCCTTTCGGGAACCGTGGGAGTTGTTGAAGTACTCCATCACTGTCAGGCCTTCGCGGAAGGAGGTCTTGATCGGGCGGGTGATGTACTCACCGCGCGAGTTCACGACCATGCCCTTCATGCCGGCCAGGGTCCAGATCTGACGCATGTTACCGGCAGCACCAGACTTCACGATCATCGGAATCGGGTTGTCATCCGGGTACAGCGCCTCAACTGCTTCACCGACCTGGTTGGTGGCGTCCTGCCACAGCTCCACGAGACGGTCGTAGCGGTTCTCCTCGGTCAGGGCACCCTTCTCCCAGTACTTGCGCTCGATCTCTTCGGCGCGCTGCTCGTACTGCTCGAGGATTTCCGTCTTGTTCGGAAGCACCAACACGTCGGACATGGAGATGGTCACGCCGGAACGGGTCGCCCAGTAGAAACCGGCGTCCTTCAGCTTGTCCAGCGTCTGGGCAACGGTAATCATTGGGTACTTCTCCACCATCGACTGGATGATGTCGCCCAACAGCACCTTGCCAGCGCCGCCGCCCTTACGGACCATCGCGCCTTCCTGGTACGGGAAGTTGAACGGAAGCAGCTCGTTGAACATGATGCGACCAAGGGTGGTCTCCATCATCCAAGCCTGGCCCTTCGACCAGCCGTCTGGGAACTGCTCAGCTTCAATCTCAATCGTCGGACGCAGGTGGTCGATGCGCACCTTGATCGGTGCCTGCAGGCCAAGTACGCCCAGGTCGTAGGCCATGATGGCCTCACGGTAGGAGGAGTACACGCCCTTGGCTGGGCCGTTCTCGTCGGCTGGGGTGAAACGACCCTCGCCGCCGATCTCGTCCTCGCCCTTTTCCATGGTCAGGAAGTACAGGCCGGTCACCATGTCCAGGCGAGGCATCGCCAGTGGCTTGCCGGATGCCGGGGACAGGATGTTGTTCGAGGACAGCATCAGGATGCGGGCCTCTGCCTGCGCCTCCGCGGACAGTGGCAGGTGGACTGCCATCTGGTCACCGTCGAAGTCAGCGTTGAACGCCTCACAGGCCAGCGGGTGCAGCTGGATTGCTTTACCCTCGACCAGCTTCGGCTCGAACGCCTGAATGCCAAGACGGTGCAGGGTTGGCGCACGGTTCAGCAGCACCGGGTGCTCGGAAATCGCCTCTTCGAGGACGTCCCACACCTCAGGGCGCTGGCGCTCCACCATGCGCTTCGCCGACTTAATGTTCTGCGCGTACTCATTGTCCACGAGGCGCTTCATCACGAACGGCTTGAACAGCTCGAGCGCCATCAGCTTCGGCAGACCACACTCGTGCATCTTCAGCTGCGGACCAACAATAATGACCGAACGGCCAGAGTAGTCCACACGCTTACCCAGCAGGTTCTGGCGGAAGCGACCCTGCTTACCCTTCAGCAGGTCAGACAGGGACTTCAGCGGACGGTTGCCTGGGCCCGTGACAGGGCGGCCTCGACGGCCGTTGTCGAAGAGGGCGTCGACAGACTCTTGCAGCATGCGCTTCTCGTTGTTCACGATGATCTCTGGGGCACCCAGGTCAATCATGCGCTTCAAACGGTTGTTGCGGTTAATCACGCGACGGTACAGGTCATTCAGGTCCGAGGTGGCGAAACGGCCGCCGTCCAGCTGCACCATTGGACGCAGCTCCGGTGGGATCACCGGGATCGCGTCCAGGATCATGCCGGCAGGATCATTGCCGGAACGCTGGAACGCAGCCACGACCTTCAGGCGCTTCAGTGCGCGGACCTTCTTCTGGCCCTTGCCCTCAGCGATGATGGTGCGCAGCTCCTCCGCCTCAGCTTCGAGGTCGAAGTTGCGGATCAGCGTCTGGATCGCCTCAGCACCCATGCCGCCAGTGAAGTAGTCCTCGTAGCGGTCCACGAGCTCTTCGTAGAGGAACTCGTCGATAATCATCTGCTTCGGAGCAAGCTTCTGGAAGGTGGACCAAATTTCGTCGAGGCGCTCAACCTCGCGCTCGCCGGCCTCGCGGATGTGCTGCATCTCCTTGTCAGCAGCGTTCTGCACCTTCTTGCGGGCAGCAGCAGTCGCACCGGCAGCCTCGAGCTCAGCGAGGTCCTCCTCCAGCTTCTGCGCACGCTCCGCAATCTCGGCATTCGCGTCCTGCTCGACTTCCTTCTTCTCGAGCAGCATCTCCGCCTCGAGCGTCGACATGTCGTTGTGACGCGCCTCCTCATCAACACTGGTGATGATGTTCGCGGCGAAGTAAATGATGCGCTCCAGATCCTTCGGAGCAAGATCCAGCAGGTAGCCCAGGCGCGATGGGACGCCCTTGAAGTACCAAATGTGGGTCACCGGTGCGGCCAGCTCAATGTGGCCCATGCGCTCACGGCGAACCTTCGACTTAGTGACCTCGACGCCACAACGCTCACAAATGATGCCCTTGTAGCGGACACGCTTGTACTTGCCACACGCACACTCCCAGTCACGGGTAGGACCGAAGATGCGTTCGCAGAACAGGCCGTCCTTTTCCGGCTTCAACGTGCGGTAGTTAATCGTTTCGGGCTTCTTGACCTCACCATGCGACCAACGACGGATGTCGTCAGCAGTAGCCAGGCCGATGCGAAGCTCGTCGAAGAGGTTTACGTCAAACACGTAAATTCCCTTTCACCTCCCCAACGACGGGGAGGATTGCAGTTGGATAGATTCTTTCGTTCGTTCCTGGCTTAGGCGGTATCCGCCGCGGAGCCCTCGTCACGTGACAGGTTGATGCCAAGGGAGGAACCGGCCTGATCAAAGTCGTCATCATCGCCGTCGAGCTCCATCGGGGTGCCGTCCGTCGAAAGGACTTCAACGTTCAGGCACAGCGACTGCAGCTCCTTGAGCAACACCTTGAACGACTCCGGAATACCCGGGTCAGGGATGTTCTCGCCCTTCACAATGGCCTCGTACACCTTCACGCGGCCAACCACGTCATCCGACTTAATCGTCAGCAGTTCCTGCAGCGTGTAGGCGGCACCGTATGCCTGCATCGCCCACACCTCCATCTCACCGAAGCGCTGGCCACCGAACTGGGCCTTACCGCCGAGCGGCTGCTGGGTAATCATGGAGTACGGACCAGTGGAGCGAGCGTGAATCTTCTCGTCAACCAGGTGGTGCAGCTTGAGCATGTACATGTAGCCGACGGAAATCGGGTACTTGAATGGCTCGCCGGAGCGGCCGTCGAACAGCGTGGTCTTGCCGTTCTCATCGACCATGACGTCACCGTCGCGGTTCGGCTTGGAATTCGCCAGCAGACCAGCGATCTCCTCGTTCGTCGCGCCGTCAAACACTGGGGTCGCGGTGAGCGACTCCGGCGGGACGTCGTACAGATGCTCAGGCAGCGTCTCGAGCAACTTGGCGTTCGCAGGATCGTCCGGGTTGACCGTCCAACCAGCCTTCGCCAACCAGCCGAGATGCACCTCGAGGACCTGGCCAATGTTCATACGACGCGGCACACCGTGGGTGTTCAGAATGATGTCCACCGGGGTGCCATCTTCCATGAACGGCATATCTTCCTGCGGCAGAATCTTGCCCACGACACCCTTGTTGCCGTGGCGGCCAGCCATCTTGTCGCCGTCCTGGATCTTGCGCTTCTGCGCAACATAGACGCGAATCATCTCGTTGACGCCTGGGGACAGATCGTCGTCGTCCTCGCGGGAGAAGCGACGAACCGCGATGACCTTACCGGTCTCACCGTGCGGCACCTTCAGGGAGGTGTCGCGGACCTCGCGGGCCTTCTCGCCGAAGATGGCGCGCAGCAGACGCTCCTCCGGAGTCAGCTCGGTCTCACCCTTCGGGGTGACCTTACCGACCAGGATGTCACCGTCACGCACGTCCGCACCGATGCGGATAATGCCACGCTCGTCGAGGTCCTTCAGCACGTCCTCGGACACGTTCGGGATCTCGCGGGTAATTTCCTCTGCACCCAGTTTGGTGTCGCGGGCGTCGATCTCGTGCTCTTCGATGTGCACGGAGGTCAGAATGTCGTCCTCAACCACGCGCTGGTTCAGGATGATCGCGTCCTCGTAGTTGTGGCCTTCCCACGGCATGAACGCAACCAGGAGGTTGCGGCCGAGCGCCATCTCACCGTTCTTGGTGCCTGGGCCGTCAGCCAGCACCTGGCCAGCCTCAACACGCTGACCGTGGTCAACGATCGGGACCTGGTTGTAGCAGGTACCCTGGTTCGTGCGCTCGAACGTGCGCAGCATGTAGGTATCCTGGATGCCTTCATCGTCCATGACGGTGATGAAGTCGCCCGTCACATTCGTGACGACGCCAGCCTTCGCCGAAATAATCGTGTCACCAGCATCGTACGCAGCGCGCTGTTCCATACCGGTGGCCACGTACGCGGCCTCAGAACGCAGCAGCGGCACCGCCTGCTTCTGCATGTTCGCACCCATGAGGGCACGGTTCGCGTCATCGTGCTCGAGGAACGGAATCATCGCCGTTGCCACGGACACCATCTGGCGCGGGGAAATGTCGAGGTAATCCACGCCCTTCGGGCCAACGACGCCGATGTCGCCGTCCTTCAGGCGGACCTCAATACGCTCACCAGTTAGGTTGCCGTCCTTATCCATCGGGGTGGCCGCCTGCGCAATTGCGTAGCGGTCCTCTTCGTCCGCGGTCAGGTAGTGGACCGTATCAGTCAGCTTGCCGTCTTCGACCTTCTGGTACGGCGTCTCAATGAAGCCGAACGCGTTGACGCGTGCGTAGGAAGCCAACGCACCGATCAGACCAATGTTCGGGCCTTCCGGCGTCTCAATCGGACACATGCGGCCGTAGTGCGACGGGTGCACGTCTCGGACTTCAATGCCGGCGCGCTCACGCGACAGACCACCAGGGCCCAGCGCCGACAGACGACGCTTGTGCGTCAGACCAGACAGAGAGTTGTTCTGGTCCATGAACTGCGACAGCTGCGAGGTGCCGAAGAACTCGCGGATCGCCGCGGAAACCGGGCGGACATTAATCAGCGAGGTCGGCGTGATGGACTCCGCGTCCTGCGTCGTCATGCGCTCGCGCACAACACGCTCCATACGGGACAGGCCAACACGAACCTGGTTCTGGATCAGTTCGCCCACCGTGCGCAGACGACGGTTACCGAAGTGGTCAATGTCGTCCGTATTAATCGCGATGACCTCGCCCTCCGGGGAAGTCATTTCGGTCTCACCTGCGTGCAGGCGCACCAGGTACTCGAGGGTCGTCGCGATGTCTTCCTCGGTCAGCGTCATCAGGCCGTCGTGGTCGCCGCCAAGACCGAGCTTGCGGTTGATCTTGTAACGGCCAACTCGTGCCAGGTCGTAGCGCTTCGCCTTGAAGAACGAGTTCTCCAGCAGGGACTGCGCGAGGTCGCGCGTCGGCTGCTCGCCCGGGCGCTGCTTGCGGTAAATCTCCAGCAGCGCCTCGTCGGTGTTCGCCACACCGTCATTCTCGAGGGTGGACATCATGATCTCGGAGAAGCCGAAGCGCTCCGTGATCTGCTCCGTCGTCCAACCAAGCGCCTTCAGCAGCACCGTCACTGGCTGACGACGCTTACGGTCAATACGCACACCAACCGTGTCACGCTTATCGACGTCAAACTCCAACCACGCACCGCGCGAAGGGATCACCTTCACCGCGTGCAGCGGCCGCTCCGTCGACTTATCAATCGTCTCGTCGAAGTACACGCCCGGCGAACGCACCAACTGCGAAACAACAACACGCTCAGTGCCGTTGACGATGAAGGTGCCCTTGTCCGTCATCAGCGGGAAATCACCAATGAACACCGTCTGAGACTTAATCTCCTGGGTTTCATTGTTGATGAACTCCGCCGTCACATACAACGGCGCGGAGTAGTTAATATCTTTTTCTTTACACTCGTCGATCGTGTCCTTGACATCTTCGAAGCGCGGCTCGGACAGCGTCAGGCTCATGTTGCCCGAGTAGTCCTGGATTGGAGAAATCTCTTCGAGAATGTCCTCCAAGCCACTCGTGATACGCGCGTCGGCGCCGCGAGCTTCCTGCTCACGCTCACGCCACTCCTGCGTACCAACAAGCCACGCGAAAGATTCAAGCTGTACATCAAGAAGACCCGGGACAGCGATCGGCTCTGCGATCTTCGCGAACGAATAACGTTCGGGAGCCCCGGGAATTTCAGCCATTGACATGGTCTGGTTTGAGACTGCCAAGTTGGGTCCTTCCAGCACCTAAGGCGGACGCCGATCTCTACTCTGGCTCTGTAAAAATCGGCGTTTCCGCTGGGTAGATTAGCATTCGGTCTGCTTCGGAATACCCGCCCCCAGAGACAGCAAAATCACCTTGTCAAGTCAGCGCTTCGAAAATTCTCGACGCCAACAAAGCAAGGTTGACATAGCGGACTGGAGACGGCTTCCAGTGCACCGAATGAGTTTACACAATGCACCCAATGTTGTAAAGGGCAGCAACAATCCCCCGATTCAATGCCGTCGCGGGGAAGCTTAGCACTAAACGCAGGCGCGACGCTAACGCCGACGCGGCCACAACGCGCCAACCAGACCAATCAAGGTCAGCGCACCACCCAAACCGAGCACGCTCCACGTGAAGGCTTGCTGCGTGGAAGGCCCGTAGGCGCCGTCGAGAAGCGAGATGAGCTCGGCCGTCTGCTGCTCGTCCATCGCGGCGTCGTAGGAAACAATGCCCTGGACCTCATTGCCGTCCACGTCAGCATAATAGTCGTTGACGCGCTCCTGCATCCCCACGACCACGCCGGTGATCTGATCAACCAACAACTCGCGCTGCGCGCTATGCGTATAGAACGTGCGGACCGGCTCACCTTCTTCCCCTTCGACGGTCAACGTGTTTCGCATATCCGCGTACCGCTGCGCCACGTTCGTTGGCGCAATGACCTGCCGGAACCGCAGCACCGTGCGCCCAGCAACCGATTCCTCTGCGACGAACTCCGCGGGAGCAGCCCCACGCAACACCGGGTCGAACACCTGGTACGTCTCCTGCTTCACCGGCGATGGCAACTTCAGCCACGACCCCTCCATCGGGACATCGACGGCCGGCATCGCCATCACAAGCTGGACCTTTGCCGGTCCCTGCGCCTCACCGGTTTCACGGTTCAAGGTATACGTCCACGTGCTCGCGCCGACAAGGTTTTCAAAGTCCGTACCCGCGTCCCCCGCACGCAACGTGTCCCCCACGCGCACGCTGGCAGAGTCCTTGCCCGCCGGATTCTGCACCTCCATGTGCAGCTGGTGCACCACCGGGGCCGGCTCGCCCTCGCGGGTGCCATCGGGATCGGCCATCGTCAACGTTACCGCCCCAAGGTCCAGCGGTAGCTTCGCGCCCGAGTTCAGCACACGCGGGGCCAGCAGACCACCAACCAACAACGCAATGCCGAGGCCCGCCAACAACGAAGCAATGATCCTGGATTTGGGCAGCATGGTGCGAAATCTTAGCACACAACGCGAAACACCCCGCCAGTCACAGTACGTGGCAACGGGGTGTTCGTCGAAAAGCTATGCAGCCTGCGAGATTACTTGAGGGTAACCTTTGCGCCAGCCTCTTCCAGCTTGGCCTTTGCAGCCTCTGCATCGTCCTTGTTTGCGCCCTCGAGGATAGCCTTTGGAGCACCCTCGACCATTTCCTTGGCGTCCTTCAGGCCCAGGCCCGGAACGAGCTCGCGGACAACCTTGATGACACCGATCTTCTTGGCGCCAGCGTCCTCGAGAACAACGTCGAACTCGTCCTTCTCCTCTGCAGCAGCAGCGTCGCCGCCAGCAGCGCCCGGAGCAGCAGCAACAGCAACTGGTGCAGCAGCGGTAACGTCGAAGACCTCCTCGAATTCCTTCAGGAACTCGGAAAGCTCGATGAGGGTCATTTCCTTGAACTGCTCAATGAGCTCGTCCTTAGACAGCTTAGCCATGGTGGCTTCCTTTCTATTGGTGGGCGGTTAGCCCAAGTTTGTAAGTGTGTTATGCGGCGTCGTTCTGCTTGTCCTGCAGCGCAGCGACAAGGCGAGCCGTCTTGGATGCCGGAGCCTCGAACAGCCCAGCAGCCTTTGCCAAAGAACCCTGGAATGCGCCAGCGAGCTTTGCAAGCGTGGTCTCGCGGTTGTCCATCTCAGCGATGGCATCAACCTGAGCGGCGTCGATGGCAGCGCCATCCATGTAGCCACCCTTGATCACGAACGCGTCGTGATCCTTGGAGAACTTCTTCATGACCTTAGCAGCGTCGACAGCCTCGCCCTTAATGAAAGCGATAGCGGTCGGGCCGGTCAGAAGCTCGTCGAGACCCTCGATGCCGTGCTCGTTCGCAGCGATCTTGATGAGGGTGTTCTTGGCGACGTGGTATTCGACATCGAAGCCGAGATCGCCACGAAGAGTCTGCAGCTGACCAACGGTCAGGCCACGGTACTCCGTCAGCACGATGGAGCTAGCAGCGTCAAACTTCTCCTTCAACACAGCAAGCTCGCGCTCATTCTTCGGATTTGCCATTACACACGCCTCCTTCCAATAACTTCATGTCCTTCAATCCGCCCGGGACACAAAAAGTGCCCCGTGCAGAAGCACGAGGCACCATTAGAAAGGTAGGCCACGTTCCTCCTGCGTGGGTCGACCCCTGGAGAGGGGTACCTTCGGCCCCGAAGGGCGACCGACGGTCTTCGGTGAAACTTGAGCTCGGGTATTACCCGTTCAAACTTCGTTGTGGAACCTTACACGTCTTCTTGCGTGCGCGCAACTCCGCGCAACATCCGCGCCGCCACCACGAACAACGCAATGCCCCCCAGCAGCGCCATCAAGCCAACACCGAGGATGAGCCCGCCCCAGAAACCGCTGGCAGTCACGCCCGTTGCGGGTTCCTCCTGCGCTGCTCCCTGGTCGAAAGATGAGACGATGCCACCGCCACCAGCCTGTATCGGAGCATCCGGGATCGCCCTTCTTGTCGACGTCGGCTTCGCCCCTGTCGCCGTTGCCGCCTTCTGCTTCGGTGCCGACGTTGTTGTGGACTTCTGCGCCGGTTTCTGCGCTGTCGCCTGCTTTGGTGGCGCCTGCTTGGTCGCGGCCTTCGCTTCCGTCGCACGCACAGTACTTATTACAGTGCGCGGTGGCACTGGCTTTGACGGCGCAGTCGTTGCTACTGGCCGTAGCTTGTGGCCGAACTTGCTCAACTCCTCGTCGATTGAGCGGATCCCCTTCGCCAATGCACCCATCCACGTGTCGCTGGTCGCTGCATTGGAGCCGCACGAGTCCAGCTCACGATACCCGCTCGCGTGCTGTTCGCGGGCCGTCGCGATGGCGGCGTCGCCGACCGCGAAGACCGCAACGAGCTCCGCGGAGTCAAACGCGAAAGTCACGGCGTAAAGTCCAGGCTCGATGAATCCGAATGCCTGGTGGTCATGGGCGTTCGCCGGGTAGCTCAGCGTGCGGGACTTGTCGCCGGAGTCCAGCTCGAGCTTCGCGCCCTGCAGACCCTCGTGCCAGGTGTACATACGGCCGGGTCCGGCGACAGCAGTAATGCGGACGGTGGCGGGGGCTGGGTGGTGGGTTGTCGAGAACCCGAGCCATGGCAGGTCCGCCTTCTGCGACTGCGGCAACACCCACATGCGCTCGGGACGGTTGGGGAACGTGTCGCGCAGCGTCGCAGGGATGTCCTGGCGCGCGCGGTCGGGAACCTCGAAGAGGAAGGTGCCGCTGGAGTGTCGCGCGGGGTTGTTGGGGTCGCGGTCGTCGATGAGCGCGGCCTCCCCCGTATCGACGGGCCCCATGTCCATATGCCCGTTCGCGATGAACGCCTCCGGGCGGGTGCGCAGCGCGGCGCAGTGCTTCGCAGCGGGTGCGGGTGCGGGTGCCGGTGCCGCGGTTGTCACTGGTGCTGTTGGTGTTGGTGTTGGCGGTTGCGTCGGTGACGGAGTGGGCGTCGATAGTGCGGGGGTGCGAAGTCCCGTCGTGGTGCCCTCCGGCAAACCGACGTCCGCGTCGGTGCCAACCAGCCAGTACTGGTCGGTCCAGCCGGTGTACTCGGTCTCACCGTTGGTCAGCTCGGCGCGACCCTGCCAACGCAGCTTATAAACGCCGGGCTTCGTAAACGTCCAGTTGAAATGGCCGTGCGCGCCAACCTCATACTCGACGGTGCGCATCTGTTCGTCAGCGCTATTGAAGAGGCGCTCGGCCGGCGAGGCGGCGTTCTTAAAGAAGATCTGCACATCACCCGGACCATCGATGCCCAGCAGGTCGAAGTACATCATGTCGTCTTTGAAGTTGCTTGGCACAGCACCCGGCAGCTCGTGCGCCGGGTCAAATGCACCGATGCCGGACCAGATGGGGCGCCAATCATCGGTAAAATCCGCGTGCTGGGGCGCGAGCCACACCTGACTGCCCGGAGCGCCCAGAAAATCGAGGGAACCATCATCCGGGATGGTGAGGCGGGAGACGTCATTGCCGTCGGCGTCAGCGTCGAGAGGCAGACGGAAGCAGACGTCGCGCTGGTCGGTGACCTGCTGACCGTCAACCGCACCAATGGACAGCTGGCCGTCGAACCGGGTGCCGTACAGCGCGTCATTGTGGGAGTGGTAGAGCAACTTACGCCCGGCACAGGGGTGGTCAAGGTCCTCCGGGAGGACGACGCCATGCCCCGGGTCACCGGGTTGATGCCCGGCAGGCGTGGTCGCGTGCGCCGGGGTGACAGTAAACGCGATCAGCGCAACCACAAGGATGAGTCTGCGGATCATGCCCGCACCCCTTTCCTAGCGAAGAGCCAACTCGCACCGAAGATGGTAGTCACACACAGTACAATCGTTGCGCCGGTCGGCGAGTCAAACGACCACGCCAGCCATACACCAACCACGCTGCCTACCACGCCAATCAGCGCGGCGAGGATCATCATGGTCTCCAGGTTGTCTGTAAACAGTCGCGCGGCGGACGCCGGGGTAACCAACAGTGCCAACACCAGAATGTTGCCGATCGTCTGCACCGAAACCACCACCGCGGCCGTCACACACAGGTACAACACCAAGTCCAGGAGCGCGACGCGCACGTTCATCGCGCGCGCCGTCTCTCGGTCGAGCGCCACCGCGGTCAGCCACGGCCGTAACACCACCACCAGCGACACAATGACAGCACACGTCGCAGCACTGACTATAAGGTCGCGCTCACTCACACCTGTCAGCGAACCAAACAAGAACGAACTCAGCGACGCTGTGTAGCCCTCAACACGCGAAATAATCACCAGGCCAAGCGCGAACGCGGCCGCAAACACAATGCCAATCACCGCGTCCTCTTTCAGCGCACGCCGTTGCGATAGCACTGCAATCAACACCGCCACGATCAACCCGGCAACGGCCCCACCGAGCAGCACCGACACCTGCAGCGCGAACGCCAACGCAACGCCCGGAAACACGGCGTGTGCCACCGCATCCCCGATAAACGCCATACCGCGCAGCACCACAAAACACCCAACGACCGCGCACAACACGGACGCCAACACCGCCGCCGTCAACGCGCGCGGCAAGAACGCCAGGTGTGGGTTGGCCACGTCAGCCAAGAATTGCAGAAACCCGATCTCAAGCACGGGATACCTCTTTCACATGTGTTTGCAGCGCCGCCAGCCATGGCGAATCCGGGCCGACGTCGAACGTGTCCATCCAGGGGCGGGCGTCGTCAAGATCAGCGGGAGCCCCGTCCGCGCCGATGCCACCGCGGAACAGCAGGAGGCGATCACAAGAGTCAACAGCCTCCACGATGTTGTGCGTGGACATCACGATCGCGATTCCGCGGGAAGCCAGCTGACGAAACAGCGCTAGCAGCTGCTCAGTAGACGGGATATCGAGGCCGGTGAACGGCTCGTCGAGGAACAGCGCGCCTGGACGACGCACCAGGGCGCGCGCCACCAATACGCGTTGGCGCTGCCCTCCGGAAAGCGCCGCGATCGGCCGGTGTGCCAGGTCTTGGAGGTTCACAGCTTCGAGTGCTTCCGCCACAGCTTCGTGGTGCTCCGCCTTAGGCCGCGCGTACCACGGGCGCAGGTCAAGCGTGGCGTTCATGACAGCGGACGCGACATCGATCGGGAAATCCCAGGCGACGTCGTGACGCTGCGGGACGTACCCCACCACTTTGCGCACCGCGTGGCCCGTACACTCCCCTACCCGCACCGTTCCGGCTGCGCCGGGAATCAGGCCGAGCGTTGCACGCATCAGCGTGGTCTTCCCCGCCCCGTTCGGGCCGAGCAGCGCGACGAACTGCCCCGCAGGCACAAGAAGATCAACGCCCTCAAACACCGGGCGGCCCGGGTACCCGGCGCGCAAGCCTCGCACCTCTATAAGCGGTTGCGTGCTCACGCGCGACGCTCCTTCCGAGAACGCGCCACTAGAAGCGCCACCAGCGCGAGCACCAACACACCGATCACCCCACCAGCGATCAGCCCCGCATTCAGCGTGCTCTGGCTATCTGCCTGTTCTTCCGACGCAGCACCCTCGCGCCACGGCCCGTTGAACTGCGCGGACTGCGCCGCCGCTACGTCCGTCCCGTCGCCTACAGCCACGCGCACCAACTGCTCGTCCGTGTGAACGGTGCCAGCGTCATCCTTCACCACTGCTCGCACCCCGACCAGGTGCACTCCCGGCTCGGTGAAGACCCAATTGGCGTGGGTATGCGTGTTCGGCTCCACCCACATTGGCTGCACACCCGGCTCAGTAGTCGTCCACAGCAACTGTGGTGCGTGGAACCCGCCCGGTTGCAGGAACAGGGAGAACTCGCCTGGCCCTTCGTGTCCGCCGAACTCCAGGCTCACGCCGTTTCCGGAGTGTTCGAGCAGGCTCGCGGCCTGCGTGTTCCACCCCAGCCACGGCACCCCGGCAACCTCAGTCTGTGGGATCACCCAGACGTCCGCACCTGGCTTTGCGCCGGTGAAGGCGAAGTCGTCGCCGTCGGGGAGGGTTTGCTTCGCGGCATCGGTCACGCGGAACACCACGTCGTCGAGGTGACGCCATACGGGCGGTTGCTGTGTGTCGTCGCGAGCGAGAAATTCAAGGGTATCCCCGTTGAATGTCGCACCTAGGTCGACGTGACCGGCGTCAATAACTGTGTGCTCACCGGCTGGCACAATCGCCTCATCTGCGCTGACCACCTGTTGTAACGCAGGATCGTTGTTGGCGGCCTGCGCATTCGCGATCGCAGGAGTTGCCACGATCACCGCGGCAACCATCAGTGGGGTAATTCGAAGTTTAATTGTTCGCTCATTTCTCATTTCGTGCGAGGCACCTGCGTATCGACGCAGCATTCGCCTCCACAAGGTGTATATAGGTATCGGCTGGCCCAGACCCCGGAGGATCCAATGTGTCGCCCCAGATTGGGCATACCTCTATGCCAAGCCGGGCGGCGGTTTCTGTCAGCACTGTGCTGCGCCCCGCCAACTGTGGTTCCAGGAAGACCGCGGGCACGTGCAGATTCTCCAGTGTGCGGGTGAACGCGATGACATCACGCGGGCTCGGCTCCACGCTGGGGTTTGGCGTGACAAAACCTGCAACTCGCATTCCATATGCCCGCGCGAGGTAGGCGTATCCATGGTGTGTAGTCACCAGGTTGCGTTGTTCCTCCGGAACCGCGGAGACAGACTCGTGCATCATTTCATCCGCTGCGTCCAGTTTTTGCAGGTAGTCGCGGGCGTTTGCCTGGTAGATTTCCGCGTGGCGCGGATCCACCGCAGCCAACTCGTCACGGATTACCTGAACGATCGCTTTCATCGCCCGAACGTCGTGCCACACATGCGGGTCCAGCTCACCATGCACGTGATTGCCCAGCACCGCCTGCGGGAGCAGGTAGGTTTCCTCCCCCGGCGTACCGAGGAATCGGAAGGGGCGCTCCGGAGGGATCGGCTGCAGGGTTGTATTCGGCACTGTGACGGCTACGTTCACTGGATCCATGCGGCCATCGTCATCCGAGTTGAGCACGAGGTGAGCCGCACCTTGCCCATCAAGCTCTGTTGTAATGTCGACGTGCCCCTTCTCCACCGCGTGCAACCCCGGCGTTACCCGCGCGGGATCCTGCCCCACAACGACCGTCACCGTCGACTCCACACTTGCGCGCTCAGGTGCACCGACGGCATCGCGAATATGCGATTCAAACCTCAGCTTGTACACGCCTGGCTTGGAAAATGCCCAGCTCAAGTGAGTATGCGCGTCAACCGGCAGGGTCTTTACGTCACGGCTATCCAGCCCGTCGTGAGAGTTGAACACCACCTCCGGGGTGCCGAAGGTTCCCAGGATGAACGCGAAAGTGGCACCGGGGCCGTCAACATCTACAAGGTGTAAGTCCGCGACTCCCGTCGTCGGGAGCTGTTGGCCCGTATCCACCCGCAACCCGAGCCACACCGCATCTAGGCTCGCGTCCTCCACAAGCGGAATCGGCGCAAACCCGTACCGTTGCGCCTCCTGCGCAAGTGCCACGACCGGAGTCGTGTCACGCACGGTCGCCGCAATCGTATTCGTTAAAGACTGTGGCTCCAACAACAGTCCGTTGGTAAAAATGGCATCCGCATACGCGATGTCGCGTGTGGCATGCAAGCTCGGTTCGTAGCTGTGCGGATCAACCCCACGCGCCATCAGCGTGTGCACATCAGCCACATCACCTGCAACGTTTTGAACCGCATCCGCCAAAACAGGTGTCGACGCCACCACCGACGCCTTCCCCTCTCCCACCGACTGCCCTTCCGGTGCGCTACACGCCCCGAGCAGCGCCACGCACATCAGCACAGCGGCTCGTTGAAAAAACTGGATCACCGGTGGCCACCGAAACCCCACGCTGCGGCGACACGACGGCGCAACGACGCATCCAAACACAACCAACCCGCACCAAAGACAAACACGCCCAAGCCGAGCACAGCCACCGGCAACGTCATCACTGTCGTACCCGTTTCTGCAAGGGCCCCACCGCGTTGCGCGGGAGCAACATCCTGCTGCTGGTGATCTTGTGATTGCAACTGAGTCTCTCCCTGATCAGGCGCTAGATTCGCGTTGCTCGCCGCCACTGGCTGCGCGCACTCGCCCTCCCCGTCAAAGACGGAGCCAAAGTCGAAGTGACCATCGTTCGCGTTACCGGCGCCGCCAATGTCAAAGGTGAGCGTCGCCTCCCCGCTCACCGGCTCGCCATTACTCGTCGTCGCGCTTTGACGAACTGTCACCGTGTAAGTCCCCGGAGCACTGAACATCCAGTTTGGATGCACATGTGAATTCGCAGGAATGGTATGGCTGCCCTGCGCCTGCCCATCCACGCCACGGAACCACTCCTCGCCCACGACCTGACCGAGCCCACCCTGCGTGAACACAAACATGGCACCAGGTCCATCAAAATTTGTAATCTCCCAGGCCACATCCCCAGAAGTGTGCTCAAGCAGCGACGGATGCTGCGTATTCGCTCCAAGCCATGGCACACCGGCTTGCTGAGTTGCACCGATCATCCACGCGGTACCGGCCGGAATTGGCCCAACTGGATTGGAGAGCTGCTGCTTTGCTGCATCACCCAGCCCAAAAACGAGCTCTGCGGGATCGCGCCACTCGGCCGGAACAGTGCGGTCGTCTTTCACCATCGGGTGCAGTGTCGGGTGGCATTCCGCCGCGAAAGCAGGCGTCGACATGGAAAGGAGCAGTAATGTCGCGGCGAGCGCTCGCAGAATCTTGATGACAGAAAATTTCACCTAATGAACATTATTTTCATTAGCGTTCGCATGCAAGTCATACGTTATCCACAGGGCACTTCAGAAAACGCCACACAAGAAGAAGTTATCCACAGGTAGCGTGAAAAGCCTTTCCCAGGCGTTCTGCAACCACATATGTTCAGGTTATGAACTTCAAGACATTCCTAGAATCCATGTCCACGCAGGCACTCGACGTACTGGACGGCTTCGATTACGAAGCCGCCATCGAAGCAGGCGTCGATCCAACACGAGCCCGCGCCTGGCGCCAGCTCCACGACATCTACTTCGGGCCCACAAAATCCCGACAAAAACAGCGACTCGCTACCGAAAAGGCTCGACGCTACGGCTTCTCACTCGACCAACTCGCTATGATCGAACGGCGCTTACGCCCCATCAAGTCCGCGCGAACACGCACCAAACTGCGCCTCGTACTCCTCGATACCAAGGGCACATACAAAAAGCTCAGCGAACGCGCAAAAGCACTTCTTCCGAACAACACCAAGCACCAAAACGACCGCCTCACATTTTCGCCTTCCCGCAATGGGCGCCGCACCATGACGCTCACCACCAACGAGCGCGACCTCGCCGACCTTGAACACGCCCTCACCCAAGACATGGACCCCAAGACGCCACCCACGAAACACATGCTGCGCAGATTCCTCGACATCATACGTGGCGACGGCCGTTCCGTCCCCCACGCAGTCCCCCGACCTCTCTTGCTCATTCCACTCCCCCAGTGGATCCAAATACAGCGCGGCCACGGCGACGAGACCACCCTCACCCTGACCGATGGCACCACCATGACAGGCGCCGAATACCTAAACAGCCACGTCGCCACCACCGAGAACGAGCTCGAAGCCGCCGTCTTCCACCCACAGCACGGGGCAGTCAACCTCTACCGGACACAACGCCTCGCAAATGACAAGCAGCGCGCTCTGGCCCGCGCCGTTACCCCCGGCTGCCCAGTGCCTGGATGCCGCCATGCAGCCGACGCCTGCGAAATCCACCACATCACTGCATGGCAACACGGCGGGGAAACGAACATCAACAACCTGTCGCCATTGTGCCGCTACCACAATCGCGTCAACGACGATGACCCCCAACGAGCACGCCGAGGTCGCATCGAAATTGTGGACGCACAACCGCTCTGGCACTCACCACGCGGCTACTCCGCCCCAAACCCAGTCCACCGACCTGGTGCGATGAAAATGTTGTACACATAGCAAAACGCCCACCACGACGGGGCCGAAGTGGGCGTCGAAAAGCTGCTGACTAGAACTGACGCTTCATCCAGTTCACGATGACCTCATTGAACTCATCAGCCTTCTCAACCTGCGACCAGTGGCCACACTGTGCGAAAAGGTGAGCGTCAGCGGACGGAATTGTGTTCACCAGGTCCCACGTGCGCTGCGGCGTAATCACGACGTCTTGCATGCCGTGCACTAGCAGAACCGGGATCTCGACCTTCGACAGCACGTCGAAGTCGAGTGGAAGCTCGGTACGGTCACGGTCACGCGCCTGCACAACCTCCTGTAGGCGATCAGACGCCGTATCGTTCAGCGCGGACTGGTAGCGCAGCGACACGAGCTCATCGGTGATCAGCGACTTATCCACCACGAACTGCTCGAGCGTGTTGCGGATACCTTCTTCGGTCAGCTTCGGGTTCGAATGACCCTTCAGCGCGCCGGTCAACTTCGCCCCACCGGTGCCCATGGAGATGATGCCCTTCACACGCTCCGGGTGGTCGATGATCATCTGAAAGCCAACCCAGCCACCGAGCGAGTTACCAACAATCCAGGTCTTTTCAATTCCCAGGGCATCCAGCACACGGATTGCGTGCTCAACCCACTCGCGGATACCGTACTTGGTGCCCTCAGCTACGACAGTCTGGCCGTAACCAATGGAGTCAATCGCGATGCATCGTGCGTTCTCGGAGATGGTCGGAAGGTTCAGCCACCAGTTCGCGGCTGCAGTCACGCCCGTGCCGGAGCCGTGGAGGAACAGTACTGGTTCACCCTCGCCGAGATCGTGGTAGTGAGTGAGCTCGCCGGGTGCCGTCTCCAGCCACTTGTCCTCGAGCCCGAAGAATTCGTCAGTCTTGTAATCAGGAATGGAAATTTCAGTCATACAGCCAACATAGCGACGAACCCACGCACACGCCGGAGTGTTCCAGTCCGTGGCACACGATAGACACTATCCGGTTACACTGAGCCTATGGTTCAAGACGCAAAACCAAACTCCATCGACAAGGCGTTCGGCATTCTGAAAGCGTTCAAGAGCGAGGACGTCAACGGGGTTGGCGTTTCAGAGTTAGCCCGGCGCGTCGATCTTCCAAAGTCGACGACGCACCGCCTTCTTAACAAGCTGGTGGAAAATGATGCCGTCCTCAAAGCGAACGAGCTCTATCGGCTCAACCCGGCGCTCGGAATGGCGTCAACACCGGAGGTGTATTCCGAGCAAACCGCTCAGGTATCAGAGTTGCTCACACCATTTTTGGCAGCGCTTTTTGAGCGCACTCGACACACCGTCCACCTTGGACATGTTGAAGGGACGAACGTTCGTTACGCGAACAAGCTCTTTTCCGTCCGTGGTGTGACAGCGCCGTCGCGCATTGGCGGCCTCATTCCCGCTTACGCGACTGGCATTGGCAAAGCAATTATGGCGTACGACGAAACGCTGACCGAGCGCATCATCCGTGAGGGGCTCGCACCATGGACTCCGCACACGATCTCAGACCCGGATGAGCTGCGTGAAACGTTGAAAAAGATCCGCGATGAAAGTATCGCCTACGACCTTGAGGAAATTTCGGAAGGTCTATGCTGCGTCGCCTGCCCGATTTTCGGCACCGAGGGCGTACCGATTGCCGCGATGAGCGTTTCCTTTCCCGCAGAAGACTTTCAGCCCAAAACAGTAATCCCGGTCCTCAAAAAGATTTGTGGATCCGGGACTCGTGCGTGGAGAGCGAAGCACGCGGGATAAACCCGCATACGCGCTCTACTTCGCTACTTCTGCTTTGCCAGGTCGATTGCGACGTCGATAATCATGTCTTCCTGACCACCGACGTAACCACGGCGACCGACTTCTTCCAGGATGGTCGCTGCAGGCACACCATAGCGTTCCGCGGCGCGCTGCGCGTGGAGCAAGAAGGAGTTGTAAACGCCAAACTCACCCTGGACGATGGAGCCACGGTCCATCATTGGGAGACGCTCGACCATTGGCTTCAGGATGTCTTCAGCGGCGTCACGAAGCTTGGCTTGATCAACATTGCCGATGTCAATGCCGGTGCGGTTGAACACCGTGGCTAACACCTCGATCGGTGCGTTACCGGCGCCAGCACCAAGCCCATACAGGGTGCCGTCAATTTGGCGAGCACCATTGACTACAGCGAGCAACGAGTTTGCAACCCCGAAACCGAGGTTCTGGTGTCCGTGGAAGCCGACCTGTGCGTCGTCGCCAATCTCTTCAACGACTGCCTTGACGCGGTCCGCGGCCTGGTTCATCACTAGGTAGCCGGCGGAGTCGACCACGAAGACGCACTGACAGCCGGCATCGACCATGATGCGGGCCTGCTTCGCAAGCTCTGCTGGTGGGATGCGGTGTGAAAGCATCAGGAAGCCACCGGTCTCAAAACCAAGCTCCCGTGCTGCCTGGAAGTGCTGGATCGAAATATCTGCCTCGGTGCAGTGAGTGGCAACGCGCACGATGGATGCGCCCGCACTCTTTGCTTCTTTGAGGTCCTTTACGGTACCCAGGCCTGGAAGCATCAGTGCGGCAATCTTCGCATTCTTGACTTCTTCGACTGCGGCTTCGATGAGTTCGATGTCGCGGGTGTGGGAGAAGCCGTAGTTGAAGGAAGACCCGCCAAGCCCGTCGCCGTGAGTGACCTCGATCATTTCGACGCCGGCGTCGTCAAGCGCGCGGGCGATCTTTTTCACCTGGTCTTTGGTGTACTGGTGGCGTACGGCGTGGGATCCGTCACGCAGGGTCGTGTCGTTGAGGCGGATTTTGTGTGTCGGGATGCCATCGATGACATCGCTCGCAACCGTGTTCATACTATGCTCCTTGCTTCTGCGCCGACACGAGCTCGGCGTACTTGTTTGCGGTGGCAATTGCTGCCGATGTGATGATGTCGAGGTTGCCGGCGTAGTCCGGCAAGAAGTCGCCTGCCCCTTCTACTTCGATGAGGACGGAAACACGACCGAGTCCGTTCCAGTCGTCGCGGGCTTCTTCGAACTGTGGATCCGCGGTGAGGCGGTAGCCCGGTACGTACTGCTGCACCTTCGCTGCCATTTCTTTGATGGACGCGGCGATCTGGTCTTGCAGTTCGCCAGGAGCCGCGGCTTCTGGAGGAAGGGCACAGTAGACAGTGTTGCGCATCATCATTGGTGGCTCGACGGGGTTGAGGATGATGATGGCTTTTGCGTGTTTCGCGCCAGCGAGTTGTTCGAGGGCGGCGGCAGTGGTTTCGAGGAACTCGTCGACGTTAGCGCGGGTGCCAGGACCCGCGGACTTCGAGGAGATCGACGCAACGATCTCCGCGTATTCGACGTCTACGATGCGGGATACTGCCGCGACAATCGGGGTGGTGGCCTGACCGCCACAGGTAATCATGTTCACATTGTCGACGGTTTCGAGCTCATCCAGGTTGACCGATGGGCAGAAGAATGGGCCGACGGCCGCCGGGGTGAGGTCGATGGCGCGGATGCCTGCTTCGCGGTAGCGCGGTGCGTTTGCCGCGTGTGCGCCCGCCGAGGTTGCTTCAAAGACGAGGTCTGGAAGCGGATCCTGTTGCAGGAGCCAGTCGACGCCTTCGTGGGAGGCCGCGATGCCGTTTTCGCGCGCACGCTTGAGGCCTTCCGATTCTGGATCGACGCCGACCATGTAGCGCAGATCAATGTTGGATTCGTTGTTCAAAAGCTTCATCATCAGGTCGGAGCCGATGTTGCCCGATCCGACGATGGCTGCTGTCATTTTCTTTTGCATTGTGGTGCTCCAAACCTATTTAAACCGGACGTCGATGGCCCCGTATGGGCCGTAGGATACTGCGAGGTGTTGGCCTGCTTTGAAAGCGACTGCGCCGCAGAAGCTACCGGTAAGCACGATGTCACCGGCGCGCAGGGCGGTGCCTTGCTCGTCGAGAATGCCTGCGAGCCACGGCAGCGGGAGCAGCGGGTCGCCCATCACATCCTTGCCGACGCCCTCTCCGACAACTTCGCCGTCGAGCGTCATCGTTGCGTGGACTGTTGCAGCTTCCTCCAGGTCGAGATCGAGCGGGGTCGGGTCCCACACGATGGCGCCGAACGAAGCGTTGTCGGCGATGGTGTCGACAAGGCGGATGTCCCAGTCACGGACTCGTGAGTCGATGATTTCGACGGCAAGGTGCGCGGACTTGACAGCCTTGCGGGCCTCTTCGAGTGTCGCGCCCGGTTCAAGGTCCTTCCCGAGCACGAACGCGAGTTCCGGTTCGACCTTCGGGGAGATGAAGCGGTCGACTGCAATGTCGGTGCCGACTTCGTAGAGGTCGGCGTCGGTAAAGAACCCGAAGTCTGGGCTATCGACCCCCAGCTGCTGCTGCATTGCGAGTGAGGTCAGACCAACCTTGCGCCCGATAACTTTGTGTCCGCGGGCAACGAAGTCTTTTTCCTGGATCTGTTGGATTGCGTAGGCGTCGGCGATGTCAAGGTCGGCGACGACGGTGCGCGGTGGCGCGATCGGCTCGCAGGACGGGTACGCGGCGAGCAGGTCGTTTGCGATGGTACGCAGGGAGTCCTCACGGCTACTCATCTATCTGTCTCTCCTATGATGCGATGACCAGGCCGAAGCCTGCGACGAACTCTGGGATTGGGCGGTAGAACGTGAACTCGGCGTTGACTCCACCGTTGGCGGCGGTCAGCGCGGAAAACGCCGCAACCCAGGTACGCACCTCGTGCGAGGAGTGACCGGCTTCGTCGTCCATGGTGTCGGCGTCGTAGGCGTCGAATCGCGTCGATTCGCCGGAGATGCAGTCCGCCATGAACTTTTCGTCCCACTCTGGGTTGATGTCGATGATTCCTGCGTTTGCGGCACCTTCTTTGCCGGCGGCGATGACGCGAGCTTCACGAGCGTCGCGGTCGGCCTGGTCCGGGTGGCCGTGGAGCATGAAGTGCTTCTGCGCGTCGGTTGCGGATGCCCAGCGTGGAAGCGGCGGGTCGTGGGACAGACCACCGGAGGCAACCATCAGCACCTTCTTATCCTGGGCCTTCGCCCACTTGCCGACGGCCTCCCCCATCACACGGATGCGCTGCATCGCGGTGAACGGTCGGGCGACTCCGTTGACGAAGATCGGGATGACTGGCTTGGCGGTCAGGGAGCCGAAGAGCAGCTCGACAGGCTGTGCGCCGCCGTGGTCGAGAACCATCTGGCGGGAGATTGCCATGTCGACGTCCTGGTCGATAACGAATTGCGCGAGCTCTTCTGCGGCTGACTCGGGCACGTCGAATGGGCCAGGCGTAGTGAGGTAGTCACCCATCGATTCTGCTTGTAGGCCTACACAGAACGGGGGCATCAGGGTGTAGAAGAACCCGTTGAAGTGGTCCGGCGTGAAGACGATGACCAGATCTGGGTCATATTCTTCCGCGGCTTTGCGGGCTTTTGCGAATGCGTCTTGCAGCGCCTCGTTCACCTCTGGTTTTGGCTCGTTGATGCCGAGCAGCGGGCTGTGGGACAGCGCAATAAGTTTTACGCTCATGGTGGCCTCCTCCGGGGCTGGGTTTATCAGCTGTCACATCTGACTGTAGAAGTAGCGCATCACACTCCGCACCCTCGTTCCGGGTTTTGGAACACTAAACCACATACTCAAAAGCAAGAATGCCTGGACTACCCTCGTTCCCTACCCCCGTTCCACAGATTCTGTTCTATTCACTGGAACACTTACGCGAACATAACTGCCCCCATGTAGCTTAAGAATTGTGTGAAGCAAAGAACGCTTCAGAAGTAATTGTGCTTTCTATCACTAGGTGCGAAGGAGTTACCTATGGCAACGCCACCAAAGTCCGGCTTACAGCGGCCGGCAGAATTGGATCAGTGCATCGACGTCAGTGGCATGGTCGACCCTGAAGGTGGCCTGGTAGATCGTCGAGTCTTTACGGACGAGGCCGTCTACAAGCAGGAAATGTCGCGTATTTTTGCCCGTTCCTGGCTGTTTATCGCCCACGAGTCGCAGTTCCAGAAGCCGGGCGATTTCTTCCAGACGTACATGGGCGAGGACCCGGTCATCGCGACGATGAACAAGAAGCGCGAAATCCGCGTGCTGCTCAACAGCTGCCGTCACCGCGGTGCCCGCGTGTGCCGCGCCGACCAGGGCCGCACGAAGATGTTTACCTGTACGTACCACGGCTGGGCGTACGACCTCGACGGTAACCTCGTCAACCTTCCTGGCAAGGAGCAGTACGACGAGAACTTCTCCCAGGACGACTGGCCGCTGGTCACGGTGCCACGCGTGGAGTCCTACAAGGGCCTCATCTTCGCGAACTGGGACGAGAACGCCGAGCCGCTCGAGGATGCGCTTGGTGATATGCGCTGGTACATCGACGCATTCATGGACCGAGACCCTGAAGGCACCTACGTCGTTGGTGGCGTCACTAAGTGGGTGCTCGACGGCAACTGGAAGTTGGCAGCGGAGCAGTTCGCTACTGACTGGTACCACGTCAACATGTCGCATGCCTCTGCGCTGATGGTGATGTCCCCGTCGGGCAAGGGCCCGAAGAAGGAGATCGCGGAGCGCACCGGTGTGCAGTACCACGACGACCACGGCAACGGCGCGGGCTTCCCAGTCCACCCGAAGAACCGTTTCGACGCCCAGCCGGTCCACGAGTACTACGACTACGACTTCTTGCGCGAGCGGCTCTCCCCTGAGCAGGTGATGGGCCCGATGACGAACGGCCACGCAACCGTGTTCCCGAACTTCTCCTACCTTCCGGTGAATGGCTCGATCCGCGTCTGGCACCCGAAGGGCCCGAACAAGATGGAAGTTTGGGCATGGACTGTCCTGGACCGTTCGATGCCGGAGGATGTGGCTCGCGCGCAGCGCCTGTACAACCTGCGCACTTTTGGCCCGTCGGGCATCTTCGAGCAGGACGACGGCGAGAACTGGTCTGAGTGCCAGTCCATCGCGCATGGCTTCATGGTTGGCAACACCCCGCTGAACTACCAGATGGGTATGGCCACGGTCGGCGAACGTGAAGGGTTCCCCGGCACTACATCCGAACTGTATTCAGACGCTGCTGGTCGTGCGCTGTACCGCCGTTGGCGCGAACTGATGTCGACCCCAGCTTGGCACGAGAAGTAAACCAAACACACCCTCGAAAGGAACCGAATTACCATGGCTGAACCAGTAAAAGTTGCTGACCTGGACGATCTCGAGCAGGAGGAAGGCTTCCTGGTCACGGAGGAAATGTCGGGATACGACAAGCCGATTGCACTCTTCCGCACCGAAGACGATGAGGTGTACGCCCTCGACGATATTTGCACCCACGAAATCGCCCACCTGTCTGACGGCTGGGTCGACGGCACAATGGTTGAGTGCCCGGTGCACTCCAGCCAGTTCTGCATGAAGACTGGCGCGGTGCAGTGCATGCCAGCGACCGAGGACACCAACACGCACAAGGTTGAGCTGCGTGGCGAAGAAGTCTGGCTCTACCCAGGCGTGCCTGCTGAAGGAGCCGACAAGTGAGCAGCACGACAATCGTAGGCGGCGGAATCGGCGGCTTTACCGTCGCTGATGAGCTGCGCAGGAACGGTTACACCGGTGAGATCACGATCATTGATCCGCTTGGTGTTCCGTACGACCGCCCACCGCTGTCCAAGGACTACCTGACCAACGAGAAGACGCGCGCTGAGATTGAGTTCCGCCCGGCGGAGTGGCTCGAGGAAAACAGCATTGTGCTGAAGCAAGCCACCGTTGAGCGCGTTGAGGCGCAATCGAAGAAGCTGGTGCTGGAGGGCGGTGAGGAGGTTGCGTACGACAACCTCGTGATCGCCACTGGTGGTACTGCTCGTCGCGGCAGTGCGCCGGGCTTCGACAGCGACAACGTCGTGGTGCTGCGCACTACTGAGGACGCTGACAAGCTGCGCTCGCTGATCGGCCCAGGCAAGAAGCTTGGCATCATTGGCGCTGGCCTTGTTGGTGCAGAGGTCGCGTCCTCTGCACGCAAGCTGGGCGCGGACGTGGTACTCATCGACCCTGCACCGGTATCCCTGGTCCCTGCTGTCGGCCCTGAGCTGGCGCAGCGCCTCCACGACATGCACGCGGAAAACGGCGTGGAGTTCATCAACGCGATGACCTCTAGCATCGAGGAGTCTGACGGCAGGTTCCACATCGGCCTCGACGGCCACGACGCCGTCACGGTTGACGCTGTGTTGCTGTGTATCGGCATCATCCCGGAGACGGTCCTCGCCGAATCCGCTGGTCTGGAGACCGATAACGGCATCCTGGTGGATGAGCAGCAGCGCACGTCGAACTCCTCCATCTGGGCTGTGGGCGACTGCGCCCGCACCCGCCTCGAGGATGGCACGCTACTTCGCCGCCACGAGCACTGGGACTCCGCAATCCAGGAAGCAAAGACAGCCGCCGCCTCAATTATCGACGGCCCATCTCCGAAACTTTCCGCGTCCTGGTTCTGGTCCGACCGCTACGGCATCCACGTTGAGGGCACCGGCGACATGACTATCCCTGGCGAAACCATCATCCGCAATGACGCGGAGGGTCGCCCGGCCGTCGCGTTGCGCCTCGACGAGAACGGCGCCTTGGTTGGCGCGGCAGCAATCGAAGATTCGATGGCTGTTCGTGCGGCACGTCGCATCATCGACCGCGGTATTGCCGTCGATAAGGACAAGCTGGCTGACGCATCGATTCCTCTGAAGAAACTTGCTCGATAGCTACAAGAAAGGAATGGACTCGTGACTGACTTTCTACGTCGCGACGACGTGACCCCCGGGGAGCGAGTGGACCAAACCACCTACTTCGATCTCCAAAACATGTACTACGACGAAGCCGCCCTCCTCGATGAGGGACGCTACGTCGACTGGCTGACCCACTTCGACGAAGACCTCTTCTACTGGGCACCAACCCGCACGAACCGCCTCCGCCGCGAGCAGGCCCTCTCCATTTCGGACGAGGGCGGCCCGGCCTTCTACGACGAAACCTACGACTCGCTAGCGTGGCGCATCCGCCGCTTCGACTCCGGCATGGCGTGGGCTGAAGACCCGCCGTCGCGTACGCGCCACCTGATCACGAACCTGATCGCACGGCACGTCACCGTCGGTGAAGGCGCCGACGCCGTCGAGGCGCTCGAGGTCCGCACCAACTTCTACGTCTGGCGCACTCGCCTCGAGCGCGAGCAGGACCAGTTTGTGGGCACCCGCACCGACCTGCTTCGCCCCGCGAAGGACGGTGAGGACGGCCCGAAGTGGAAGGTCTTTGACCGCCGCATCCTGCTCGACATCAACGTTCTGAACTCCAAGAACATCTCTACCTTCTTCTAAGGGCCGACATGCTACAAGGACAACACGTACTTATTACTGGTGGTGGCTCCGGACTTGGGGCAGCGCTGGCGAAGCGCTTCGTTGAAGAAGGTGCGCGCGTAGCAGTTGTGGACATCTCGCTCGAGCGATGCGAAAGTGTCGCCGACGAGATCGGCCGCGAGCACGTCCTGCCGCTCGAGGCGGACGTGACCGACACACACTCGCTGCACAAAGCCGTCGACGCTGCCGTGGCGGAGTTCGGATCCCTGGACACCGTCATCGCAAACGCTGGCATCTGGGACTACAACCGTTCCATCACCCGTCTCAACGGCGAAGAGATGAGCGCCATTTTTGACGACGTCATGAACGTCAACCTCAAGGGCTACCTGCTCACCGCGGAAGCTACGTGGCGTCACTTGCTAGCGTCGAACGGTTCGCTGATCTTCACGCTGTCCAACGCATCGACCTACGCGGCCGGCGGCGGGCCGGTCTACACCGCAAGCAAGCACGGTGCCGAAGGCATGATGCTTGAGCTGGCGTACGAGCTCGCCCCGAAGATCCGTGTCAACGGTGTCGGCGTTGGCGGCATGCGCACGAACCTATCCGGCCCCGCGTCCGCTGGCCTGGATGACCGGAAGTTCTCCGACATCATGGACAAGCGCGGCGACGGCGGCAACCCATACCTACCGCTCCACGACATTTCTACTGACCCCTATGCATTCACCGGGCCGTACGTGCTGTTGGCGTCCAGGAAAGACGGCGCGAACATCACCGGCGAAGTGATCAAGATTGATGGCGGAATCGCGGCTCGCGGTTTCGCTAAGACTGCCGGAGGCGACAACCTATGTTAATTCGCGGTGTTGAGCACGACGCAAACACTCTCGACGTCAGCCCTTGCTTCCAAGTACAGCGCCACGCTGACTGGCAGCCAGAACGCTTGGCGATGGCCTACGAAGGCCAAGAAATCAATTACGGTGAGTTCCGTGACACCGTAGTCCGCTGGGCGGCCCAGCTGAAGGAAGCTGGCGTGAATCCGGGCGATCGCGTCGCTTACTTCGGTATGAACTCCAGCTCCTTCATGTATGGCATGTTCGCGTCCTGGTGGATCGGCGCAGTGTTCATGCCTGTGAACTTCCGCCTGGCTGCGGGCGAAGTCTCGCAGCTGCTGGCGATGGGCAGCCCGAACAGCATCATCGTGGAGGGCACGTTCCTCGACGAGGCAAAGCGCATCTACGGCGTGGAGCGCCACCATGTCCTCGTTGTCGATGACGACGAGGCCGCCCCACCAGAGAGCGACATCCCGCTGTACTGGTCGCGGACCTCGCAAAGCTCCGAGTACGAAACCGTGGCGGTGGAAAAGCCGACGCCACGCACCATGTCTGACTTGGCGCTGCTGCTGTTCACATCCGGCACGACTGGCCTGCCGAAGGGCGCCCAGATCACGTTCGGCAACCTGTGGTGGAACCAGATCAACGTGGACACAGCGATCGACAGCCGCATCGGCGACGCGACGCTCGCGTCCGCCCCGCTGTTCCACGTCGGCGCGCTGAACTCCTTCGCGGTGCGCGCCTTCGGCCGCGGCAACTCGGTTGTGGTGCACCGTACCTTCGACCCAGCCCGCATCTTCAAGGACGTCGCCCAGTACAAGATCGGTTCGGCGTTCCTCGTGCCGGCACAGCTCGAGGCAATGGCACAGCACGACGAGTTCGCTGACTCCGACCTTTCTAGCCTCCGCGTCATCATCTGCGCAGGCGCCCCGGTGCCACCGCGGCTGATCCGCACGTACTGGGAGCAGAAGGACTCCGTCGTCCAGCAGGCGTGGGGCCTCACCGAGACCTCCCCATTCGCCACCTACCTCCCACCGGCCAGGACCATGGAGAAGCTCGGCTCCTGCGGCATCCCCATGGCGCACACCGAAGTCAAACTGATGGACACCGAAACCGGGCAGCACATCAAGGAACCAGGCGTTCCCGGCGAGATGTGGGTGAAGGGCCCAAACGTGGCCGTCGGCTACTGGAACAACCCTGAAGCAACCCAGAAGGCGTACACCGGTGGCTGGTTCCACTCCGGTGACATTGGCTACTTCGACGAGGACGGATACTTCTTCATCGTCGACCGCCTCAAGGACCTGATCATTTCCGGCGGAGAGAACGTCTACCCCGCCGAGGTGGAGCGCGTCCTCGCCGAACACGACGACATCCTGGCCAACTCCGTCATCGGTATCCCCGACGAGCGCTGGGGCGAAGCCGTCGTCGCCGTCTTGCAAGTCAAGAACGGCAAGGAACTCACCTTGGAAGAAGTCCGCAACCACTGTGCGAACTACCTGGCACGTTACAAGCTACCAACGCGCGTTGTGCACGTGGACGAAATCCCACGCAACCCGGCAGGCAAGATCAACAAGATCCAGCTACGCCAGGAAGTGCGCGCGATGTTCGGCGAGAATCCCGAGACTGCCAGCCAGTCCGTCGTATCATCGCAAAATCAGCCCGACGCGCAGAAGTAAGGAGGCGGAAACGATGCTCGACTACCGCAACATCACCAAATCGCCGCTGAAGCACACGTACCCGTACGGCACCACGGACACCGTGGTGGACCTTGGGACTACCGCGGAAATCAAGGAGACCGTGGCTGAGGTGTTCAAACAGCAGCCGGAGTGCCGGCGCGTCATTGTGCCTGTGCCTGTCGGCGACACCGACGGCGTCATCGCTGCGGAGGAGGCCGGGCTGCGGTACGTCTTGGACGTCACCCAGCGTGATGGCCAAGAGTTCTCTCTCCTGGTTGCTGAACCCGACTGGGTCACCAACCAATCCATGGATATCGACGGACTGGAGTTGAAATAAATGGCCGAACTTAACGAGTTCCAGAAGCGCTGGGCGCACTTCTACCGCGAGGACGGCGGCGTCCAAGACGTGGCACAGACCTTGCGCGTTTACGCCATCGACGGCAACAAGGACCAGGTCAAGCTCGGTATGCCGCTGCACAAGGCAATCGCCCAGCCGGCCGGCATGTTCTCTGCCCCGGCGCTGTTCGGCCAAGCCGACTTGTGCGGCACCTGGCTGGCGATGCAGCAGGTACCAGAAGGCGTATTCCCGCTCGCTGTCTCGGTAGCTGGCAACGTGGTGTCCAACACCAAGGAGGGTGACGCCATCGCTACCGCCTCCATCGTGAGGGCGGGTCGCACCATCATCGTTGCGGACGTGGAGACACACTCTGAGGTCACAGGCGCCATTCTGTCGAAGTTCACCTTCACCTACTCGGTGCCGCGCCCCAAACAGTAACCAAGACGCAAGAGTAGAAAACACCCCAGTCGACGAATCGACTGGGGTGTTTTGCGTAGTAAAACGCCGAAGCTTACGCCTTCTTAGCGAAGTTCTTCACAACGTTGGTGTCCACTGGGACGCCAGGGCCCTGCGTTGCGGAGACGGTGACCTTCTTCAAGTACACGCCCTTCGCAGATGCCGGCTTGAGGCGCAGCACCTCGTCGAGCAGAGCGCCGTAGTTCTCGGCCAGCTGCTCAGCGGTGAAGGAAGCCTTACCGATCAGCGCGTGCAGGTTCGAAGCCTTGTCCACGCGGAACGCGATCTTGCCGCCCTTGGTCTCTTCGATCGCCTTCGCGACGTCGGTGGTGACGGTGCCGGTCTTCGGGTTCGGCATGAGGCCACGTGGGCCCAGGACGCGAGCGACGCGGCCAACCTTCGCCATCTGGTCCGGGGTCGCGATTGCGACGTCGAAGTCGATGTTGCCGGCGTTGATCTGCTCGATCAGTGCGTCGGTGCCGACGATGTCAGCGCCTGCAGCCTCAGCCTTGGTTGCGTTCTCGCCCTCTGCGAACACAGCGACGCGGACGGTCTTACCGGTGCCGTGTGGCAGGTTGACAGTGCCGCGGACCAGCTGGTCAGCCTTGCGAGGGTCGACGGACAGACGCATTGCGACGTCGATGGTGGCGTCGTAGTTCTTGGAGGAGGTCTCCTGTGCCAGCTTGACGGCGTCGAGCGGGTGGTAGAACGCGTCGCGGTCGACCTTTGCCAGCGTCTCGTTGTAGCGCTTGGACTTCTTAGCCATGTTGATTTCCTTTCAGAAAATGGTGTTGTCAGGAAATGTGGTACGCGCCTGGCCGGCGCTCCCACAGACGGTGAGAATTACTTCTCGACCGTGATGCCCATCGAGCGGGCGGTACCAGCGATGATCGCGGCGCCAGCCTCGATGTCGCGGGCGTTGAGATCCTTCTTCTTGGTCTCGGCGATTTCCTTGCACTGATCCCAGGTGACAGAGCCAACCTTCTGGGTGTGCGGGACGCCGGAGCCCTTCTTCAGACCAGCTGCCTTCAACAGCAGGGATGCAGCCGGTGGGGACTTCAGGATGAAGTCAAAGGAGCGGTCTTCATACACGGTGATTTCAACCGGGATGATGTTGCCGCGCATGGACTCGGTTGCAGCGTTGTATGCCTTGGTGAACTCAACGATGTTCACGCCGTGTGCACCCAGCGCAGGACCAACCGGCGGAGCCGGGTTTGCCATGCCAGCCTCGATCTGCAGTTTGATCAGGCCAGTGACCTTCTTCTTAGCCATCGAATTACCTCAATTCCTTGGTACAGTGCCGCCTGCCACGATGACGGCAGGAACACTTCCGGATGCCCCGCTTGACGGAGCCACCGGGGAGAACGAAAAAACGTCGCGGGCCTTACGGCACACGCGACGTTCAACCTTACGCCCCCACTAGGCTCAAACGCAAACGGTTACATGATGCGTTCGATCTGGTCAGCGGTGAGCTCGACTGGTGTTTCGCGGCCGAAGATGGACACGAGCGCCTGGATCTTGCCGGTCTCCTCGTCGATCTCTGAAATGGTGGCGGACACGGACGCCAGGGCACCGGACAGGATGGTGACGGCTTCGCCGACCTTGTAGTCATGGTCGATCTTCTTCGGCGCTGCTTCTTCCGGCATCGCGACGACGGTCTCGCCTTCGGCGTTCGGCTTGGTGTCCTCGCCGGTGGCTGGCTCAGCCTTCGGCATCAGGAACTTCGCCACGTCGCGGTGCTTGACCGGGGTAGCGTTGCCCTCGTTGCCCACGAAGCTGGTTACGCCCGGGGTCTCGCGTACGACGGACCACGCGGCGTCGTTCATGTCCATACGGACCAGGACGTAGCCCGGCAGCAGCTTGCGCTTGACGAGCTTCTTCTTGCCGTCCTTGTTCTCGATGGCCTGCTCGATCGGCACGACGACATCGTAAATGGAGTCCTCCACCTCGAGCGTCTGGATACGCATGTCGAGGTTGGTCTTCACTTTGTTTTCGTAGCCGGAGTAGGACTGGATGATGTACCACTGGCCCGGCAGCTTCTTCAGCTCACGGACGTACTTGCGCAGGCGCGCGCGGTACTCGGAGTCATCGTCAGCCTCCGAAGCACCCGAAGCCTCAGCGCCCTCAGCGAGCGGCGACTCGGCCGCGGTGAGGTCGCCCTCCTGCACCGGCTCCTCGACAGCCTCAACGGCCTCGTCTGCCTCTGCAGCGGCCTCTTCTATCTCCGGATCGGTGGCCTCGGTGACGGCGCCGCCTTCGGCGACCATTTCCTCTTCGGCTTGCAGTTCGGTTTCCTGCTCAGTTGCTTCGATGTCGGCGTTTTCCAGGTTTTCCAGGTTTTCCGGCTCGGTGGTCATGGTGTTTCTCCTTGGTGTGGCAAAAACTAATCCCGCCTTACCTCGAGGTTGAGGTGGCGGGACAATCACTTGTTGTTCATGTTAGCGGATGAATACCCATTGCATCAACATGGTGCCGAGGCGGTCGGTCCCCCACACGAGTGCGGTGAGCACGATGAGGAACGCGAATACCACGAGGGTGTAGTTGAGCATCTGGTTTCCGGTTGGCCAGATGACTTTGCGCATTTCCTGGACGACTTCGCCCGGGAACGCGCCTGGGCCGCCGCCGAGGGACTCTTCGCGGTCCTCTTCAGGCTTTGCGGGGGTGTGCTTCGCTTCGTAGGAAGCGGATGAAACAGAGGAAACCCCGCGCAGCTGGCGCTTGCCGGTGGGCTGTGCTGGGTTGTGTTCTTGCGGATTAGTCAAAAGAACTCCTCTAACTACAAGTTTTGGCAGGGGCGACAGGACTCGAACCTGCAACCTACGGTTTTGGAGACCGTTGCGCTACCAATTGCGCCACGCCCCTAGGACACTGTGAACAGTGCTCCTAACCCTACCACGGGAAACGCGTTTCCCGTTTTGAGGTGAGTAGCGATGGCGAGAATTGAACTCGCGACACAGCGATTATGAGTCGCTTGCTCTACCACTGAGCTACACCGCCATGTGCTTGCCGCCACAAGGACTGTACAAACAACAGAGCCCCCTGTCAGAATCGAACTGACGACCTTTTCCTTACCATGGAAACGCTCTGCCGACTGAGCTAAGGGGGCACAGCCTCTATGTTGTGAACTCACCGTTTTGGTGTGTCCGCTCCGTTGAAGCCTTTGAAAGACTAACCCGGTTCTATCATTGAACGCAAATCGCCAGGTAGCAATAGCTTTTCGACGCCTTCTTCGTGCACGCTATAACGCGTCACTACAACATGAAAAATGCCCGCCCCTCACGTTCTGTGAGAGACGGGCTTGCGGTGCCAGGTAGAAGATTCGAACTTCTGAAGGCGTACGCCGGCGGATTTACAGTCCGCTTCCTTTGGCCACTCGGACAACCTGGCATGCACCGTAAGTGCGTGGACTACTTTACATCAACGCACCCGCGATAAGGCAAATCGCGTGCACAGAGGGCATATCCCACCGCTATCCGACGCGTTCGATAGCGTACACGGAGACCTGCCGCAGTGCTTGGTTTGCGGGGCCGTCGGGAAGGAAGTCGAGTTCGCGCTCGACGATGTCGAGGTACTCGCGCACGGTGGCGAGGGAGCGCTGACGCCCTTGCGTCTGGCCGAGCAGAGTGATGGCCCGTTCGACGTCGGCGTCGTTTTCGAGTGGGCCAGTGAGGAGGCTACGAAGCTCCTCTGCCGCGGGCGAGTCCTCTTCGAGCGCGTACAGCACGGGCAGGGTAAACACGCCTTCGCGGAGGTCGGTGCCTGGAGTTTTCCCGGACTGGGCGCTGTCGGAGTAGATGTCGATGATGTCGTCGACGATCTGGAAGATCATGCCGATGGCGCTGCCCATTCGGGAGCAGCTCTCGACGATGTCGCGCGACGCCCCGGAGTGCAGCGAGCCGAGGTAGGCCGCGGACGCGATGAGGACGGCGGTTTTGCCGTCGATAACTTTGAGGTAGTGCTCGACTGGGTCCTCCCCCTGGGCGCCGACTGTCTCGCGCATTTGGCCGGTGACCAGGCCCTGGAAGGTGTCGGCGAAGTGGGCGACGGTGTCGGTGTCGATTTCGCTCATGAGGCGGGAGGCGTGTGCGAACAGGATGTCGCCAGCAAGGATGGCGACGGTGTTGTTCCACCGCATGTTGGCGGAGTCGACGCCGCGGCGCTTCTCGGCTTCGTCCATGACGTCGTCGTGGTAGAGGGTGGCCAGGTGCACCATCTCGGTGGTGGTGGCGCCTTTGATGACGTTGGTGGCGCCCGGGTTGGGGCCGAACTCGCTGCAGAGCAGCGCCACGAGTGGACGGAAGCGTTTGCCGCCAGCGACTGCTAGGTGCATCACTTTGTCGGTAATGAACGCTTCACCTTGTTGGAGGCGTTCCCTGAGCAGCGTTTCAACGTCGCCCATGCCCTTCGTAACACGCTCGGTGAGGGCGTCGTCGCCTAGGTCCATGCGAAATCCATGGCGTGGTGACGGTGTTATGCCGTTGGTCATCGATGATGTCCTTGCAGGTTAAAGTACTCATTGCGCCATGCCCGGGGCATGTGCTGCGCGCGGTTAACATCACTAACCGTAGTCCACACCCTCTATTTTTTGCAGTAATGGGGTGTGCCTGCGCTATCTGGCACAATGTGGACTCGTGACTGAGTTTGTTGATTGCGTAGTTGTGGGCGCGGGCCCGTCGGGGGCCACGGCGGCCATTGCCGCCCAGAGAGCTGGGTTTTCTACCCTGCTTCTCGACGCCGCTTCGCCCGGCCGCGACAAAACCTGCGGCGACGGCCTGACCCCCCGCGCCGTGCATACGCTGCGCCGCCTGGGCCTGGAGCACGTGCTGCCCGCCTACCGCAACAAGGGCCTTCGACTGCACGGGTACGGGGGTGACGTGACGGCGCCGTGGCCGGACGGGGTCTACGGCACGGAGGGCTCCGCGAGCCCGCGCGCAACCTTCGATGCCGCGCTGGTCGCGGAGGCTGAGGCCGCGGGTGCCACTGTGTGGCAGGACTGCCCCGCAACGGACGTCACGTTCGGCGCTGACGGCTTGATCGAGGCGGTGCACACCGCGCGCGGCGAGGTGCGCACCCGCTGGGTGATCGTGGCTGATGGGGTGCGCTCGACCTTCGGCAAGCTGTTAGGCCGCACGTGGCACAAGGGCGAGGTCTTCGGTATCGCGGCGCGTTCCTACTGCACCTCCCCCCTGTCCGGGGAGCCGTGGATGCACTCGCACGTGGAGCTTCGCGACGAGACCGGCACTATCCAGCCCGGCTACGGCTGGATCTTTCCGCTCGGCGACGGCACGGTGAACCTCGGCTGCGGCGCCTTGTCCACGGACGCCCGCCCGGCGCGCGTGAACACGAAGAAGCTGCTCCACCAGTACGCGGACCAGCAGCGTGACACCTGGGCCTTGGGCGAGCCGCAGCAGGTCACCAGCGCCCTGCTCCCGATGGGCGGGGCAGTCTCGAACGTGGCGGGTCCGAACTGGGTGCTCACCGGGGATGCGGCGGCGTGCGTGAACCCGCTCAACGGCGAGGGTATCGACTACGGCATGGAAACCGCCGTCATGGCGGTGGAACTGCTGCAGGAGGGCAAGGACTGCACGCTGGCGTGGCCGCTCATCCTGCGGGAGGCCTACGGCCAGGCGTTCGCGCTGGCGCGCACGGCGGCCCGCCTGCTTACCTACCCGCAGTTCTTGCCGGTGGCGGGCCCGCTGGCGCTGCGCGGGGTGGCAGGACGCCACCTGATGCCGGCGGCGGCACGCCTGATGGGCAACCTGGTCACCGAAGAAGACACGGACCTGATTTCGCGTGCGTGGCGCGCCGCTGGGCGCGTGGTGCCGGTCAACGCGCCGCTATGGGACGCTACTCTGTAGGTTTCACGGCGCTGTGCAGCGCCACAATGCCGAGCGAGAGGTCCTGCCAGCCGGCGCCTGCCCACCCGTTGTGGTTGATGGCGGCGGCCAGCTCTTCTTGGTGCGGCCACGCCCGGATGGACTCGGCGAGGTACTCGTAGGCTTCTGCGTTGGAGGAGAACACCTTCGCCAGCAGCGGCAGCGCCACCGGCAGGTACTGCTTGTACAGGGTGCGGAAGCCGGGGACGATGGGCGTCGAAAATTCGTTGACCAGAAGGCGCCCGCCGGGCTTGGTCACGCGCGCCATTTCGCGCAGGCCCGCCTCGAAGTCGTAGACGTTGCGCAGGCCGTAGGAGATGGTCACGGCGTCGAAGGTGTTGTCGGCGAACGGCAGGTGCATCGCGTCGCCAACGACCTTGGGCACGTCGCGGTCGCGGCCGGCGGCCAGCATTCCCTGGGAGAAGTCGCAGGCGACGACCCACGCGCCGGACTTCGCCAACTCCACGGTGGACACGGCGGTGCCTGCGGCGAGGTCGAGCACCTTCTCCCCCGGCTTCAGGTTGAGGCGCTCGCGGGCGCGCCTGCGCCAGTACTTGTCCAGCCCGAAGGACAACACGGTGTTGGTGATGTCGTACTTCTCGCCGACGCCGTCAAACATGCCCGCTACGTCGAAGGGCTTCTTCTCCAGATCTGCCTTGGCCATAACGCTCTACTGTAGCGCGCGCTGTGCCTGTTCGTAATACTCGACGAGTTGCTGGCACAGTGCCTCCCACGTTTTGCCGGAAGTGGACTCGCGGGCCGCGACCCGAAGGTCCTGCCACCTGGTCTCGTCGAGACACCACGCGACGGCGTGCGGGAGTTCGGTGGTGAACGTGGGGACGTCGAGAAGGAGGCCGTTGGTGCCCTCGGCGATGAGATCGATGGGCCCGCCGGCGCGCGGCGCGATGGTGGGCACGCCGCTGGCCTGAGCTTCTTGGATGGTTTGGCAGAAGGTTTCAAACTCGCCGGGGTGTACGAAGACGTCGAAGCTGGCGTAGGCGCGGGCGAGCTCCTCGCCGGTGAGCGGGCCGCAGAACACCGTGCCCGGCAATACGGCGCGCAGCTCGTCGGCCTCGGGGCCGCCGCCGACGATCACCACTTGCAGGTCCTCGCGGCCACAGAGTGGTGCGAGGCGGTGCACGCTCTTCTCGGCGGCGAGGCGGCCGACGAACCCGACGATGCGTTTGCGCCCGCTCGGGTCCCAAGTGCGGCGCAGCTCCTCGCTGCGGCGGCGGGGGTGGTAGAGGGTGGCGTCGACACCTCGGCCCCACGTGTGGACGCGCTCGATGCCGTGCCTGCGCAGCTGCTCCACCGCTGCCGACGACGGCGCGAGCGTGAGCTGGCAGGCGTTGTGGAGGCGCCGCGTCCAGTCCCACGAAAGCTTCGCCAGCGCCGGGAGGTGGTACTTCGTGGCGAACCCAGCCACATCGGTTTGGTAGAGCGCTACCGCGGGTACCTTCAGCTGGCGCGCGGCGAACGCGCCGGCCGCCCCGAGCACGAACGGGCTGGCCAGGTGCACCACATCCGGCTGAAAGGAAGTGAGCGCGGCACGCACGGCACTGGTGGGAACCCCGATGGGCAGCGAGTTGACCATCGGCACGCGCACGGTAGGCACGCGCACCACGCGGAAGCCCCGGTAGTCGGGGATTTCCTCCTGGTGTTCGCGCGCCCCGGGGGCGATCACGAGGGCGTCGTGGCCGTACTCGCGAAGGTGGTCGAGCACGCGCAACACGGAATTGGTCACCCCGTTGACGTTCGGCAGGAAGGACTCGGCAACGATGGCCACGCGCATCCGCTACGCCACCCCCTCGCTGTCCTCGCGCACGAAGCGCCCCACGCCCTTCCAGGCCGCGGCAGCCACAAGCGTTGCCACCACGGCGACGGACAGCGCAGGGATCAGCGACAGCGTCCAACCGCGGCCCTCAACCTTGACCAGGTCGGGGTCGGTGCGCGAGTACGTCACCCACACCTGTTGGCCTTCGCTGAGCCCAGTCGGGTACAGCAGACCGGTCGCCGGCGAATGTGTGCGCCCGCGGTCATCCTGATACTCCACGGCGGTGCGGATCTTGCTCACACCAGTCACGGTGGCGAGGCCTCGTCCGGGATCGCGGGCGATGCGCCAGTCGTTGATGGCTGGCCCTGCGACCATCGCGAGGCTGCCGAGCATCGCACACGTATACAGCGCCAGCACGAGCTGCTGGGCTCGACGCTTCCAGCGGATCACTTTTGCAGCCGCTGCGCGAGCGCTCGCCGGGTGGCCCGTGTGGTGCGCGCTTCCACGACGGTGATCGGGCTGGGCTGCGCCTCCAGCTCGAGGAGCACCTCGTGCAGCTCGGCGAGGGTTTCGGCACGGCGGTAGTCGGCTCCGTAGGCCTCCGCCAGCTTTTCGACGTCCACTTCGTGCCTCGTACCAAACGCCTTCTCAAAGTCGTCCCGGACGGACTCCGCCCCGACCTCGAGCGTTTCGAAGATGCCACCGCCGTCGTCGTTGGCGACCACGATGGTGAGGTTGCCAGGGTGGGGTTCGTCGGGGCCGATGAGCAGCCCGCCAGCGTCGTGGAGGAAGGTGAGGTCCCCCATGAGCGCGACGGTGCGCGGGGCGCGGATCTCGTCCGGGTGCAGACGCTGCGTGGCAAGGGCAATGCCGATTGCCTGGGAGACCGTGCCGTCGATGCCCGCGGCGCCGCGCGGGGAGAAGGTCGGCACGCCGTCAAAAGGCATACCGACGAAGGAGGCGTCGCGAACCGGGTTGGAGGCCCCCAACACCAGCGTGTCCCCGACCCCGAGGGTGTCGCACACGGCGGCGGCGACGTGCATGCCGGTAAACCCGTAGTCGGCGTCGGCGAGGGCGTCGCGTACCGTGTTCGCGCCGACGCCGCCCGCGGCCTCGCAGATAGTGATCCACTGCTGGCGCGGCTGGCCGGTCGCGTTGACTCGCGAACCGCGCAGCTGCGGGTTGCCCGTGAACGTCTCCGTGCGCGAAATGCCGATCACGGTGATGTCCGGGTCGGCGAGCAACGCCATCACGTCGCGGTGCAGGGTTGGGTGTCCCACCACGATGACCTGCTCCGGCTTCGTCGACGCTGCGAAATCGCCGCCGTCGTGGCTAATCGAGACCTCGCTCTGCGCGAAGAATCGCGCGGCCAGCGGGTGCACCTGGTGGAACGGCGTCGGCGCGGTGGGCTCGGCGATGGTGGGCACGTGCTCCAGTCCGGGAACGTCCCAGGCCTCGTCGCCGGCGATGACCAGCGTGTCCTTCGTCAAGTCGACGTCGACGGCGCCGTGGTCACTCCACGCGGGCTTCGTGGCCAGGCGGCCCGGCCCAACCCGGCGCGACTTCCCCACCGGCTCCGGCAGGGCGTCGGGCACCAGCGGGGTGTCCAGGGCCACGTTGACGTGCACCTGGGCTGCGCCGAAGTCCAGCGCGCGGGCCTCCTCGACGCTAGTGACCTGCTGGGTCTTGGCGTAGTGGCCGAAGATGCCCTGCTGCCAAATCGTCTGGGAGGCCCCAGTGCCGACCATCCACTCGGGCCGGTCGGCGCTGATAACGGCCAACGGCACGTGCGCCATGTGCGCCTCCACCATGGCCGGAAGCGTGTTGGCAACCGCGGTGCCGGACGTCATCACTACGCCAACGTGGCGGCGCTGCACGCGCGCCAGGCCGAGGGCGGTGAAGGAGGCGGAGCGTTCGTCGATACGCATGTGGACGGTGATGTCCCTGCGTGCGAGCAGCGCGTACGCCAGCGGCGAGTTGCGCGAACCTGGGCACATCACCACGTCCGTGACGTGCTGCGAGAGCGACTCGGCGACCTGGTGGGCAATATCCATCGAGTTCATGGCCACCTACCTTACTGTCCTTGCAGGGCGCTCTCTGCACCGGAGACGATGTCGTCGAACAGGCCGCGCAGCTCGGTCGGCACCTCGACGGCTGGCTCGGTCGGTGCCACGGTCTCCCCGCTCTCCCCGCGCCCCCGGTCCGGCAGCAACTTCGGCCGCTTCGTCGTGGTCTCCGTGACCGTCTCCGTGGACACAGCAGTCTCGGTCACCGTGGAGGTCACCGGCGGCTTGTCCGCCTCGGCTGCGGCGCTGCGCCACAGGAAGAACAGCACCGTGCCGGCGCACAGTGCGATAGCAAGGGCAATCCCCAGCCCAATTGCGAGCCCGTTGGAGCGCTGCGGCTCCGGCTCGTAATAGGACTGGGGTTCGTAATAGGCTTCCGGCTCGTAGTACTGCGTTTGGTGCTCCGGGTCCGGGAAGTATTGCTTTGGACGTTGCTGGTTATCCATGCTGCTAGCGTACCGCTAGAGCACCAAACCAAACACCGGCACCGCCAGGAAGTAGGTCACCACGGTGATCAGGCCGAGGGAGATGATGTTCAGCCACAGGCCACCCTTGAGCATCTCGCCCATGGTGACGTAGCCCGAGGAGTACGCGATCGCGTTCGGCGGCGTTGCCACCGGGAGCATGAACGCACAGGTTGCGGACAGCGCCACCGGGATGGCCAGCAGCAGGATATTCATCTCGGTCGCCTCGGTCAGGCCGATACCAACCGCGACACCACCCATGATCGGGAGGAAGGTTGCGGCGGTTGCCGTGTTCGAGGTCAGCTCGGTCAGGCCCAGCACCAGTGCGGCGACAGCCATGATGAGCAGGATCGTCGGCAGCACAGCGAGGCCCTTTGCAGCTTCACCGATCCAGAGGGACAGGCCGGTGGAGGTGAACATCGCGGACAGGGACAGGCCACCACCGAACAGCAGCAGGACGTCCCACGGCATCTCGTTCGCGGTCTCCCAGTCCATCAGGCGCTTGCCCTGCTTCGTGCCCGGCACGATGAACATCAGCAGGCCGGCAATGATGCCGACGATGGCGTCGTTGTACGGGAACTCCCAACCGAACTGCTTGATGCCAAGCGGAATGAAGATCCAGGCGAGTGCCGCGATCAGGAAGATGATGCCGACGGCCACCTGCGGGAAGGTCCATGCGCCCAGCTTGCGGTACTCGGCATCGATAAGCTCCTTGCCACCAGGGATCCGGTCGATCTCAGGCTTGAACACGTTAATCAGGACAAACCAGGCGATCACGGTCAGCAGGATCGCCATCGGCATACCGACGAGCATCCACTGGCCGAAGCCGATCGTGATGTCGTGTGCTTCCTTCATGTAGCCGGCCAGCAGCGCGTTCGGTGGTGTACCAATCAGGGTGCCGAGCGAACCGGTGGAGGCGGAGTACGCGATTGCCAGCATGAGCGAGGTAGCGAACTTCTTCTGGTTCTGCATACCACCCACGGAGTCAGCGGTCAGGGTCAGCACAGAAACACCAATCGGGAGCATGACCACCGCGGTTGCGGTGTTGGACACCCACATGGACATGAAGCCAGTGGCCAGCATGAAGCCCAAGATGATGCGCTTCGGGCTGGTACCCACAATGCGCACGACCACCAGCGCGAGCCTGCGGTGCAGGTTCCAGCGCTGCAACCCGAGGGCCATCAGGAAGCCGCCCATGAAGAGGAAAATCGTGGACGACGCGTACGGCCCGGAGACCGCGCTGAACTTTGCCACGCCCATCACCGGGAAGATCGCTATCGGTAGCAAGGCGGTTGCCGCCAGCGGGATCGCCTCCGTCATCCACCACGCCGCCATGAGCACCGTGGTCGCGGCGACGACGCGCATTACGTCGGCATCGTAGGTCGTTTCAGGGTCGGCGCCCGAGGACTGTTGCACTGTTTCGGCAGCGCTGCCCGGGAAGATGTAGTACACCAGCAGCGCAAGCAGCACACCTGCGATCAGGCCGATGAGTTGGCGGCGCCACTCACCCGGTTCGGGCGACTTGGCAAGCTCGCCGTCGGAGAGCGCGGACGATTCGTGCATCACGGGAGTCGACATTTTCGATCCTTTCGAACAGGATTCACACAACAGCTAAAAAGGTGATCTTTCACACCCTCGCGTGGGAGACGTTACGCCCTCACACATCAAATGTCGCAAGAATGCACAGATTAATCAAACATTTCCACCCCCGCCCGGGCACGTTTTTACCCCCGCATGGTGTCCATGCAGTCCCGAACGCGCTGAAACCACCAGTCGCGACGTTCCGCGGGAGCCCGCAATTCGTGGAGACGCGCTGGATCGGGGGTAACAGGGGTGGCTTCGAGGCAGCCGTCGATGAGCGGCCGCGGCTTCGCGACGTCCTCTACGAACAGCCGCTGCGTAGCCAATCCCGCTGCACGCGAATCCGCGCACCGCGCCGCTACCAGCCCCGCGTACATCCCCACCGCGGTGTCCAGGGCGCTGGCCACCGTCACATCCATCCCCAGGTCCCGCTTCAGCGCCAGCAGGCGGCGCACTCCCCCGAGCGGCGCAACCTTCAACACGGCAACATCCGCCGCGCCCAGCTCGGCGACACGCAGCGGGTCAGCCGCCCGGCGTATCGATTCGTCCGCCGCGATCGGCGTACGCACCCGCGCACGCACCTCCGCGAGCTCCTCCGCGCTCCCGCAGGGCTGCTCGATGTACTCCAGCTCCCCCAACGCTTCGGCGGCGCGCACCGCCTCTTCGACGCTCCACCCCCGGTTCGCGTCCACGCGCAGGGTGGCGTCGGGGCGCAGCTCGCGCACACGCTCGACGCGCGCAACATCGTCGGCGAGCGTCTGGCCAGCCTCGGCCACCTTGATCTTGAACGTCCCGATCCCCGGGAAACGCTCCAACACCTCCTCCACCTGGGCAGCGTCCACCGCGGGCACCGTGCCGTTCACCGGCACCGGGCCGGAAGCCTCGGGCAGACCCTCGAACGCAGCCTCCAAACCGGAGCGCAGCCACTGCGCGGACTCCTCAGGGCCGTACTCCACAAAGGGAGAAAACTCGCCCCAGCCGGAGGGGCCGTCGATAAGCAGGGCCTCACGGGTGGTGATCCCGCGGAACTTCACTGCCATAGGCAGGGCTACAACGTGGGAGCGCTCAAGGATCTCGTCAACGGAAGGCAATAAAGAAGGCATAGGGCCAGGCTAGCGCCGGCCGAGCACCAACGCGACAGGGCCCGACGTGCACGCCCCGCGCGAGGGGCAGCCACCGCAGCCGCCCGCGCAGGAGTCGTTGAGGGCGCGGCGCTGCACTTCGCCGGTGGCCTCGAGGTGGGCCATGACGGCGTCGATAGTCATGGGTGACAGGTTGGTGCGGCGCGCGATTTCCTCGCGGCTCACGCAGCCCTCGCGCAGTGCGCCGAGCACCGCCGACATCGGTCCGCTACTCATCAGAAGAACACCTTCAGCAGCTGGAACGCGCCGACGGCCAGGCCCCACGCCATCACCATCTGCAGCGCGACGCCGAACAACGTCCACTTCAGGCCGATCTCCCGGCGCTGCGCGGCAAGTGTAGCCACGCACGGGGTGTATGCCAGCAGGAAGAGCATGTACGCCCACACTGCAGGTATCGCGTGCCCGCCGGAGGCCTGGTTGAAGTCTTCGCGGATTGCCTGGCTCAGCGGCGAGTTGCCGTCGCCCTCCTCGGGCTCCTCCAGCGCGTAGGTCTGGGCCCAGCTCGAGATGACGGCCTCCTTGGCCACGAAGCCGGTAATCAGCGGACCAGCGAGGGACCAGGAGTCGAAACCGGCGGGCGCGAAGACGGGGGCGATCGCGTCAGAGACAGTGCCGTACACCGACTCCTGCGGGGCCACCTCGCCGAACTCTGCTTCGGAGGTCACCGGGGTGGACTGCAGCGCCCACACCACGACGACAGTCGCGACGATGATCTTGCCGGCGGTCTCCAGGAAGCCGCGCAGGCGAGCCCACATCACCGACAGCGCCAGGCGCACACCCGGCAGCTGGTACACCGGCAGGTCGATGACCAGGGGTTCGGTGCCCATCGTGGACCACAGCGCCTTGCGTAACGCCAGGCCAGTCAGCACGACCAGGAGGATAGAAATGACGTACATCGCGAAAACGACGGTGCCCGCGTGGTCTGGGAAGAACGTCGCGCCCAGCATGACGTACACCGTCAAACGCGCGCTGCAGGAGGTGAACGGCACCAAGAGGGCCGTCATCAGGCGGTGGCGCGGGTCCCCCATCACGCGCGTCGCCGAAATCGCCGGCACATTGCAGCCGAAGCCAACGATGAGCGGGATGAACGCCTTGCCCGGCAAGCCCATCGCGCGCATCACACGGTCCGCGACGACGGCCGCGCGCGCCATATACCCGGAGTCCTCCAGCACGGCGAGGCACAGGAACATCAGCGCCATCAGCGGGGCGAACGTAAGCACCATGCCCACGCCGTTAATCAGGCCGTCGACAACCAGGCCGCGCAGCCAGCCGATATCCGGCAGCACCGCGAGCGCCGCGTCAGAGACCGGGCCGCCGAAGAAGTTCTCCAAACCATCCTGCAACGGCTTCGCCACAGTGGTGGTGATCTCGAAGACCATCCACATCGCCACCAGGAACATCAGCGGGCCAATCACCGGGTGCAGCGCGAAACGGTCCAGGCGCTCGGTGAAAGTCTGCTGGTGGCCGGTGTCGCTCGCGGCGCGCTCGACGGCGGCGTCGACCCAGGCGAAGCGGGCGTCGGCAAGCTCGAAGTCGTCTGAAGTGGCCACTGGGCGCAGGGTGACGGCGGGCTCGGCGAGCTGGGCGTCGATAACTTCGCGCAGACCGCGCACATCCCTCTTACGCGGATCGACCGCGACCACGGGCAACCCAAGCGCGTTCTGCAGCGCCGCCGCATCCACCGCAATGCCCTCCGCGCGGGCCACATCCATCTTGGTCAACGCAACCACGATGCGGTACGGCGTCTCCGCGAGCTGCGCCACCATATACAAACCACGCGCAAGGTTCGCCGCATCAACGACGACCACCACCGCATCCGGACGCTCCGCCGGGCAACGCTCCAGCAGCAGCTCGCGAGTGAGCTCCTCGTCAGGGCTCTGCGGATCCAGCGAGTAGGCGCCAGGAAAATCAATCACGTTATAGGAACCCGCCCACACGCCGCGAGAAATCTCCACGGAGGTGCCAGGCCAGTTGCCCATCTTCACGTTCGCGCCAGTCAGCGCATTAAACAAGGTGGACTTGCCGGCGTTCGGAGCTCCGATCAGCGCGATGGTGGGCTCGCCCTTGACGGCGGTATCTGCGTGCGGCCCGCAACACGACGGAACCTGGGTGAAATCGGCCATGGCTATGCCACGCTCACCTTGATGCCACGCAGCGCGTCAGCGCTGAGGGCGTAGCGGGAGGTTGCCACCTTGATCACGCGGCCACCACCAGCCGTGGACTGCATAATGCTGACGCGCTGGCCTGGGCGAAGACCAAGCTCCTGCAGGCGACGCGCGACGGTAGGGGTAGTGTCAAGCGCCGCGATAACGGCGCTGTCGCCGACGGGGATGCGGGCAAGGGTGCCCTCGGCAGTTTTCGTTATCAGACTCATACGTTTGATTTAACTCCGAGCCCATTAGGTAAGCAATGCCTTATACAGCGGTTGCCTCCCTGTGGGGGTGCCCCGAGCTGCCGTCGGCACCGTAGACTACAAAGCCATGAGCTATTCCACTGCGCAACCATTCGACCCAACCCAATGGCGCGAGGTCGAAGGTTTTGACTTCACCGACATCACCTATCACCGACACGTAGGGACCACGCGCGCCGACGGCATCGTCCGCATCGCCTTCGACCGCCCCGAAGTACGCAACGCGTTCCGCCCCCACACCGTCGACGAACTCTACCGGGCACTCGACCACTCCCGGCGCGACCCTTCTGTCGGCGTGGTGTTGCTGACCGGCAACGGGCCTTCTGAGAAGGACGGCGGCTGGGCGTTCTGCTCCGGCGGCGACCAGCGCATTCGCGGCCGCTCCGGCTACCAGTACGCGGGCGGCGACACCGCCGACACCGTCGATACCGCACGTGTGAAAGCCGAGGGCGGACGCCTGCACATCCTGGAAGTGCAGCGCCTGATCCGCACCATGCCCAAGGTGGTCATCGCGGTGGTGAACGGCTGGGCAGCCGGCGGCGGCCACTCACTCCACGTCGTGTGCGACCTGACCATCGCCTCGAAGGAGGAGGCCAGATTCAAACAAACCGACGCCGACGTCGGCTCCTTCGACGCCGGCTACGGCTCCGCCTACCTGGCCAAGATGGTGGGTCAAAAGTTCGCCCGCGAGATCTTCTTCCTCGGCCGCACCTACTCTGCCGAGGAGATGCAGCGCATGGGCGCCGTCAACATCGTCGCCCCGCACGCTTCCTTGGAAGAGGAGGCCATCCAGATCGCCCGCGAAATCAACGGCAAGTCCCCCACCGCACAGCGCATGCTCAAATTCGCCTTCAACCTTGTCGACGACGGCCTCATGGGCCAACAAGTCTTCGCCGGTGAAGCAACCCGCCTCGCCTACATGACGGACGAGGCCGTGGAAGGCCGCGACTCCTTCCTGGAAAAACGCGAGCCCCGCTGGGACGAGTTCCCGTTCTACTACTAGGTAGGTATGTGACCTAGCGGTTTTCTCCCCTTCGTGCCCCTTTGAAATAGTTCCCGCCGCCGGGGAACTATTTTGCGTTTGGGGCCGGTTCCGGTCGACCAACGGTTACATTTCCCTAGGTCACAACGGCTGTCCACGAAAATGGTTCCGGCGATCACGAATAGGTTGGGAACTTTCTTCGGGTTTCTAGTTTTCTGTAGCGTGGTGCCATGAAGCGCTATCTGCCTCTCATCACCGCCACTCTCCTGCTGGCTTCCTGCGGCACGGCGCCTGTGCCGGAAGCGCCCGTGCCGGAAACAACACTGGGCACGCCCGCGACTGAAGCACCGGCGCCCTCCACCCGTGATCTGTACGCCGACGCCATCGCGGACCCGGCGCGGTTCTTCGCAGATCTCGACGGCTTGGACGGCACGTTCGCCTACGACGTCTTAGATATCAACGGCGATCTTGAGCCGGAACTGCTGCTGCGCGCTGGTGCTGACGGCCCTTCTCCAATTCGCGTGTTGCGGGCCCAGGACGGCACGCTGAGCTGGACGAAGGACTACCTCATCGACTCGGACGACCCGTACCCGACTGTGTTCACCAACGGCACGCAGCCAGGCTTGGACCAGTACGAAGCCGAAAGCCCTCTCTTGCACGTGACGCACTTCGAGCTGCGGGGTCAGCGTTTGGAGAAGGTGTGGGGTCCGGAGGAGACGGTCGTCGGCAATCCGCTCAGCGAGTTCACCCGTATCACCTGGCACCCGACGACGGACGCGGCGGCGCTGGGCACAATCAAACCTCCAGAACTCAAAGGTCCAATGGAGGGCACGATGGGTCAGGTATCCGAGGTCGAGCACCTACAGGGGCAGCAGTTCCGTGTCCGGTTCGAGCCAACCGCGGACGGTATCGCAGTGACCTACCCTGAGCTCGGCTGTGCGGGCCACCTGACCAGGACCAATGATGGCTTCCGCGAGACGATCACCGAGGGCACCTGCGATAACGGCGGCACGTGGCACTTACTTATCGACGACAACCACGCCCACGCCTTCTACAACTCCCCCGATGGTCGCTACACGGCGGACGGACGCCTCACCCCGGCGGGTTAGCGTCGTACTGGGCGCATCCCGCGCAGCGTCCGCATCAGCAGCATTACAACCACCGCCAGCAGCACCAGCCCCACCGCAGCCGCAACCCACACTCGTGCACCGGTGGCCGTAGCTGGCCATGCGGGGACGGCGAGGATCCATAACGCAGATTGCGCGAGGACATCCCCGCCGATCGTGGCGGAGACGATTGTGACCAGGATCGTCGTGGCCAGCGTCCACGCCACGCCGAAGCGGACGGTGATGGCAAGTGCGGTGAGCGTCAATACGCTGCCTGCGAGAAACGCGAGGAGTCCGAAGCGTGCGTCGCCAACCACGGCCGCTCCGAACGCGCACACGAGGGCGACGACTCCAAAGCACCACGTGGCCAATGCGGCGCGGACGCGTGGGTGTTCGACCTGCATGAGCGCCCAGGCGGGACGCAGTTTCGGCCACACCAGTGTGGGAAGCACGCCCGCCCCTATCGGCAGGATGATGTAGGTGAACATCGCCTCACGCACATCCACCGGATATGCCAGCGAGAACAGCAGCACCAGGGCGGTGAGCAGGAGCAAGACGCTTATCGACGACACCCTCGCCGCCATCGCAACCCCCTTCACCGCAGCCACGTATCCGGTGGTTTCGGGGCGCGGCGTCGCCGGCCCTGCGGCCATCGGTGCGGTGACGCGGTGGACCCTGCTGCGCCTGAAGATGGGGCGGGTACGTGGTGGTACGAGGGCGGCTGCGACAAAGCCAACCGCTGCCAATACCAAGGTCAGGACGAGGGCGGGAATGGGAGATTCCCCCGCCATCGGGTCGGTGGCGTCGAGGGGTAGCAGGTTGAAGTGCAGGCCCATGGTCGGCAGCGCCAGCCGGGCTGGCCAGGCGCCGGGGTTCATCCTCCACCAGTCGCGCTCGGCGAAGTAGCCGAGGCCGATGGTGAATGCGAAGCCGAGGATGATGGTTTGCAGGATCCCGATGCGTCGCGTGGAGGCGGCGGCGAGACCTGCCGGTCCGAGCATGCCCAGCCACGCAAAAAGACCTACGAGTGCGATCGAGGCCGTGTTGTCCAGGTTGAATACGAGGCCGGCGGCAAACGGCACGACAAAGTCGAAGGCGACGAACGCGGCCAGCGCCAGCCACACCACGACGATACGGGCAGCGCGAGTGCGCATAGGTGGGACCGGCCGCCACAATGTGCCGCCGCCACGGGCGTCACGTTCGCGGGTTTCGGCCAAACCGGCGAACAGCGCGGCGGCGGGAGCAGCCATGCCGGTGACCAACAGTCCTTGCGGGTAGAGCAGGTTCGACGCGGTTTCGACGTTTCCGGCCAGGGCGAACAACGTCAGCAGCACACCGACCAGCAAACCTGCCCCAGCGAGCCACCACAGCATGGAGCCGCGCGCACGGATCCATTCGGCGTGTAGGAGGGTCATCGTTCACCACCGGAGGTGAGCCGGAAGAATGACTCTTCTAGGTTGGGGCCCAGTTCCGCGAGCTCGCCTGCGAAGCGGACGCCGCCGCCTGCGATCACGGTGGCGCCGTCGGCCATGTGGAGTACTTCGCCGAGTTGGTGGGAACTGACCAGGACGGTGCGCCCAGCTCGCGCGTATTCGCGAAGGTAGTCGCGTAGGTGGGCGATGCCTTCGGGGTCGAGGCCGTTTTGTGGTTCGTCGAGAATAAGCACCTCTGGCTCGCCGAGCAGCGCCTGAGCGAGAGCGAGGCGGCCTTTCATGCCGGTGGAGAAACTGCCGGCTTTCTTCTTGCCCGCGGTTTGGAGGCCAACCAGTTCGAGGACCCGGTCGGCTTCGCTGTCGGGAAGGCCCAGCAGCGTGGTGTGGACGCGGAGGTTGTTGCGGGCGCTGAGGTGGCTGTAAAAGGCGGGGTCGTTGATGGAGGCGCCGACATGGCGCAGTGCCGAGCGGTCAAACGGCTGCCCCATCAGTGTTACCTCGCCGACATCGGGTTCGATCAGGCCGAGCAGCACCGACATCAACGTCGACTTACCCGCGCCGTTGGGGCCCAACAGTGCGTGGACTCGGCCCGGGGTGGTGGTCAACGACACGTCGCGAAGTACGTGGTGGTCCCCGAAGGACACGGCCACGTTGTGGCAAGCAAGTTGCGTATCAGTCATGGCATTCATGGTCGTCACCCAGCAAAGCCACCACATCGGTCGGTGGGACCACACCGCCTCCTCCTCTAGGAGGAGATCCCGGCGCGCTGCGCAATCAAGGCGAGCGCCACCCTGTCGCGCGCGCCAAGTTTGGCAAGCAGATTAGAGACGTGCGTTTTCACCGTGGTCTCTGCAATAAACAGTGTGGCGGCGATTTCAGCGTTCGTGGCGCCGCGGCCAATTTCTGCGAGCACGTCGCGTTCGCGTTGCGTCAGCGCCTCCAGCGCGGCGGCGGATTCTTGGGTGCCCGCACCGTCGCGGACCCATTCCATCACGCGGCCTGTGACCCCGGGGGCCAGAACCGATTCGCCGCGGGCGACAGCGCGCACGGCGTTGGCCAGGACGTCGGGTTCGGCGTCTTTGAGAAGAAAGCCGTGCACGCCGGCGTCGATAGCCGCATGGATCAAGGTGTCGTCGTCGAAGGTGGTCAGCATGATCACGCGTGGCCCCATCTCCATGATCGTGCGGGCTGCGGTGATCCCGTCGAGCACCGGCATGCGAATATCCAGCACTGCGACGTTGATGCGGTGGGCGCGCGTTTTCTCGACGGCCTCGGCGCCGTCGGCGGCGGTGGCGACGACGGTGATGTCATCCTGCGCGTCCAAGATGGTGCGGAGGGCGCTGAGGAGGAGCGGCTGGTCGTCGGCAAGGAGCAGGCGGATCATGCGGCCAACTCCGCCCGCACGGTAAATGTCTCCCCTGACTGCCATGTCTTCAGCGTGCCACCGGCGCTTGCCGCGCGTTCGCGCAGCCCCTCCAGCCCAACGCCAGTGCCTGGTTGGGGTCGAATCTGGCCGGTAGAAACGACTTCTACCACTACGGTCTCGCCCGGTGCGATCCGAACCATCACAGCGGGATCGACTTGGTGGCGTGCCGCGTTTGCCAACGCCTCCGCCACGATGCGATAAGTAGCAAGCGAAGTCACCGGGGAGACATCCACTGCTGGTGCTTCCAGCGACACTTCCAGACCGGCGTCGCGGTAGCGCTGCACCAACGACGGCAGGTCAGGGATCCCCGCCGCCGGCGAAAACGCATGATCGCTCTCACGCAGGCCGCGCACAAGAAGGCGAATTTCCGACAACGACTGCCCGGCGGCCTCGTTGATCTGCTGCAGCGCCTCCCGCTCCTGCCCGGCCGCCAACCCGGCATTGGCCTGCGCCTTGATCAGGGTCAGGGAGTGACCGAGCAGGTCATGGATATCGCGGGCAATGGCGCGGCGTTCCTCCTCGCGCGCTGCCGCGAGGCGCTGCTCTTTCGCGTTCGCTTCTCGACGCCACTCCGCCTCCTCAGCCGCCAAATTCGCCCCGAGCAAGTACCCCACCGCGCACGCGCCCCAATGCAGTGCAAGCGTGATCCCCAGATCAGCCCCGTTCCGGTAGAACAACACGAAGTTGTCGTCCCACGTCCACATGAACGGCGACAGCAGCGCCCACCCGCACGCGGCGGTGAGGACGCCCAACGCGAAGCGCTTCTCGGTGAACCGCCCGGCGATAAAGGTGGCCACCGGGACCGCCAACACCCACGGCGAAAAGCCAAGGTTGATCGGCGCTGCCAGCCACAACGCAGACCAGGCAACATTCAGCACGATAAGCGCAATCGAGGAGCACTTCGGTTTGCTCGTGAGCACCGCGCACACCACGACGAACCCCCACGACAGGGCGGCCTGTCCCCAGCCTGCGGCATGTGTGGGTTGGGTACATGCGCTCGCGGTGTACACCGCCGCCAAGATGGCAACAGCGACCGCGAGCGCAAGGTCACCCGGTTTGTAGCGCATGGGCGTAAGCCTATCGGCAACACCGAACACGCGCCTCCTCCCAGGGGAGGAGATCTACTTGTTCAGCCCCGGAATCTTCGGAAGCTCCGGCACGTTGATGCCGGCGTTCTTGAGCAGCGCGAACAACCCGCCCAGCGCTGCCAGGACCGCGGCAATGATGCCGATGATCTGGCCGAGCTTTGCATCGAAGTTCTGCGGCTGCTCCGGCTCCGGCGTGGGCTGCTCCGGGGTCGGCGCTTCGGGTGTGGAAGGGTCTGCTGATTGGCCCGGCAGGGCGTTCTTCAGTACCGGCGGGGCTGGCAGGTCTGCGTTCTGGGTGCTGAAGATCAGCGGTGGATTGTCACTGCACTGTTGCGCCTGCTTAAGCAGGTAGTAGTACCGGGACTCGAGCGAGTCGGTGGCCTTGGCAAAGTAAGTATCGGACATGTTCGAGGCAAACGCGGCGCGCTTCCAGTCCTGGACGTGGTTCAGGAACCGAGCAGTGTTGTCGCCGGTACGGCCAAACACGTAGTTCTCCCCGAGGCTGGCCACCTCCGGCACGGAGCCGTCGATACCGATGTACCAGCGCGCCGATCCCTGCAGCGCCTTGCCCGCTGGCGAAAGCGGGATCTGGGCGCCCTGCTTCATGTCCAGGTAGAAGTCGGCGTCGGTGGAAACCAGGCCTAGCTTGGCCAGTTTTTCCTTAGTGGCGGCGCGGGCGGCGTCGTAGTCGGGACGCTCGCCGGGCTCCTGCCCTTCCAGGCGGAGTTGCTGGTAGGAGATGATGGCTGGTTGGTCGAGGTGGGCGTCGCCAAGTGGTTTGAGCCCCTCGAAGGTTGCCTCGAATGCTTCGGCGACGGCGGTGGCGTACATGCCGTGCGTGAGCGTTTTTGCGATGCGTTCGGCCTGCCAGGCGGGGCCGCGCTCGGCGTCGTTGAGAACGACGCGGCACTGGCCGCTGTCGGTGCGGTCCAGGTGGGCGGCGTGGGCCGGGGTCGTGGCGAGGGCGGTAAAGGCGGTCGCCGCAGCGACGGCCGATGCGATGATCTTCTTCATGCCCATGTAATCGGCACAGACGGTGCCGGGCGTTACGCGGCGACCACAACTCCCCCGCCGGTTCCATCGAACATCCGACCGACTCCGTCCCTGGTGTGTCGGGGGAGTGTCATATATTTGTTGACGCCCCCAACACGGATGAACAAAGGAGCAGGAATGGGCCGGAATGGGTTTGCGGTCATCGATTTGGAGACGACAGGGCTGAGCAACCAGGACCGCATTGTGGAGATCGGCGTGGTGCTGCTGCGCCCCGATTTCACGGTGGAGCGCACGTGGGAGACACTGATCCAGCCGGAACGCGACATTCCGAATAGTTACATCCATAAGATCACGGCGACCGATGTGGTGGATGCACCATTATTTTGCGACGTCGCTCCGTACCTGGGCTCGCTGCTCAATGGCCGCACGCTGGTGGCGCACAATGCGTCGTTTGAGCACCGCTTCCTGACCAACGAGTTCGCGCGCGCCGGCGCGGAGGACGGCTTGTGCGAGTGGCTGGACACGATGCGGTTGACGAAACAGTACATGGGCGTAGGCAAGTTAAGTGAAGCGCTGGATATCGCGAGGATTCGGAACCGGTTTGCGCACTCGGCGCTCGCGGACGCGGAGGCGACCGCCGAGCTCCTCCGTTACTTGTGCGTGGGCAACGGAGTGGACGTCGAGAAGTATCCGACGGCGACGTTCACCGCCCCCGCAGCCGAGGCCCCGTGCCTCCCCCGCGGCGGCGAGCCCTCCTGGGCGGGACAGCTTTCGCGCACCTTGCCGACGGCCACCACCAAGAACGAAGCCGACTACCGCGCCGAGCTGACCTGCGCACTTGTGGACCGCGCCATCTCCCGCACCGAGATGCGCCGCCTCGAATCCACCGCCATCGCCGCGGGCCTCAGCGCCGACGACGTCGACGCCATCAACGAGGAGTTCACGCGCCAGCTCGCTGTCGAAGCCTGGGCCGATGGCGTCATCACCGATGAGGAGCGCGCCCCGCTGCTCGACATCGCCGAGGCGCTCAACGTCGATGCGCAGCTCGTCCGCTCGCTTCTCGACGAGCCCACCTCCGGCCCCACCCCCGCCACCTTCGCCCTGCGCCCGGGCGACCGCGTCGCGTTCACCGGAGCCCTCGACATCCCTCGCGATGTCTGGACCGACCGCGCCACCGCCGCAGGCCTCGACGTCGGTGGCGTGACCCGCACGTGCGCCGTCCTTGTTGCGGCGAACCCGGACTCGATGAGCGGGAAAGCGAAGCAAGCACGCGAGAACAACGTGCCGATCATCAGCGAGACCCACTTCGCCCAACTACTGAAGGCCGTGGAGGATTCGACCGAGGACGCACCGGTTGTTGCCCCTGATGCCGCTGCGCCTGTTTCAGCTCCGGAGCAGTTCTCTTGGCTGACCGCCGAGCAGTCGCACGCTGTTGGCGCGTCGAGTGCGCGCATCGCCGCCGCGTGGATCGAGCAACACCCGGACCGCCCACTGCACGAGATCGCCGACAACCTCAAACCCCACCACGTCCCCGAAGCGACCGGACGCGGCATCGATCGTTACCTCGCCATGTGGAGCCTCGAGCACCCGGAGATGCTCAACGCCAGCGCCGACGACCTACTTGACCTGCACGGCGTCGGCCCGAAGCGGTGCAGCCAGCTCGTGGAGATGGTGGTGGACCTCGCCGTCGACGGCGTCGAGGAGACGGCCGAGGTGGAGGCGGCGGTTGTTGAGGAGGTCGCTCCGGAGATTGTTGCGGAGGCGCAGCCTGCTCCAGCGCCACGCCCTGCAGCCACAAAGCCCCGACCTGCCACCAATGAACTGACACCTGAGGAGCTGCTTGCCGCAGCGTATGCCCCGCTGCACGCACCGGTTCCTGCCCAATCGACACCGTACGATCCCGCGCTGGTCACGCCTGCTACTGCCCCGAAGCGACGCTCCAAGTCCGGGAAGGTATTCAAGCGGTCGGTGATCATCACCGTGGTGTCGTTTGTGCTCTTCGGTCTGTGCCTGGAAACGTTCGACCCGGAGGCCGAGTCCTTCATCGCCGGGATGCTCGCTCTGGCCACGTTGGCCGGAATGCTGACAGCGGGGGTCTCGGGCGTGATGGCATTGATCGGCAAGTTGCGGAGATAGAGCGCCAGGCCTTGTGCGTGTCTGATATTCAGTTGGGTTTGTCCGGCTGGTTACCGGAATCAGCTTGAGGCATTCATCTCACCCCCTTCCTTACGGTCGAGACCAGCCGCTTCCACAAAGAAGCGCGTCCGCGCCGCCACTCACAGTCCGCAAATTGCAAAAGCGGGTATAAAACCGTTGCAAAAGCGGGTGCGAAATCGTTGCAGAAACGGGTACGCCACCCGTGAGCTGCACGTTTACCGCAGCTCTAGGAACACACTCGCCACCATGCCGCGCGCCCGAAAACAGCGGCGCGAGCCCCAAAAAATTCCAAACTGTAGTAGGTGGATTGTAGTAATCCTCGAAATTCTTTGCGAAAAGCGGAATACTACAATCCTTTTACTCACTTTTAGGCGATCACCCCTAGCCCCCGGCCACCCAACCCCAGCCCCACCCCAACCCAGCACAAGCCCAAACCAGACCGCCCCGACCACCTCGCGCCCCAACAAACTAGACCGATCAGTCTTGCAATAACAAACCGAGTGGTTTAATCTTCGGTACAGCTTGAAAAAACTTGAAAGGAAACATCGTGCTGAAGAAACTCACTGCCATCACCGCGGCTGCCGCGTTAACGCTTGGCCTCACCGCTTGCTCCGGCGATTCCACCGACGCCACCGCTACCCCGGACGGCGACTTGCAGACGATCCGCGTCGCTACTTCGCCTGGCCCGTACTCGGAGCTGTTCACGGATGCGGTTGGCCCCATCCTGGAGGGGCAGGGTTACGAGGTGGAGTACCAGTCGTTTACTGACCTGACCCAGGCAGATACAGCACTCAACGAGGGGTCCGCGGACTTGAACGTTGACCAGCACACTGCCTGGCTGAACGTCTTTAATGAGGAGAAGGGCGGCAACCTCGCTTCCATTACTGAGGTGCCGACGGTGCCGGCTGGGTTGTACTCCGATAAGTACACGCAGCTCACCGAGGTTGCTGACGGCCACAAGGTTGGTATCCCGCTGGATGGGTCGAATAAGTCCCGCGCGCTGCACCTGCTGGTAGATGCTGGCTGGATCACGTTGCAGGACCCGGATGCGACGCTGGTCGCGGAGTCAGATATTAAGGACAACCCCCACAACCTGGAGATCGTCTCCATTGATTCGGGCAACCTGTCACGTACGCTGCCGGACTTTGACTGGGCGGTGATCCCTGGCTCCATGTCGTATTCCGCCGGGTTGGACCCGAAGTTGCAGGTGTTCCAGGAGACGCTGCGTCCGGAGCTGATTCTTGTAGCGGTGACCACCGAGGACAAGAAGGATCAGCCGTGGGCGAAGGCGGTCGCGGACGCGTACCGCTCGGAGGAGTTCAAGCAGTACTTCGACGAGCACAACGAGAACAACTACTGGTTCCTTCCGGATTCTCTGAAGGAGACAAAGCGCTAGAAAGGCTCGCATGACCATCGCAACCGGCAGCGGCAACGCCGTCATATTCGACGGTGTGACCAAGGTGTTCGACACCGGGGACACAAGCTTTACTGCACTCGAGGACATCTCGTTCGCGGTACCCGCGGGCGGGATTTCCGGCGTGGTGGGGACGTCTGGTGCTGGCAAGTCCACGCTGATTCGTACCGTCAATGGGCTGGAGGTGCCGACGTCGGGCTCGGTGTCGGTACTCGGCGAGGAGCCCGCGAAGCTGAACGCGAAGCAGCTGCGTGACCTGCGGCGCAAGGTGTCGATGGTGTTCCAGAACTACAACTTGCTAGAGACCAAGACGGTTGCGGAGAATGTGGCCACGCCCCTGCTGTTGTCGAAGACGCCGAAGGCGGAGATCCAGCGCCGTGTCGCGGAGGCCCTCGAAATGGTGGGGCTGGCCGACCGCGCAAGTCACAAGCCACGCCAGCTTTCGGGCGGTCAGCGGCAGCGCGTCGGCATCGCTCGTGCGCTCGTGACCAATCCGAGCATCTTGCTTTGCGACGAGCCCACATCCGCCCTGGATCCGCTCACCACAACACAAATCCTGGAGCTACTCCGAAAGATCAATGCGGAGCTCGGCGTGACCATTTTGCTGATCACACACCAGATGGACGTAGTGGCACGCCTCGCGGACGAGGTCGCGGTGCTGTCCGAGGGGCACCTGGTGGAGTCGGGCCCCGTCGCCGAGGTGTTCGCCGATCCGCAGCACCCGTTGACGCAGCGGTTCGTGGAGACGGTCATCCAGCGCAAGGTCCCTGAGCACGTGCGCGAGACCATCCGCGAAGGAAGGTTTGACCGCGCGGTGCAGCTCGTCCACACGGGAGGGGCTGCTCAAGAGGTGTTCACGCAGCTCGTTGGCAAGTTTGGTGTGGATGCGCGGCTGCTGGCGTCGTCAAGTACTGAGCTTGCGAAGACCACCGTGGGCACCACCATCGTCGGCCTGCATGGCGGCGAGGCGGACGGCGCGGTGGCGTGGCTGTCCTCCCTGGAAGGCGTAACTGTGAATGAGGTGGAGGCGTAAATGGAACCGCTGAACTCTTGGTGGCGCGACCTGACGGGCTCGCGCGTGACTCCGTCGATGTACCTCGATTCCTTCGGGGAGACCGTGTACATGGTGGGGGGCGCGCTGTTCATTGGCGCTCTGGTTGGCATTCCGCTGGCGCTGGCGCTGGTAATCACCCGCCCGGGCGGTCTGCGCCCGAACCGGCTGGTGTACGGGGTGCTCAACGTGGTGGTCAACATCATCCGTTCCCTGCCGTTCATCATCTTGCTCGTCGCGATTTCGCCGTTCACCCGCTCTATTGTGGGCACCTCAATAGGCACGACGGCCGCGCTGGTACCGCTCACCCTGTACATCGCCCCGTTCATCGCCCGCCTCATCGAGCAGTCCCTGCTCGAGGTCAACCCCGGTATCACCGAGGCCGCCGAATCGATGGGGGCGAACATGTGGCAGACCATCCGCCACTTCCTCCTGCCGGAGGCGAAATCCTCCATCATCCTCGCGATCACGACGGCAACCGTGGGTCTTATCTCCGCGACCGCGATGGCCGGAACGATTGGCGGTGGCGGCGTGGGCGACCTTGCGATTGCCTACGGCTACCAGCAGTTCGACTCCGTAGCAATGCTCACCACCGTGATCATCCTGATTATCGTGGTGCAAGCCATCCAATCATTGGGCAACACACTCGCCCGCCGGGCCCGCGCGTAGCGCCCCAAACCGCTCAAAGCGTGGGATTCAAAGCGTGCGATGCAGCTCGCGCAGGAGGGCGCGCACGCGGGCGTCGATATCGTCGCGTACGAGGCGCATCCGTTCCATGCCTTCGATGCCACGGGTGGACGGCTCGTCGGTGTGCCAGCGTTCCAGGGTGCCGGCGGCGTCGGCTGGCATGTTGAGCTGGGCGGCGTCGCCAATTATTACTACTCGGTCGACTGTGCGCAGCAGTTCTGGGTCGATGGGTTTTGGTGTGCCGCGCGACATGTCGGCACCGAGTTCTGCAATTGCGGCGACGGATTCTTGGTTCAGCTTCGTGCCCGGTTTCGTGCCAGCGGAGAAGACGCTGACCTGGTCGCCTGCGTAGTGTCGCGCAAGCGCCGCCGCCATTTGTGATTTACCGCCGTTGCTGACGCAGACGAACAAGACACTGGGGTTCATTAACGGCTCCTTGCAGCTGGCAGGGTGGGATCGCCTGGGAAGAGTCTCTGCCCGATGCCGCGCATGAGGTAGACAAGTCCGACGAGGACGGGGATTTCGATGAGCGGACCGATCGTACCGGCCAGCGCTTGGGCCGAGGTAGCGCCGAACGTGCCGATCGCCACCGCGATGGCCAACTCGAAGTTGTTGCCCGCGGCGGTAAAGGACACGGAGGCGGATTGGGCGTAGCCCATCCCCGACGCCTTCGACACCACCAGGGCGATCAGGAACATGCCCACGAAGTACCCCAGCAGTGGCAGGGCGACTCGGGCAACGGTCCACGGTTGAGATGTAATCTGCTCGCCTTGCAGGGAGAACAGCAGCACGATCGTGTACAGCAACCCCACGAGCGCAAGCGGGGAAACCGCGGGCAGGAAGGTCTCTTCGTACCACGCACGGCCCTTCACTCGCTCACCGATGATGCGGGAGAGCACTCCGGCAAGTAGCGGGATACCGAGAAACACCAGTACTGCGGTGACGATGGAGAAGAAGGAGAACTCCACAGAGGTGGTCTCCAGGCCCAGCCAGCTCGGCAGGATCTGCAGGTAGAACCATCCGAGCACGCCGAACATGAGCACCTGGAATACTGAGTTGATGGCGACCAGGACGGCCGTGGCTTCCCGGTCGGCGCAGGACAGGTCGGACCACACCAGCACCATGGCGATGCAGCGCGCCAGTCCGACGATGATGAGGCCTGTGCGTAGCTCTGGCTGGTCCGGCAGAAACAGCCAGGCCAGGGCGAACATGAACGCGGGGCCGACGATCCAGTTCAAGATGATGGAGACGGTCATGAGCCGTTTGTCGGTGGCGATCTCGCGGGTCTTGTCGTAGCGGACTTTGGCCAGCGGCGGGTACATCATCACCAAAAGGCCCAGCGCGATCGGCAGCGAAATACCGCCGACTTCAAAACGCTCAAGCGTGCTGCGGAGTCCTGGAACGGCGCGGCCCAGCAGCAGACCGAATGCCATCGCCAAGATGATCCACACTGGTAGGAATCTGTCGAGGAACGACATTCGAACGGGGGTCGGCTCTGGGTTGGTCATCTAATCACCTCACATATCGATAATTATCAATATGTGAAAACAGAGGGCCGCATAGACCGCTGTCAATATGAGAAGGTAGAAGTCATGCACGAACAATCCCCCGCCCCAGACTGCTGCTCACTCGGCTCCGGCCCACTCCCCCCAGAAGACGCCGAGCGCTACGCGGCCCTGTTCAAAGTGCTGGCAGATCCCGCCCGGCTGCGCCTCCTCTCCCGCCTCGCCGCAGAAGGGTGCGAGCCGATGAGCGTGACCGCGCTTACCGAGTATTCCGGGCTCAGCCAACCGACGGTCTCCCACCACCTCAAGAAGCTTGCCGAAGCCGGACTACTCAAAAAGTCCCGAACAGGCCGAACCGTCACGCACGAAATCTGCCCGGCTCCCTTCGCGGAACTGCGCACCGTCCTTCAGATGGACTAGGCGCCAGTTTCACAGGCGCGTAGCCACTACACTCAGTCGGCATGCTTGACGTTCTGACTGGTTTCGCCATCATCTTCACCGTGATCGCGGCGGGCTGGTGGCTTGCCCAGAAGAAGGTGATCGGCCCGGGTGAGCAGCGGCTGCAGCTCAACCGCATCGCGTTTCATGTGGCAACGCCGTCGTTGATTTTTTCGTCGGTGGCGGTCTCGGACACGGATGCGTTCTTCTCCCCGGTGATCCTGGTGATCGCGATCGCGACGGTGACCACGATGCTGATTTATTGGGCGATCAGTGCGGTGTGGTTCAAGCAGGATGCTGCGGAGACGATGGCGGGGGCGGCGTCGTCGAGTTATTACAACTCGGTCAATATCGGATTGCCCATCGCCACCTATGTGCTGGGGGATCCGACGTACGTGATTCCGGCGCTGGTGTTGCAGATGGCGGTGCTCTCCCCCATCGTGATCGCTGGCCTGGACCGTGGGGCGTCGGGGGTGCTGAAGTCAGTGATTGCGGGGTTGAAGGCGCCGGTGGTGGTTGCGGCGTTTGCGGGGTTTGCGGTGTCGGCGTCGTCGTGGACGGTGCCGGAGCCGGTGCTCGCCCCGCTGCAGATTCTGGGTGGCGCGTCCATCCCGATGATCCTCATGAGCTTCGGCGCCTCGCTCACCGGGGAGAAGGTGCTGCAGAGCCAGCGCTTAGCGACGACCACCGCTACCATCCTCAAGCTGATCGGCATGCCGGCCGTAGCGTGGGTAGTGGCGTCGCTTCTGGGCCTGACCGGCTCCGATATGTACGCGGCCCTCATCCTGTGCGCGCTGCCGACGGCGCAGAACGTGTACAACTACGCGGCGACGTACCGCTCGGGGGAGGTGATCTGCCGGGACACCGTCTTCCTCACCACGTTCCTGTCACTGCCTGCGATGTTATTGATCGCGGGGGTGTTCTAGCCTTGACAAACATGGTGCGGTGGATCACACTCGTACAATGGCTAAGACACGGACTACATTTTTTGCCGCAGCACTGATGGCTGCGGCGCTGCTTGTTGGGTGCTCTTCAACAGGCGGCGCACCCCGCTCCGAGAACACTGAAGGGACCGCTGGTGGCGTCGATACGCCGAGGTACGTGGTGGCCATGGTCACGCACGGTGCGCCGGGCGACACCTACTGGGACCTCGTGCGCAAGGGCGCGGAGGACGCGGCGAAGAAGGACAACATCGAGCTGCGCTACTCCTCCGACCCGCAGGCGCCGAACCAGGCGAACCTGGTGCGCTCGGCGGTGGACGCTGGCGTCGACGGCATCGCCGTGACCATGCCGAACGCCGAGGCAATCGGCCCTGCGGCGCGCAACGCTGTCGACCGCGGCATCCCCGTCGTCGGCCTGAACGCCGGTATGGGCAAGTACCAGGACTACGGGATGACCGGCTTCTTCGGCCAGGACGAGTCGGTGGCGGGCAACGCCGCTGGCGAGCGCCTCAAGGAGGAAGGCAAGTCGAACGTCCTGTGCGTCATCCACGAGCAGGGCAACTCCTCCCAGGAAGCGCGCTGCGACGGCGTCCGCAAGGGCCTCGATGGCAACGTCGAACTGCTCTACGTCAACGGCCAGGATCTGACGTCCGTGCAGTCCACCATCACCTCGAAACTGTCGCAGGACAAGAGCTTCGACACCGTCTTCGCCCTCCAGGCGCCGGTGGCGATGCGCGCGACGGAGTCCGTGAAGCAGTCCGGGTCCAAGGCGCAGGTCGCCACGTTTGACACCAACGCCGAGCTTGTCGACGCCATCGCCGACGGCCGTGTCGCCTTCGCCGTCGACCAGCAGCCGTACCTGCAGGGCTACCTGGCCGTCGACTCACTGTGGATCGCGAAGCGCAACGGCGGCACCCTAGGCGGCGGCCGCCCCGTCTACACAGGCCCGAGCTTCGTAGATAAGGACAACGTGGACAAGGTCGCCGAGGCAGCGAAGGCGGGCATGCGATGAGCGCGGCAGTGAGCGAAGGGGCGTCGACAAGCGATGACCGGCTACGAACGCACACTGGCTTTTCCAAGCTCATCCGGCGCCCCGAGTTCGCTTCGATGCTGGGCTTCATCGCGATCTTTGCGTTCTTCCTGACCGTCGCCCCCGCGTTCCGCTCCTTTGAGGCGCTCGCGACCACCTTGTACGCGTCCTCGACGCTGGGCATCGTGGCGCTCGCGGTGGGGCTGCTGATGATCGGCGGCGAGTTCGATCTTTCCTCCGGCGTCGCCGTGACCACGGCCGCGTTGGCCGCGACGATGCTGAATTACAACCTGCACCTCAACTCGTGGGTTGGCGCGTTCATGGCGCTCGGGATCTCGCTGGCGATCGGCGCGCTGAACGGCTACCTGGTCACCCGCACGGGCATCGATAGCTTCCTGATTACGCTGGCGGCGTTTTTGATGCTGCAGGGCCTCAACCTAGCGGTGACCAAGCTGGTGACCGGCCAGGTGGCGACACCGATCATCTCCGACATGGAGGGTTTCCCGTCGGCGCACGTGGTGTTCGCGGGCACCTTCGACATTGGCGGCGTCACCTTGAATGTGACGGTGCTGTGGTGGTTGCTGCTCGTCGCGATTGCCTCGTTTGTGCTGTTCCGCACGAAGTTCGGCAACTGGATCACGGCGGTCGGCGGGGACCAAAACGCCGCGCGTGCCGTGGGCGTGCCGGTGCGTCGGGTGAAGATTCTGCTGTTCATGGGCGTGGGCTTCGCGGCCTGGTTCGTGGGCATGCACACCCTGTTCGCCTTCGACTCCATCCAGGCAGGCCAGGGCGTGGGCAACGAGTTTCTCTACATCATCGCTGCCGTCATCGGCGGCTGCGCTATGACGGGCGGGCGCGGCACCGCGGTGGGTACCGCGATCGGCGCGCTGATTTTCGGCCTGACGAACCAGGGCATCGTCTACGCCGGCTGGAACCCTGACTGGTTCAAGTTCTTCCTCGGCGCAACACTGCTGGTCGCCGTGTTTACGAATATGTCCTTCGCTAAGTACACCAAGGGGCGCTAAGTGGCTGTCATTGAACTGAAGAACATCACCAAGTCCTACGGCAGCTTCGATGCGCTGCGCGGGGTGAACCTCGCAGTGTGTGAAGGGGAGGTCACTTGCGTGCTCGGCGACAACGGCGCCGGCAAGTCCACGTTGATCAAGATTCTCGCTGGCCTGCACCAGCCGACCTCGGGCGAAGTGCTTATCGACGGCCAGCCAACCACCTTCACCTCCCCCCGAGATTCGATCGATACCGGCATCGCAACGGTGCACCAGACGCTGGCGATCGTGGATGAGCTCAGCGTGTGGCGCAACTTCTTCCTCGGCCAGGAGCTCACCGGCCGCTTCGGCGTCCTCCGCGACGCCGAGATGAAACGCATCTGCGCCGAGCAGCTGCGCGAGATGGGCATCGACATCCCCGACGTCGAGGTGGACGCCGGGAACCTTTCCGGCGGCCAGCGCCAGGTCGTGGCCATCGCACGCGCGGTGTACTTCGGCGCCCGCGTGCTCATCCTGGACGAGCCGACCGCGGCGCTTGGCGTGAAGCAGTCCGGCGTGGTGCTGCGCTTTGTCGCCGCCGCCCGCGACCGCGGCATCGCCGTCGTCCTGGTCACCCACAACCCGCACCACGCGTTCCTGGTCGGTGACCACTTCACCATTTTGAAGCTGGGCCGCCAGGAGCTCGACGCCCCACGGGCCGAGGTCACCTTGGAGGAGTTGACGCACCAGATGGCTGGCGGCGGGGAGCTCGAGGCGCTGAGCCACGAGCTGGGCCGGTAGCGGTAACGACTTTTTCTGACACGGATCGCTTCGCCCCCGACATCGGCAACGTCACGTGGCGCGACGCCATCGGGGTGCTTGCGGGCCAGCGCACCCTGCTGCCAGACATGGCAGAGGAGGTGTTCGCCCGTAGCCGGGCATGGCTCGTGGACGTGTTTATTTGTGGGTTGCTGGCGCAGGCCGAAGGATCGTCGCCAAGCAACCTCCCCCTCCGCCACCCACTACCGCGACACCGTGTTTTTGACCATCTTCCTGGCGCTGCCGGCCATGCTGCTGATCGCCGAGGTGTTCTAGCTGTACTGACCTCAAACGTTGGTCAATCGTGAAAACCCAGTGCAACCAGCCGCCGAGCTCGCCGCGGTAGCAAAGCGGTGGAGAGGTGTGAGGATGATGTTCGTGTGTCTTAGGTCTCTCATGCCTCGGCCAGCGTCTTCTGCGGCATCTTGAGTTGACCCAGGGCTAGGAGCAGTGCTGCCATGGCCAGTGGCACCAGGCCGGCGGTGATGAACAGAGTCCTGGAGTCGATGAAGCGGCTGAAGAGTCCGGTGAGAGCGATGGACAAAGGCATGAAGGCGATGGAAATGAAGAAGTCGAGGCTGGCGACCCTGCCGAGCATCTCCAAGGGGACGTGCTCTTGGAGCACTGTTCCCCAGATGACCATCCCGATCCCGATCAGCGCCCCGTAGAACGCGAGTCCTGCACCGATGGCCCATGGATTGCTGGTGAGCGCCGGAATGGACAAGAACAGACATCCGAGCGCCCAAACGCCGACCATTGCGGGCAGGAAGCGTTCCGGTGTGCGCCACGACCCCGCCAGCAGGGAGCCCACCAACCCGCCCGCGCCGAGGGCAGCCAGGACGGCCCCGTAGAGAGCAGGTCCATTGTCATGCGAGGAGCGCATAAGAGCGGGTAGGAGGACTTCGAGTGGTCCGGTCACGACCAGTCCCATAACGGCCGCGAACAGGACACTGGAGCGGACCCAGCGTGTGCGGGAAACGTAGCGGAAGCCATCGAGCAGGTCGGTGATCGGTGAGTCGGCCGCAGCGTCAGCATCGGCCTCCGTTTCGGCACGGGTGGGGGTGGGAAGCCGCAGGGCCGCGAGCAGGCCAAGTCCGATTGCTGCTGCGATGAGGTACCCGCCAGCGGCGGGCATGCTTGCGCCGATGACCGCTCCGACGACGGCGGGCGCAAGTGCCTGTCCGACCAAGGGACGGGTGGCGCCTTCGAGGCCGTTGACGGCCATGAGGTCGTCGCTATCCACCAGGACTGGCACCAGTGCCGTGTAGGCGGGGAAGAAGAAGGCGGTTGAAGCGCCAATGATGAATGCGGAGACCGCGAGCATCCAGAAGGTGACAAAGTCGAGGATTGCTGCTGTGGACGTCGCGGTCGCGATGGCGAGGTTCAGGGCGAACACACCCACGATGACGGACTTGTTGGGGATCCGGTCGGCAATTACGCCAGCTGGGAGGGATCCCACAAGCAGGCCGATGCCGCTCCAGGCCACGACACCCGACAGGGTGGCGGGCGTGGCGCCCAGGTCGAGGGTCTGCATGGTCAGGTAGAGGGCCCAGGCGCCCTGGGCGAAGATGGTCAGCACCATCGCTACGAACAACTGGCGGTACGTGGGGATGGTCAAGGGGTGAAGCGGGTTCATAGCATCTCCTTCAAGTCAAGGTTCAGATGGGGCCAGTCGGTAAAGTCGCGGAGCATCTGCCGGTCATGGGTGGCGACGATCACCGCGCAGGAGGCCTGTTGAAGCTCGGTGGTGATGTCGTCGACGAGGTTCGATGACAGATGATTGGTGGGTTCGTCCAGGAGCAGCAGGTCTGGGTCCTGGGCCAGACACATGGCCAGGTGAAGTCGGCGTTGCTGTCCTTGCGACAGGCGCCCCACGGGCGTGTTGGTTGCAGAGGCCTCGAGCAGCCCGAGCGAGCCGAGAGTAGGCGCCTGAGATCGGCGGCCCAGCTTTGTTAGGTACGCCTCGTAGACCTCGTGTGCGGAGCTGGAGTGATCCCAGTCGGAGACCTCTTGAGACAGCAGAGCGATGCGCGCTGTCGGGTTCACTCGCACATGTCCCGTGGTGGGGGCCAGACGCTGTGCAAGAACTGCCAACAAGGTGGACTTTCCCGCGCCGTTTGGTCCGGTGACCACCAACCGGTCACCGCCGTCCACGTCAACCGACACCGGAGTGTCCAACCGGTCCTTCACAGTAACTTCGGTGGCGTTCATGATGCTCTGTCCGGCACGAGTTGTCGAGGCGGGCCACGCTAGACGCAGTGGCGGTGCCGGCACGTCGATCTCATGACGTTCCAGGTCTTCTATACGTCGGTTGAAGGCTTGAACCACTCCAGCAGCGCGTGTGGCGCGTTGGTGCTTGCCTGTGCCCTTGTCAGGTCTCCATCCCCCCTGAGACAGGCGGGAGCGTGCCTCGGCTGCAGCGCGTGTCAGTTCCTTGTGCCGGGCGACCTGGGCGGCGTGGTCCTGTTCCCACACGAGGCGTTCTCGTCGGCGACCTTCAATCCAGCCTTGGTAGCCACCCGAGTAGGTTCGCGGCACGGCATCTCGGGTCGGGTCGAGATCCAGGAAGGTGGTCGCCACATCACACAGCAGGGCGCGGTCGTGACTGACCAGAGCCAGACCACCGGGGTGATCACGCAGTCGTTCGGTTAGGAAGGACAGTCCTGCAGCGTCGAGGTGGTTCGTGGGCTCGTCCAGCAGGAGCAGGTCAGGGGTCGATCCAAGTGCGACGGCAAGCCGGACCCGGTACCGTTGCCCGACCGACAAGGTCGACAGTTTGCGGGCGCGGTCGCTGCAAGCGTCAAAGCCTGCAAGTGCGATGTCCACGCGCCTTTCTGCATCCCAGGCATCCAATAGCGTGGCGGTCTCGAGCGCTGCGGAATAGGCATCGGCCGCGTCGTTTCCTGCGGCGAGTGCTGCGCTCGCCACGTCGAGTGCCTCAAGTGCAGCCCTGGAGGGAGCTGTCGCTTCGGCGATGAGATCGCCGACGGTGCGGTTGCCCTCAGTGGGCATGTCCTGCTTGACCAGGACGAGGGAACCCATCTGGGTCACTACTCCCGAGTCAGGGGTCAGGAGCCCCGCCAAGATATGGAGCAAGGTGGTCTTACCACGGCCGTTGTCGCCGACGATCGCCAGGCGTGAGCCGGCGGAGACGGTGACATCCAGCCCGTTCAGGAGGTGCCTGTCTCCCAAGGTGATGTGGATTGATTCGGCACGGATGTGTGCGACTGGCCCGCGGGGCGTTCCATTCCACACACATGACCGCAAGGTTGGTGTAATTGGCATTTCGTACTCTCAGCTCGTCATGGAGCCGGGCAGCACTAAATGACCGCCCGGCAGATGGCCAGGACGGCAGACGAGAGGTCAGAAGGGGTCCCGCCGCCGTCAGCGGGCGGAACGCAGCTTCATGGAAGCGATGCCTGAATACATGAGGCAGAGCTTACCCAGCGTGGCGGATCCCGACAAATTAATTACAACCTCCGGTCAATACGTCTAGTCCGCTTGACGCACCCGAATGCGGTGGTTCACACTTTGGCAATGAAGAAGTCCAGGAAGGCGGTCGTTTCGGTGTTATGCCTTGTTGTGGCGGTGTTGGGCGAATGCTCGCCGACAGGCGGAGGCGCCATCGCTGGCGGCGGGGAGCTCGAGGCGCTGAGCCACGAACTGGGCCGGTAGCTGCGCGGGCAGCTGCGCGGTTTCAAGTATATCTGAAACTCTTGCCTGTTTTGGAGATAGTTTCCGGTATACTCGAAACTCATGAGAGTCCTGCACCCGAGGCAGCAGTACCTGGATAACCTGCTGGCAGTCACCGATAACGATTTCGTACGCATCATCACCGGCGTGCGCCGCTGCGGGAAGTCGACCCTCCTGGAGTTGTACCGCCGCCACCTGCGCGAGCACGGCACCCCGGAAGACGCCATCATGGTGGTCAACTTCGAGGATCAGGCCAACGCCACACTGCGGAACCCGACCACCTTCCACGACACCGTTACGCAACGGCTCGCACAGGGGCTGCGCTACCTCCACGTTGACGAGGTGCAGGAGCTGAAGGACTGGGCGCGCGTGATCAACTCACTGCGGCTCAACGAGCAGCTGGAGATCTGCGTCACCGGCTCCAACGCCTCCCTGTTCGTTGGCGAGTCGCTGACCTATCTAGCGGGGCGCTACATCGAGATCCCGATGCTGCCACTTTCCCTGGCGGAATTCATGGAGTTCCGCTACCCAGCGGACGCACGCCCTGGGCTTGATCACGCATTTCAGGAGTGGGTCACTATCGGCGGCTTCCCCGCCACGGTGCAGCTCGCGGACCCGGTGGTGATTCGTCAGGCGAACTCCTCCCTCTTCGATTCCATCTTTACCCGCGACATTTCGCTGCGCGGCCAGATCCGCGACACCGACGCTTTCCTACGTGTGGCCCGTTTCCTCTTCGATAATGCAGGTAACCCGGTGTCTACGAATCGCATCGTGGGCCACCTCAAGCACGAGGGGCTCAAGGCGTCGAGCGAGACGGTCGACCGCTACCTCGGCCTGATGTCGGACGCGCACCTTATTTATCAGTGCCGGGACTACGACACGAAGGGCAAGCGATGGCTGAGTACGAACGGTAAGTTCTACTTCGTCGATCCAGGTCTGCGCACAGCCCTGCTGGGCTCTCGCGCTTTTAACTTCGGCCACGACTTGGAAAATATGTTCTACCTGGAGCTTCGCCGCCGCGGCTACCAGGTTTCCACCGGCAAGGTGCCCGGTGGGGAGATCGATTTCATCGCCAATGATGGACAGCGCACACTCTACATCCAGGTGGCGCTCACGGTTACCGAACCCACAACGCTCGCGCGCGAACTCGCGCCGTTCGACACACTGCCCGCCGGATCCCGCTGCATCCTTGTAACGACGGATCGCTTCGCCCCCGACACCGGCAACGTCATGTGGCGCGACGCCATCGAGGTGCTTGCGGGCGGGGCGCTAGACTAACGCTTCGTGACGAAGCTGCTGGAACTCCTGCCCGTTAACCCTGCCGATCCGTTGGCGATCCTGCCTGCCCTCGAGGAGGCCCTGACCGGCCAGCGCGCCCTGCTGCCGGTGCCGACGAACGACCCGGCGCGCGCCAACCTGCTGCGCAACGCACAGGGTGTGGGTGAGCCGATCGACGACGACGTCGCCCTCGTGGTAGCAACCTCCGGGTCTACGGGCACCCCGAAGGGTGCGCTGCTGACCCCGACGAACCTGATTGCCAGCGCGGACGCCACCCACCAGGCGTTGGGCGGGCCGGGCCAGTGGCTGTTGGCGATGCCGGCCGCGTTCATCGCGGGCATCCAGGTGTTGGTGCGCAGCATGGTCGCGGGTGTCGAACCCGCCTTCGTGGACCTAACCCACGGGTTCCACGTTGATGAGTTCGCGGCGCGCACCGCGGAAATCGCGACGACCGGGGACCGCTGCTACACCGCGCTGACCCCGCTGCAGCTGGATAAGGCGATGTCCACGCTCACCGGGATTGACGCGCTGCGCAGTTTTGACGCGGTGCTCGTCGGCGGGGCGGCGACGAACCCGACGCTGCTGGATTCGGCGGCGAAGCTGCGCATCAACGTTGTCACGACCTACGGTTCCTCGGAGACCTCCGGCGGCTGCGTCTACGACGGCACTCCCATCGCCGGGGCGAATGTGCGCATCCGGGACGGCCGCATCTGGTTGGGCGGGCCCATGGTGGCGCGCGGCTACCGCAACCAGCCCGCGCACCCCGACTTCGCCGAACCGGGGTGGTTCCGCACCTCAGATGCAGGCCAGCTTCACGACGGCCACCTGACGGTCGAAGGGCGCGTCGATAATGTGATTGACTCGGGCGGGTTGAAGCTGCAACCGGAGGTGCTGGAACGGTTCTTGCTGGGTGTGCCCGGCGTTGCGGATGTGTGCGTGGTCGGCGTGCCGGACGAGCGTTTCGGGCAGCGGATCTGCGCCGCGTTCGCGGGTGAGGCGCAGGTGCCGGACGTGATGGATGCGCTGCAGGATGTGCCGCGTTGGCAGGTGCCGAAGGAGCTCAAGCGCGTCGCGGCGCTGCCGTTGCTGGGGCCGGGCAAGGTCGACCGGGCTGCAGTGCGCGAGTTGTTCTAGCGCGCACCGACCACGGCGCGGATGTCCTCGGCGCTGTAGCTCGCGGCGAGCTGGGCGTCGTTGCCCCCGCGCAGGTTTTTGCGCACCAGCGCCACCGACTGCGAGCCCGGCACCAGCGGAAACTCCTTCGGTTTGTCGAAGACCTGGCGCACATAGTGTCCCGAGCGCACCGCGCACATGTTGAGCCAGACGTCGTCGGCGCTGGGGGCTGCGCGCAGGAAGGCGTCACCCTGGGCGGCCACGAAGTCCACCATCGCGGGCGGGTACGCCACCCCGGACACGCCGGTGGCGAAGTGCCGCGGGCTCGGCGCGGTAGTGCGCACACTGCGCCACTGCGTATACGGCGCAAACCCCTCGCCCACCAGCGCGATCTCGTGGGCACGGTAAGCTGTCACCGCCAACGGGTCCACCACCAGCTTCTCGACGAACCACCTCGGGTACAACACGTCATCATCCACCGTGATCACGCTCGTCCCCGTACCCGCGAGCTGCCGGAACGTACCGTAGTACTTGGTGTGCGGGCCGTAGTGTCCGTCGGAACGCCGCACCTGCAGGCCGCACTGCACCAGCTCCTGCAGCGGCTCGGGCCAGGGCGCGTGGTAGTCGACGGCGTCGAGCCACAGGATGGTGGGCACGCGGCGAGTCCCCACCAACAGCGATGCGAGGGTGTGGTGGACCGTCGATAAGCGGGTGCCGTGCGAGGTCAGGCTGATCACGGTATGCCCCGCGGCGGGAAACTCCAGACGCCCAGAGCGCACCGCCAACCGTAACGAGGGCAAACGCGCCACCGCGCCTATCGACGCCACCGCCTGCCGCGCCGCATAATCGACCCACATGGCGCACCACTTTAGCCGACAGGCCCGACACGGGGCATGATGGAAACCATGAACGCACAACCCAACCTGCACGCGTGGTGGGAAGCCTCCCGCCCGCATACCTGGCCGAACGCATTCGCGCCCGTCATCGCCGGCACCGGCGTCGCCGCCTTTACCGCGCAGGCCCACCTGGGCCGCGCCCTGCTTGCGCTGCTCGTGGCGTGGGCGCTGATCATCGGCGTGAACTTTGCCAACGACTACTCCGACGGCATCCGCGGCACCGACGACGACCGCTCCGGCCCCACACGCATCACCGCCAGCGGACTTGCCGAGCCGAAAGATGTGAAGCTGGCCGCCTTCGTCGCGTTCGGAGTCGCCGGGCTGCTCGGCATCATCCTGTCCGCGTTGGCCGGGGCGTGGTGGCTAATCCTGGTCGGCGCGGCCTGCATCGCGGCCGCCTGGTTCTACACCGGCGGCAACAACCCCTACGGCTACATCGGACTTGGCGAGGTCAGCGTCTTCATCTTCTTCGGCCTCGTCGCCGTGATGGGCACCGAGTTCGTCCAGACCGGGTTCCTGTCCTGGGAAGGCCTGCTGGTCGCGGTGGCGGTGGGCGCGATCTCCGCCTCCGTGAACCTAGTCAACAACATCCGCGACATCCCCACCGACTCCGCCTCCGGCAAGCAGACCATCGCGGTCCGCCTCGGCGACAGCCGCGCCCGCACCCTGTTCACCGTCCTGACCTGCGTCCCGTTCGTAGTCAGCGTGCTGTTGGCCCTGGTGTACGCGCCGGCCCTGGTCGGACTGGTGGCGCTCCCCCTGGCGATCGCCGCCATCTTGAAGGTTCGCAGCGGCGCGACCGGCACCGCCCTCATCCCGGTCCTTGGACTCAACGGCAAGGCCATGCTGGCCTGGGCCGTGCTCACGGCTGTTGCGCTGGCGTTCGGCGGGATGGTCGTGCCGTACGCGTAGGGCTGGAATTCACTGAGGTTTGCGATATTCTGCGCGATTTCACGCTACTAAAACCTAGATTGTAGTAACAGGATGGTAGTAATCCTCGAAAATGCTTGCTAAATGGGGATTACTACCATCCTGTTACTCCCATTTGCAAAAATCGCGGAGGATCCAGCTATTCTCGCGCCAACCCAACATGGCTGCTACGCTCGGAACCATCTAATCGTATGCCGATTCCCATACCTTTTGTTTATACGTTTGAAGGCGTTCCCATGAAGCGTCGCATTACAGCCGCAGCCCTGGCTGGCGCTACCGCACTTTCCCTCGCCGTCGCCCCGACCACGCAGGCAGAAGAGAACCCAGACATCCTCGACACGCTGGATAAGTTTGATGGCAAGGTGCAGGAGGTCGAAAAGAAGATCCGCACGAAAGCCGAGCGCTTCGAGCTCCGGGAGATCCTGCAAGAAAAGGGCACCGGCGCCGCACCAGATACCCAGGCCACCCGCGACTGGGTGTACGGTTCCGTGGAGAACGGTTCCTCCGCCGAGGAGGCCTACCGGGCCACGCAGGTCGGTTGGATCCTAACCTGGATCGCCGTTGCTACAGCGGACCTGGGAGCCATCGGCTACGGCGCGAAGGCCGTCGGCGTACTGCCCCCGCAGGTTGCGCAGGCGCTGCCGTTCTAGAAGCGGCTCCAGCGCAGGAGTGGGCGTCGAAAAGCGTGCAAACCGTTGCACACAATAGCGATAGACATTTAAGATAAGGCTAACCTAAGTTAACCAATGAGGGGAGTCTCATCTTGAACGTATCCACACGGCGCCGCGCCACAACGGGCGCTGCACTATTCGCCCTGCTCAGCCCCAACGTTGCGGTCGCGCACGCCTTCCCAACTATCGACGCCGCCACCGCCCCCGGCTGCACCGGCGAACTCGACACGCGGCACCCGAACCTCGGCGTGCAGTTCGACGTCACCGGCCCCGACACCATCGACCCAACCAAGGACATCACGTTCAAGTTGAAGGGGTCGGGGATCAACCCGGCGTCGACGCCTGGGGCGTCCAACGGCGTCTACGTCGTGCTCACGCCGACGCGGGTGTGGCGCCTCAACCACTGCTCCACCATGACCGGCGACGGCGACGCGCTCGTCGCTCGCTGGATCCCCGCCGCCGTGATGGAAGACAACGGCGGGAAGCTGGACCTCGACCTGCTTGTGGAGGCAAACACGCTGCAACCGGGGCAAACCTACACGGTCGGGATCATGGCGGCGCACGCCCTGGCACTCAGCGAGCGCTACTTCGATCGCGGCGTCACGTTCAAGGTGCCGTCGGTAACAACAGACCACGTAGCGACGCCATCCAACGTCCGCGGCGAGATCGACCAGCAGCACAACGTCACCGTCGCGTGGGACTACTACGAGTCCGTCCCCGGCACCGCGTGGCGCGCCCAGATCGAGTGCGTCGAACACTGCACCAGCGCCAAAACCCTACGCAGCCTCGACCTTTCCGACCCCAACGCCCGCACCGCCAAGTTCGACGACGCCGACCCCGGCGTCTACCAAGCCTCCGTCAACGCCAGCCGATGGGTCAACGGCACATTCGTCACCACGGACTTCGGGACGTCGACGCGCTTTGTCGTAGGGGACGTCGATAAACCAATCAGCCAGCGACTGTACGCGGCGGGCATCGCGCACGAGTACGGCGAATACGTGGCGCCCGGCACCGATGTCACCCTGGCGAGCCCCCTGAACACGAAGGCGAAATGGTCGGTGACCGGGGTGAAGGACTACACAGTCGACCCCGCGACGCAGGCGCTGCGCTTCACCATGCCGACCAACCCCGTGCAGGTCGAAGTTGCAGAGGCCAAGGAGGCGCCGACGACCACTCCGACCACCCCAACTTCGACGACCACTGCGCCTGCAGCGCCTACCGTACCTGCTGAGCCTGCAGAGCCCACTACCCCTGCTGCCCCTACCAAGTTCCCGGCTTGGGGCGCGGTGCTGATCGCGGGCGGGGTGGCCCTACTCGCCGTCGTTGCTGGCCTGGCTACCCAGTCCCCCGTGATCGCGGCGCTACTGAAGCACCTGCAGCGTTAGATCTTCGGCAGGATGCTCGCCGCGAGCGTATGCAACGCGGCGAACCCACCCAACAGCGTGGCGATGACCCCCAGCACAATCGCCACAATCGACTCCGGGGCCATGCCCTGCTGCTGCACCGACGGCATCTCGACCGGCGGCAGCACCGTCCCATCCGTCAGCGTCACGACGAGCTTGCCGTCCTTATCCGTCTTCACCGACGCGATACCGCGACCGTCCTTGCCGTTGTTGCCATTTGTGCCTGCGGCGCCTTCCTTGCCTGGGGCGCCGTCTTTTCCTGCGGTACCGTCGCGTCCATCCTTACCGTCTCGACCGGCAGGCGCGTCGCGGCCGTCACGACCATCGTGACCGTCCTTACCATCAGCACCGTTGCGGCCGTCCTTGCCGTCCTTCCCCACCACTTTGCCGAGGTCCTTGGTCGTGCCGTTGGTGAAGGTCAGGATCAGGTGGCCGTCACGGTTAATCGAGGCATCGCGGATGCCGCCTTCTGGCTGCTGCCCTGGCACTGGTGCCGGTTCCGGCTCGGCAGGCTTCTCGGGCTTCTCGCCGAGCTCCAGCGTCACAGCAAACGGCGCCGGCTTCTTCTGGTCCTCCCACCTGCTCCCGGAGTTGTAGAACCACGACCGCACCGAGTCCGTCACGTTGTTCACCAGCTCAGTCGGCCATGCATCCGGGTAGGAAATGTCCTCATCCCGCTTATAGACGACCCCTTCGTACTCCGGCGTCGCCCCCACCGTCACTGTCTTGCCATCGACGGCAACGTTGGCACCCTTGAACGTCGCGACGGTGACCCGCTTCGCTTCCTTATTATTTGCTGCCTGGTTCGGGTCCGCCGAACTCACGACCGCCGTAATCTTACCTGCACCCTCCACATCGACTTCGAGTGCGAAGTCCTTGAACGTGATCGTTTGCGCGCCGTTAATCGTGTAGGTCACCTGGCCGGTCCACTGCACCGACAGCGCTTTGGTGTCCTCGTCGACCCAGCCGGTCGCCTTCGTCAGCTTCAGGCTCCCATTGTTCGGCTCGGACTCGTCCACCGGGACGACGGAGACTCCCTCCCCTTCCACTGCGGCGTCCCACAGCAGGGCGCGTTTGCTCAGTTCCCACTCCAGGGTTTGGGATTGGGCGTCAGCAAGCGGTGTTGACCCAGCTGGCTGAGCCGCGGCGACGGACGCGGCGGCCGTAGTGTCAGCCTCCTGTGCTTGGGCAGGGACGGCCAGCGGCGCGACGGCGAGACTTGCCGCGAGCACAACCGCGGGCAGCACTGGCAGCGTGGCGTAGATCCTGCGTTGGGACTTCTTCATAAGGTTCACCCTCCTCGTAGAAATATTAGGCTTGCCTTACCTTAGTGCAATATATGGTTTGGAGTAAAGGTTTCCGGGCAGATTTTGAGGCGTTTCTGGGGCGTTCGTTCCCGTCGCTTCCGTTCCCGTCGACCTCTTCCGGTCGACCAACGCAGGTCACGACGTTTTGGGCCTTTTTGGTGCGATTTTGCCGATTTCGTACTGACCAGGGTTGGTCGACGCGAGCAGGTCGACCGGAACCTTGCACCCCGCACCTGGGGCGCCCGGCCCGCTAATGTAAAGGCAACACGCTTCAGCGGACGTCGAAGGAGAGCTATGGCCCAGCACGTGTGGGGAGCCCACAATAACAAGACGGATTTTGATCCGATTGCACATGGCTGCGTCGGCGTCAGTTACAGATTTCCGGTTGACCTGCGAAGCTTCGCCTCCAAAGACGCGCTCAGGGACGCCTACAGTGAATGGTTCCCCGACAAGACTGCCTTCGAAAGTGGTCAGGTCGTCGGAGTACTTTACCGCTTTTCACGCCAGGCACAGGTCGGTGACGTGGTTGTACTGAGCAACCGGGAAAACAAAACGCTGAGCATCGGCGTGGTTACCGGGCCGTACTACTTCGAGGAACAGGGCCCGACAGCGCCGCACCGGTTGCCTGTGGAGTGGAAGCACATCGACATCCCGCGTGCCAACCTGTCCCAGTCAACGCTGAACACGCTCGGGTCTGGGATGTCCTTCTTTGAAGTGCGAAACGGCAGGCAGGAAATCCTTGATCTGCTCAGAGGCGTCAACCCTGCGACCAAGCAACCGGTGTTTGATTGGGTGCCGTTCTACGAAGAGCTCGCCAATACCGTGCTCACGTACAGAACTAGCCGCACTGAACTGCTGGATAAGGTGCTGGAGTGCGGGACGGTCAGCGGCAAGCCCGACCTGTTCAAGTTCCTACTTCCCTCCAACGAGCGCTACAGCGACGGCACTCGGGTCCGCGATATTGATCCGTTTACGGTCTTTGCCCCGTTCAACCGGAGCATCATCGATGCCAACCGCCTCCGCATCGCGGAGGCATACAAGCAGGTCTTTGGCATCGAGGCCCCGGCGCCGACTGGGTTTAGCGGCGTCCCGCTCCTGAACAACCTCAACTCGTGGTTCATGCACTTCCCTGCCGAAAACGCCGATGATTCCGAAAGCAACGTGGAGCAGTTGTGGGATCTCGCCGAGGCGGCTGTCCGCTACGCGGACTCGGGGACAGACGCGGCCGAAGAGGCTTTCGTCGCTACGTTTGATGCGGCCCGGCGCAACTCCGTCGTCAAAACCACGATGGGCTTGTTCTACCTGCGCCCACGAAAGTTCGTGGCCGTCGATTCGCAGAATGTGCGCTACCTCAACCAGCAGTACCCCAACCCAGAAACGCTCAACCTCAACCGTGCAATGACTGGCGACGAGTACGTCGCAACGCTCGACAGCGTCACCGACTGGATCAGCGAGAGTGCCGAAAGCCCAAGCACCATCGTGGAGCTTTCCCACGAGGCGTTCGTGCACCGCGTGGAGCCAGCCACCATCATCGAGGACGAGCCCGCTGCCGAGTCCACCGACAACAGCTACGACGTCAGCCAAATCATCGACGACGGCTGCTTCCTCGAAGAAGCCCAGCTAACCAGCATGTTGCACAGCCTGGAAACGAAAAAGAACCTCATCCTCCAGGGCCCTCCCGGCACGGGCAAAACCTGGCTCGCCCGCCGCCTCGCGTACGCGCTCATCGGGGAGAAAAACACGGATTCGCTCACGGTCATGCAGTTCCACCCCTCCATGAGCTACGAGGATTTCGTCCGCGGGTACCGCCCATCGCCGACCGGCAGCCTCGAGCTTATCGACGGCCCCCTCCTCACCCTCGCCGAACGGGCCCGCGCAGACCAGGACACCCGCTATGTCATGATCATCGAGGAGATCAACCGCGGCAACCCCGCCCAGATCTTCGGCGAGATGCTCACCCTCATGGAGAACACTAAGCGTGTCCCCGCCGCCGCGATGCAGCTCATCTACCCGCGGACCGACGAGCAGTTCTACCTCCCGCCGAATCTCTACATCATTGGCACGATGAACCTCGCGGATCGCTCGCTCGCACTCGTCGACATGGCTTTTCGACGCCGCTTCGCCTTCACCAACCTCTACCCCCAGATCAACAACCGCTGGTTGGAGTACGTCACGCAGCTCGGCTACGACGCGAGTATCGCCGACGCCTACCGCGCTGCCCTCGCCGACCTGAACCAGGACATCCACGACGACCAGCTGCTGGGCCCCGAGTACCAAATCGGCCACAGCTACGTCGTGCCCACCGAACGCATCGACACCCAAGCCAAGGTGGACGCCCTCGCGAAAACCCGCGCCTGGCTGCAGGTAGTCACCGACACCGAGATCCTGCCACTACTCGAGGAATACTGGTTTGATGATCGCGACAAAGTAGCGAAAGCGGAGTCCCAGCTTTCGGCTGCACTACACACGGGAAGCACGCAAGCGTGACGCCCATCCCTGTCCGCAACGTCTGGCTGCTACAGCTGCTGGCGTCGAAGTTGTACCGCGATGGTGGGATCGCGTTGTCCGGCGCGGAGCTCGTCGATAAGGATGTTATTGAGCTGGTCTCAACCATCCTTGCCGACGCCACCCAGCACCGCCTCCGCAACGGACTGCGCGTCGGATTCGAGCGTCACACCGCGGACATCCGCCGTGTACGAAGCAAGATCGACCTGCTTGGCACCGCGCGCGACCAGCTCCTCACACGTGGCCGCATCCGCTGCCACTTCGACGAGCTCTCCCTCGATACTCCGACCAACAGGCTGGTCCGCTCCGCGCTCATTCGTGCGACCCGCTTCCCCGACGCGGACCCCCGCTGCCACCACCTTGCCGATCAGTTCGGCGCCGCCGGTGTTGGCGGTCAGAAGCCGGATGGCCGTGCCGTCGCCGCCCTCGAGCATGACCGCAACGCCTCCGCCGACCTGCGCATGATCGCCGCCGCGAAACTCATCCACGACCTCGCCGTGCCGACCACCCAAGCTGGATCGCTGCGCACGTTATCTTCCGACATTAGCGACCCCCAGATGCGCCTCCTCTTCGAGGCTGCCGCCCTCGGCGCCTACACCGCCAACCTCCCAACCTGGGATATCAAGGGCGGCAAACATCTTCGGTGGGACCTTTCTTCCACTGGCGGCGAAGGCACTACCCTGCTGCCCGGCATGATCACCGACATCATCCTGCGCCCGCCCGGCGCGCCCCCAATCATTCTCGACACCAAGTTCAACGAGATCCTGCAGCCCACCCAATACCACGCCGGCAAGTTCCGCTCGGGCTACCTGTATCAGATTTACTCCTACGTGATGAGTCAGCAGGCCAACCCAGGCTTCGGGCCACACACCCGGGGTGTGCTGTTGCACCCGGTCATCGGCAAGGCGGTGAACGAAACTGTCGTGATCCAGGGCCACCCGTTCCGCTTCGCCACCGTAGACCTGCACGGTACGTACCGCGAGATCATCGCGGGGTTCCTCGGGGCGGTCGAGGGGTTGTGAGCAGAGGCTTTGACCGGACATAAACGAAGGAACCCCTCCTGACGCTTCGACGCCTCGTCTGTACTCGGGCGAGGTTCCTTCTACTGGAGTGCACTCGAGCCGGAAGCTCTACTCACTCTCACGCTTGACACGCTTTGTGCATATAAGCAAGGCAGATATCTAAGACAATAAACGGTGGTTCTGCTTTAGCCACGGAACTCCCTCACCGCCTCAACGGGATCAAGAGCACTGGGCCAATAGTCTTTCAATACCCCCATAAAACGACTCGGATCTTTCCCCGGCGATGCATGCTCCACCGATTCAATTTCAAGCACTTCGACCCGAACGACGGCGTTTGTGTCCGAGGATCTGCTGACACGCCCCCAAATCGTGACGTTTCGATCGACGTGAACTCGTGACTGCTCCTGCAGTTCAAGCGGCACATCCAGCTGCACAGACGCTCTGGTTCGAGCATCTTCAAGTCTGGCCTTCACTTCTTCGTTTCTGCGCGAGTAAGAATACAGACGGCCTGACACAGAACCATATGAGGCCATTGCATCGTCGCGTTCTCGAAGAGTCGCGCGCGCGTTGTCGAGGAGTCGGTGTTCGAGGACGTACATCCTGCCACCCTTCGCGCCGAGGCTGACATCGGTTACCCCCCCTGGTCCCGCGCGATTTTACCTATTTCGAGCACGGCTTCTATCGAGGAGCTGTCCCACTCGTCGGGAAGAGCGCCACCATTCTCTAACTGTTTAAGTCCATCAAGCACCGAGTCAACTTTGCTCTCTGAAGCCAACACCCCCACGCAGGCGCTGCCCACCCGCAGCTCCCCAATTTTGCAGTCGATAGGGTCTTCTGACACCGATCGAAGCAGTCTGACGGTATGGTCGAGTGCCTTTGCCAGAGCTGCGGCATCAATTTCACCTGGTTGACCGTCAAGCTTCAGCTGAAGACTTTTCATGTTGTCCACCTCCCGGCGTGAGCGATAAACCTACAGCGTAACTTACCTTGTCTGAGCTGGCTATATCGCTTTATGACCGAACTGGAGAATCAGACGACGGTATCGCCGGGGACGGGGAATCGTCGGACTAAAGATTTAAAAATGATGCTTCTGCTGCATCAAAAAATCGGCCCATTTCTCCGTATTGACGTGTTGTTTGGTTTTTCCGTAGACGTTTTTGTTGGTGGTAGCTGCCAAAGCCGTGATGCCCATCGGTTAACCGTTGACTTCTGGGGCATGAGAAACCCTCCATCCAAGAATTGTGTTGTGTGGAGGGATAGGTCCTACTCCTCCCAAACCACTGCTTCCGCGAGAAGCAGGTCCGCGAGCTTCTCGTTATGGAAGCGCGAGTACATCGTGGAGCCACGGCGCATGAGGCGAGTATTCAGATTGAACGCGGCATCAACCAGCTCATCGAAGTGTGGAAAATCAATATGCCCGTAAATGACCGCGAGGAAGGTGCCGAGGTCGAGCTGGAGACTCGAAACGGTCTCACCCCGGTAGCCGAGACGGCCGACCGCCCATCTTCCCGCAGGATCCCGAAAACGCGATTCATCGTCGAGTAGCGCGGTGTTCATGTTTACGTAGACAAACGCGTTGGGGTCGTTCGCATAATCGTGAGATGTGCTCGCGACAATAAACAACGTTTCCAAGTTGCCACAGGACAATGTGAGCAGGCGGTGCTCGGTTTTGGTGCGGTTCGTGGAGGGCATGCAGGACACTGTCCACAGCTGCTTCGCAGTCCGTGCAGGATCTTGCACGGTGGTAGAAATGTACCAGCCGAGGAGGTCTCGTACCTCCGGGAAAAGTGGGTGTCTCAACAACTTTGGCACCTTTTTGTCCACTTCATCTGTATAGGACTGGGTTGCGGTTTTCGCTCGTTCTCGCTCCCACGGCAGCGTGATGGTTGATCCGGTTGAAGTCACGATCTCAGCAGGATCATTTCCACGCGGACGGTTCGTAAGCATGATGTTTCGCACCGAGTATTGAGCTTCAGTCTCGGTGATCAAAAATTGCTCCGCGGCCGTGATTTGGTCTTCCGGCATCGGGAAGAAATCGACGGCAACGATGTCTGGCCAGCGTCGCCGGTGACTCGCAAAGCGCCTCACCACATCCTTGGACTTGCCCGGATACGCTTCCCCGTTTTCAAAATGCAGCCGGTAGACCCCACATGTGGACTCCCCCTTCTTAAACGCTGGGCGGAGCGAATCGAGATCGCGCACATCGATGGTTCTTCCCTTTGGCAGCTGCATTCTGGTCATTATTCAAAGAAGTCCTCATCGATCTCGACCATCTGGACTGTTCGCTTCACCTGTACGCCGACGCCATGCTTAATCATGAGTTGGGTCAGCAGCGGGCCGTCAATAAGCACGACCCGAGTCGGTACAGAAGCCGCATAGGCTATCGCATTTGGCGTATACGAGGAGGTCGTCAGAAAAACGCCCTGATTTGCCTGAGCACCGTGTAGCGCACCGACGAATGCTTGTATCTCAGGGCGACCGACAGAATTGCCAGAAGCGTATCTCTTCGCCTGTACATAAATCCTTGAGAGTCCGAGTGCATCTTGGTCGATAACGCCGTCGATACCGCCATCATTGGAAAGCTGAGTGCGGGTCGCTTTGCCCAACGAACCGCCATACCCCATAGCAATGAGCAGCTCGAGAACAGCATCTTCGAAGAACGCCGGGTCGTTCTGACGGAGCCGCGTTAAAAGCTGCTCTCGAACCATCGCCTCGTGGCGCTGTTGACCAGCCTCCACCAGCTCAAATGGGGTCAGGGTGGCTAGCTCCTCGGGCAAAGAATGTTCTTCAGGCAAAACGTCACCAGCGGCCGGCGCGAGAAACGCTTGATACTGCCCACCGCTCATCTGACGCTTAAAATCACCGAAATTGATACCGTCCGGGTGACGTTCCAGCAAAGCACTCCCGACTTCGGTGATTACCCAGTGAGCCCGTTTCGGAGACTCGATCGCGCCAGCTTTGTTCAAGTGAGTAATCGCCCAATTTCCTCGGTTGAGATACACCGGCTCACCGGAAGGAATTGTTTGTCCACGCTGTTCCTCCGAAAGTCCAAACGCTCTCGTTGCTGCTTCCACAATGTCACGGCGCTTCCGTACCTCACCGTCAGCCAACACTCGCAGGACAGGGATGAAGTAATCGTCAAAAGTCGGAAGCTTTCTTCCAGTCATTTACATCTCCTCCTGGTCAAAGTGGGACGAGTCTTCTTCTCCCTGACCTGCAGAGATGTCGCGCTGCACCGGTTTTCCGATGACCCCCTCGACCAACTGACACAGAGCTTCACGGCGTGCAGTGAAAAACGCATCGAAGTCGTCGGTCCGCATTGCTTCCGGATCTACGAGGTGTGGGCGCACCAACGCGTTGAGGTCCTCCGGAGAGATCTGCGCGTTGCGTTCGATCTTGCCAACGTAGTTCGAAGGTGCCACCCCTCCAATCACGCGGTTAGTTCGTGCACTGAGCATGGTTTTGTTCACGATGGACTCACGATGTTCATCGTCAATGCCGTTCTTGTGGCACCACGCTTGCGGGAAAATGTGGTGGATATCGACATTCATGTCTTTGTACTGCACTGCACCGAAGGTCTTGTTTTCCATCCAGTCCTTCGAATTATTAGCCATAAGCAAGGCCATCACGCCCTTGTACGCAGCGGAGTTTCGGGTACGCATGGAGTGCAGGCGGGACTCAACAAAGTTTGCGTCCACAACAGTACGTGGCACAGTCGCGGTTTCATCTTTGCACCACACTGGCACCTGTTCGAGGTCGCGGGCGAACCGCGTCTCGATCGCGCTCCCATAAAGCTCACCGAACACACCTGACCAGTACCAGCGAGTAAGCCGAGCCTTGATTGAATACAGGTCTGCGTCCTTCCCAAGGATCACCTTGATCGCCGCCAACGGCACCAGTTGTTTCTGGTACGGGATGTCTCGGGCAGTGAACACATGCAAATCTGCGAGAAATTGCGAGGCCCAAACAAAAGCATCACGCAGCGGATCGCGCCACTCGAGATAATCGTCGAGAGTCAGGCGAAGCACGTCTTCGCGTTTCGCGGTCACAGCCCCCTTTCGTCCCTCCCCTGTCGCCGACTGCTGTTTCTTCAGACTGGCAAGCATCGTAATTGCCTGGAGGAAGTCCGTGTTCTCCACAGAAGTGAGAACCGGATAGTCCTCCCAAAATTTTTTGGTCTCCAACCAATCATCATTAAGCCGGAAGTCCTGTCCTGTTTTCGCGTAATAGGAGCCATCCCCAGCGAATACTGCAGTGAGAAGCTCGAAGACGTTAAGAGGAAGGCCGCCGATATTGACCTTCTCAAACACGGTGGCCACTGCCGCCTTGTCAGTTTCCTTATCTAGTTCGATCGCAGGAAGCTGGTACTGAGAGGCAGGCTGCACATATGTTTTGTGGAACTGCATGGATACTGTGCTATCTGGATAGCCCATCATCCACTGAAACGATTCATTCGGGTTGTACAGCAGAGCTACAGGGAAATACCCATTCTCATACTGTGCTTCCGTGGTACTGAGGTCCAGCACGACATCACGGTTGAAGTTCGCCTTCAGTTTCCCGTCAGCCGGGACCGAAATCACAGACTCCTCCACCCGATCCGGATCTGCCAGCGCAGCTTCGACGTTGATGAAGAACTTACGGTCAAGCAACTTGCCACGAGAGTCCTTCGTGTGCACGATTCCCGCCCCTGTCAACGCCTGAGTAAGCGAGGTAAGGCGCTGCTGTCCATCGAGAAGCAAAAAGCTCGGTTCCTTATCCTTCACCTGTGTGCCCTCAACCGGACGCGGCTTAAAGCGGACTTGGTCATTGCCCGTTTCCAAGAGCATGACTACCCCCATCGGATGGCCACGCAGCACTGTGACCAAAAGCTGACGGACACGTTCCTCATCCCACTTGTAGCCGCGCTGGAAATCCGGCAATTGAATCTCGCCAGTCGTCGTACGTTCGAGGTACTTCTCCAGCGTGTACATGGGAGTTTGAAAACCCATGGTGTTCCTTTCAGCTCATTTCTTGATTCGACATATCTGAGCATAGAATCCGAACCGACAATCCTCAGGGAAACGATCGAACAGGTAAGCGCCCCGAGTATGTCGATTAGCTTGGAACACTGCTGGCACTCTGACTGGAAACCCGCCTACAGCCCGAGACCTCGACCGTCACATTTCGAGCCATGAGCCTAGCGTGAACCGCCGAAGGCCCATCGATAGACAGAGGCCTCTAGGGCTTCGTCGCGGTAATGGCCACTTCGAGCAGCAAGCATTCGGGGCTGCCGCGAAGGATGAATCCGCGGGAATCTTGCACCATCACCCCCCGCCACGGGCAGCAAGCGAACACCCTGATCCAGGCTTGTTGGGTGGTATAGCTCTAACGCCACTGTTTCATTCCCACGGTCTGCTTCAAAAAATGGCCGCAGTCGAGGTATCGGAAATCCCCGCAACACCTCATCGTTTACATTCATGCTTTCCCCATTCATGTTTACGCGATAGGATACTCCCGAACGCCCCGAGGCGCCTCTGCGAAAGCATGCACCCGGGGCTCTCGTATTATTTCGGCACCGCGACCCCGCGCAACGTCATCATCCCGGCTACCACCCGATAAGCGTTTCAGAATAATAAACCCCCGGGAACCATAGACATTTAACTATGGTCCGGATCCGGGGGACTACATTGGCTAGCCTATAGCAATGACGTTTCCTACACAACTGCCTTCGACAAATGCAGCCTTGCTTTGGGGTTCTCTCCCGCCCGCTCGTTTAGCCAGTTTTCTTAGCGAATCGCCGAACGGCAACATAGACGAAGCCCTCGAGCTCTATATATGGAACATCAAGCTATCTACTGCATTTCTAGCGGATATTGCCATTTTGGAAGTTGCACTACGGGAATCGATCAATAAAGCGGCAGCTGCAAAATGGGGCAGCCACTGGTACCTCGATATCCCGTTGGATGAACGGTCAGAGCAGAATCTTGCGGTGGCTTGGTCGCAACTTTCCAGGAGGGTACGTGAGCGTCCAAACGATGGTGATGTTCCCGGGCGTCTTTTCGCTAACTGTACATTTGGTTTTTGGACGAACCTCTTTGACAAAGGAGGACATACAGGCAAGTCTCCCAGACGGGTCCGCGTCAATTACGAGCACAACTGGGAAGCCGCCCTACGTCATGCTTTCCCTGAAGGAAGAAACGTAGCAAGACAGCAACATGCTGGTTTCACCAGAGATTGGGTGCACGGGATTTGCAAGCGAGTCAATAGCATTCGAAACCGTGTAGCCCACCATGAACCGCTCATCAGAGGTTTCCCGATGCCTGGACAGCCTCACCGTATGACCTGCACGGAGGCACACGAGGAGACCCTGAAGCTTGCCAGGATGCTTGACCCGAAGTTGGCCGCCTGGCTAGCAGAAAACAGCGATGTTCCCAGGCTAATCGCTGCACGCCCCTGCACCACGTAATAGCACCGCGAACCCCCGTTCGAACATCGCCCGTGCAATGTCGGGGCTGCATGCTTCAATGAAGTCAACAAGTGATAGTTGATGTGAAAGGTGCAGGTCATGGCGATTTCGATGCCGCAGGACTTCGAGCATGCGCTCGCGTCGATGCTCAACGGCGAGAGCGTTGTGATCGACGGCGCGCCCGGCACCGGCAAGTCCACGCTGCTGCGCACGTTCATGGAGGTGAACGACGCACTACCCGATAGCCAGCGCAAACGGGTGCTGCCCGTCGCGCTGCTCGAGGGCGCGGCGAACGGCATCAGCGGGCTGACGATCGACTCTGCATTCAATTTCGATCCCTTCATGACGCTCGACGACGTCCTGCCTGGCGGTTCCTGGGACATCAACGATGCCAAGCTGCTGCTCAGCTTGGCTGAGACATTAATTATCGACGACGCCCACAACCTCAACACCGAGCTCCTGTTGATGATGAGCGTCGCCCTGCAGCGCGTGCGAAAGAACAACGAACCGTTTGGGGGCGTGCAACTCATCGCTGCGGGAGAATTGGCTGGGCCCGACTCACCGCTGGAGATGATGCTGGAGGAGGCAAGGCAGGATCCCGAGCGTTACGTGTTCCTCTCCTTTGACGGTGTCAGTTTTAATGTGAGCTACCACGTGGTTCGCGTTCACGCGGTGGTTGTGGAGCGTGGCCAGGTCGTTGCGGACTTTGGCACGTGGCTCAACCCGATGTCTGACTTGGGGCAGTTCGGCCTCGACAACGAAGTTCCTCCGGGTGGGGTTGCTATCGCGCCGCAGCTCGAGGACTTTTGGCCGCTGCTGCTACGGCAGGCTGCGGGTGGCATTGTCGTCGGCGATCGGCTCGAGAGGGCCCAGGACGCCGGCCGCTACCAGGCACGAGGCCTCGACATGGAGCTCGGGGACGGTATCGACGCCGAAGCACTCGACATCGTTGTTGAGGGGAGCACCGTCGTCGAGCGCGCGCACTCCATGGCGCTCGATTTCCTCTCAGGGGACGTCGAGATCCCCTACGTGCGGCCGGTACCCGACGCATCCGATACGCAAGAAGGCGCGCTCTTCCAGCCGTTTTGGGCACCCGCTGTCCCGCTCAAGCTCGATCAGACCCGCGCGACCGACTCCGATAATGCCTGGGCAGCCTTCTCCGGCTCCGGCGTGGAAGTCGGCGACCAGCGCATGCTCCAACAGACTGCCCTGCGGCTTTCTTCCTGGGGGATGTCTCGCGGTGTTTGGACGAAGCGGGCCGAAGAGGAGGTGCGCAAACGCGCCATCATGACAGGGCTGACGCAGGTGTCCCTCCCGGAAGGCGAAGAGCAAAACATCGACATTGCTGCGCTGCTCTCCCCAGGCATGAGGGTGGTGTTTACGGGCTGCCGCGAAGCCATCAGCTTTTACGACGGCGAAGAACAGCTCATCTCCGCCTGCGAGTCGTGCGGGCTCATCTTCGAAGACAGCGTCTCTGAGATCACGTGCGATGTCCTCGTAGCGTGGGACCCGGCATCCATGTCACGCAAGGCAAGAACCGCCAGGGAGCTGGGCATCCCGATCGTCTCGTTCGCCGATTTTGAGGACTGGCATAGGTACTACACGGGTTCGCCCTACGAGACCTTCCTCGCGGACATCCTCGAGGAAGGCCACCAGGTGGCGTTCCTCGGATCGATCGTCATCAACGGGATCCACATCACCGACGGTGCACGCATGGCGCTCCTGTGCGACGAGCTCGGCCTCGTGTACAGCCCGGAAATCCCCATCTCACTTTGCGACGCCCTCATCACCGACGACCTGACCGCCAGCCAGTACGGCTTACCACTCATCCCAGTGGATGCATTCGGCGCGTGGGTGAACAGAGAATTCGCATCCAAGGGTCAGTTCTTCACCGAAGACTTCTTCATTCCCGCCGACATCACCGCGCTGTATGGCCCGGACGAGCTGCTTTCCAAGATCGACGAGAGCAAGGCTTGACTCTGACGTAACGTCAGGCTGCACAATGACTGCCATGACCAACAACGAAGAGCTTTACACAGTCGGCGAAGTGGCCAACGCATTCGGGATCACGGTGCGAACCCTGCACCACTGGGAGCAGGCCGGCCTCGTCGAACCTGTGTATCGTAGCTGGTCAAACTACAGGCTGTACACGCCAGATGACCTGGAGCGCATCCAGCACATCCTGGTCTACCGGACCACCGGTATGAAACTGTCTGAAATCAAAAAAGTACTCTCCCACCCCACCTCGAACCGGGAGCACCTGCGCAGGCAACACGAACGCCTGCTTGAGGAGCGCTCGCGGATCGATGGGATGGTGGTGGCCGTCGAAAAGTTATTGGAGCAAGCGATGAACAATCACAAGCCAACCCTTGAAGAAATCGGCGAGATCCTCGGCGACCCGAACCACACCGAACACCAAGCCGAGGCGCAAGAAGCCTACGGCGACACAGCTGGCTGGGCGCAGTACCAGGACCGCACCGATAACTGGGGCGCGAGCGACTGGGAGGACAGCAAGCAGCGTTTCGACGCCATCGATGCCAAACTCGCCGACGCTGTTCGCCGCGACGTGCCCACTGACAGCGCGGAGGCAGCCGAACTCGTCGAGGAACACCGGAAGGTGATCGCGCAGTTCTTCGACGTCACCCCGGAGATGCAGTTTCAGATCTCGCGAGGCTACATCGCCGATGAACGCTTCAAGCGCTACTACGAAGAACGCCAACCTGGCCTGGCACAGTGGCTCGCCGATGCCATCGCGCACGCCACCGGCCACGGCGACGAGAGCTCGTCCTAGCCGGGCCTAGCGCAGCAGACGCTTGCCCAACCGCAGCGCGAGCGCCATCGCGTCCGCGACCGGCTTCCCACCGCCAGCGCCGACCCCGCCGAGCGGCACATAGCGCTGCGCCGCCACCGTTCTCGCCTCGGTGTACTTCAGCAGGCCCTCATCACCGTGGCGTCGCCCCACGCCTGACTGTTTCCACCCGCCCATCGGCGCGTCCATCGATGCCCATGCGGCCGCGTACCCCTCATTAATGTTCACGGTCCCGGCGTGCACGTGCCCCGCGACCACGCGCGCCTCGTCCTCCGCGCCCCAAATCGAGGCGTTGAGCCCGTAGTCGGTGTCATTCATCTTCTCGACGCCCACCTCCGGCCCATCCACCACCTCCACGTAGACGACCGGCCCGAACACTTCCTCGCGGTACAGATCGGCGTCCTCCGGGACGTCCACGAGGATGGTCGGTGCGTAGAACGTATCCCCGAGCTGGGGTAACGCCTCCCCACCAGCCAGGACGGTGGCGCCTTTGTCCACGGCGTCGTGGACGTAGGCGTCGATGCGTGAGAGGTGCTCCGCAGAAATCAACGAGCCAACATCATCACCCCACCCGTACCCGATGCGCAGGCGTTTCGTCAACGCCACAAAGCACGCAAGGAACTCGTCCGCCACGGCGCGGTCCACGTAGATCCGCTCCACGGAGATGCACAGCTGACCGGTATTGCTGAAGCAGGCGTCAACGGCGCCGCGCGCCGCCGTCTCGGGGTCCGCGCTAGCCAGAACCAGCAGCGGGTTCTTCCCGCCCAGCTCGGCGGAGAACCCAATCAGACGCTCCCCGGCCTGCGCGGCAAGCTTCCTGCCGGTGGCGGTGGACCCTGTGAACATGAGGAAATCGCATCGCTTCACGATCTCCTGCCCCACCGTCCGCCCACTTCCTTCCACAACCTGGAACAGGTCGGCTGGCAGCCCAGCCTGCACCAACAGCTGGTGGGCGCGCTGCGCGGTGCGCGGGGTTTGCGTATCCGGCTTCAGTACCACGGCGTTGCCCGCAATCAGTGCCACCACCGCATCCGACACCGCCAACGAGAGCGGGTAGTTCCAAGGTGCAATCACTCCCACCACGCCTTTCGGTGCCCGGTGCACCTCGGTCCGTGTTACCACCGGCATAGCGCCCCGCACTCGGGCTGGCGTCAGCAGCGCCTTCGCACGGTACGCGTAGTGGCGGGCGGTAATCGCAACGTCCATGACCTCGTCGAACGCGTTGTGTTTCGCCTTACCTGTCTCCTGCTGGATCAGGTCCACCAATTCATCGCGGTGCGCCAACACCAGGTCGTGGTAGCGGAGAAAGATGCGGCTGCGCTGGCGAAGAGGTGTCGTCGCCCAGGCGCGCTGTGCCGCGCGTGCAGTGTCGAAAGCGTGCTGTACTGACATGCAGCCCAGGTTAGCGCCGCCGTGCCGCCATGCGGCTGAACTTTTCCACCCGGCGCGAATCCCCATAGATCTGCACCTGCTCGCCAGCCTCCAAAGCCATGTGCCCGAGGACGGGCTGCCAGCGGTCCTCCCGGCGCACGGCAATCACCTTCACGCCGTGGCTCTGCCACAACGCCTGCTCGTCGAGCGGGCCCGCCATGTGCGTCGGCACCACCGTGTGCACAATCGCCGTGCCCGAGGACAACTCCACATAGTCGAGGTTCGCGCCACGCACCAGGTGCGCCACACGCCGCCCCATCGCCTCCTCCGGGTGCACCGTATGCGGCACCCCAATCTGGTCCAGGATGCGCCCGTGTGCATTGCCGGAAGACTTCGCCCACAAATTCTCGACGCCCACATCCACCAACAACGAACACGTCAAAATCGACGCCTCCACGTGCGCCCCGCCGATCGCCACCACGACGCCGTCGAACTCCGAAATGCCCAGCTCATCAATCGTGGCCACGTCCGTGCAGTCCGCCTGCACCACCTTCGACAGCAGCCCGTTATTGCGCTTCACGGCAGCCTCTTCCAGATCGACGCCAACGACGGTGGCGTCGTCAAACATGAGCTCCCTGCCCACCGCCGAGCCGAACCTACCCAGCCCAAGTACCGCGTACGTGGGCGTTGCAAACTTAACCAATGATCGGCCTTTCATAAGGAAGCAAAATTTTCGACGCCGGCTCCGCAAACGCGAACGCCGTCGCCACAGTTATCGGACCCAACCTGCCAACAATCATCATAAAAATAATGACCAACAACGAAGGCGCATCCAGATGAGGCGTAATACCCGTGGACAACCCCACCGTGCCAAACGCCGACAGCACCTCAAACAACACCTCCGACAGGTGAAACGGCGTCAGTGCCAACAACGCGAACGTCGCCGCCACCACCAGCGCGCCACTGAGCATCACCACCGTGATCGCCTGGTGCACCACCTCCACCGGGACGCCCTTGCCCAGCATGACCGGCTGCGTGCGTCCCCGCACCACCGCCGACACCGCCGCCACCAGCACCAACACCGTCGTAATCTTCACGCCACCCGCCGTGCCAGCCGGGCCCGCCCCCACGAACATGAACAGGTCCATCGCAAACAGCGTCGGCTCGTGCATCCCGCCAATATCGACAGAGTTGAACCCGCTCGTGCGGGTCTGCACCGCCTGGAACAGCCCCGCCAACACCGCATCCGACGACGGCAACCCACCCAGCGTGCGCAGGTTGTTCCACTCCATGGCGAGGATGGTGGCCGTCGAAAAGCAAAGAAGGAAGAGCGTACCGGCAACCACCATGCGCGTATTCAACGTCCAGCGGTGCAGGTGAAACACGTCCCGCCGAAACTGAAACAGCACCGGAAACCCCAAACCACCAATAATGATCGCCGCCATGATGGGCACGCAGACCCACCAGTCCCCCACGAAACTGGTCATGTTGTCCGAATAGAGCGCGAACCCCGCATTGTTAAACGCCGACACCGCATGAAACACCCCATGCCCCAACGCGCGCGGCAATGGGTAGCCCAACGCCACGAACCGCGCCGTCAACGCCAGCGCGACCAACGCCTCCACCACGATGCTCACCAGCAAGACCCGCCTCAACAGCGGCGCGATCCCGCCCACCGCCGTACGACGCTCCACCGCCGAAATCACATTCGCACTCAAATTCGCTTTGCGGACCACCGCCTGACCCAGAATCGTCGCGAAGCTCATCACCCCGAACCCGCCAACCTGGATCAACACGGCAATGACCACCTTGCCGAACGTAGTCCAATACGTCGCCGTATCCACAATGGCTAGGCCGGTTACACACAGCGCGGACGTCGCCGTAAACAACGCCGGCAACAGCGGCAACCCACCCGGATTCACAGTGGAAGCCGGAAGCATCAGCAACACGGTGCCCACGAACAGGGCTACCAGGAAGCCGAACAAGATCACCGCCGCGCTATTGAGCTGGCGGTGCCGAATGTCAGCAGGCACCAGCGGAACATTACGCCAGCGGGGTGCGGGTGGCAAGGGTTTTCTTGTCCCTGAGTGGCTGTGGAGTGGGCACCAGTGCCAAATCTGACATCGTTTGTTGTCTAGCACATTTTTTGCCAGCAACTTTGAAGCAATAGACCTTATTCGATTGCGTCTTTTGGCACTCGAACCGACCTGCCTGACACCAAATTCCCTCGCGCAGAACAGGCGACCTGGGCTTTGCGAACCCACGACGCCAAAATGCAGGAATGTGGTGCACACCGTCCCACGAGAGAACTAACGCTCGGCCAGCTCGGCCTCGATCCACGCCTTGCGGGCCTGGCGCTGCTCCTTCCAATGTGCAAGCGCCTGGACGGCCTCAATGCGCTGCTTCTTGAACACCAGCATGGACAGCGGGAACGCCACGATGAGGGCCAGCAGGGCCGACATGATCAGCGGGACGGGCGCCCCAACCGCGACGGCTAGCAGCTGGATCACCACGGTGAGGACGATGAAGAGGAGGAGCCGGTACAACCCGTAGATGGCGGCGGCTTTGTTTGCGCGACGCTTCGCGCTCGGGTCAACTTCGGGTGCTTCACTCATGGGGGCCATGGGGACTTAGCCTAACGCAAAGGTGGACCAGTATGTTAGAGGGCATGGGAAGGCTTCTACTCATCGCTCTGATCATTCTGGCTGTGTACTTGATGTGGCGCGCGTTCGGCCCGGGGTCGAATGCACGGTATGGAGGGTACGGGGTGCAGCAGCAGGAACAGCCACCGGTTATTAAGGGGCCGGATGATGATGAGGAGTTCCTGTGGGAGATCGAGAAGAATAGGTTTAAAGAACGCCGGGCCCGCGAGGAGGCGGAGCGCCGGCGTCGTGAAGAGGAGGAGCGTCGGAGGAAGCGCGGCGAAGACTAGCTGCGCGTTGCTTCCTCGGCGAGGACCTCGGGCAGCTTCTCTGCCCAGGCCAGGGAGTCGCGGACGCCCTGCTCGATGGTGAGTTCTGGGGACCAGCCGAGTACCTCGCGCGCCTTGTCGATGCGCGGTGCGCAACCGGCGACGTCGCCCTCGCGTGGTGGTGCGGTGGTGACCTCCATGTCGGAGCCGCTGGCGGACTTGAACGCCTCCGCGAGCTCGAAGACGGTGGTGCCGGTGCCGGTGCCTAGGTTGATGACCTCGTATGGGGCGAGGTCGGCCTTGAGGGCGGCGACGTGGGCGCGGGCCAGGTCCCAAACGTGGACGTAGTCGCGCAGGCCGGAGCCGTCGCGGGTTGGCCAGTCGACGCCGGTGACCGTGAACGCCTCACCCCTCTGGTGGGCGGTGATCATCTTGCCCAGCGCGTGGGACGGCAGCGGGTTCTGCAGGCCGGTGCGCAGCTGTGGGTCGGCGCCGATCGGGTTGAAGTAGCGCAGGGCCACAGCCTGGATCTGGCCGGCGGCAGCGGCGTCAGCCATGACGCGCTCCAGCATCCACTTCGACGCGGCGTACGGGCTGGTTGGCGCCACAACGGAGGACTCGTTGACGGTGAAGTCCTCGTCCGCCTGGTACATTGCGGCGGTCGAGCTGAGCATGACGCGCTTGACGCCGCGGTCGCGAAGGACCTGCAGCATCTTGGTTGCGCGGCCGACGTTGACGTCGTAGTACTCGAGCGGCTGCGCGACGGACTCCGGCACGATGATCTTGGCCGCGCAGTGGATGACGGCTTCGATGTCGGGGTGGTCGTCGAAAATTTTGTTGAGCAGCTCGGTGTCGGCGATGTCGCCCTCGTAGTGGTCGAAGCGCTCTGCGAAGACGCGCAGGCCAGTGGAGTAGTCATCCAAGATGACCGGGGTGATGCCTGCGTCGGAGCAGCACGATGCAATTGTGGAGCCGATGTAGCCGGCCCCTCCTGTAATCAGTGTTTTCATTAGTTCAATCCTGCGTACGAGTGAAGTCCAGCAATGACAGTATTTACATAGGTCATGTTAAAGATGGTCATGGCCAAGGCAAAAACGTTGATCCACGCGGCCTTCGAGTTCTTCCAGCCGGCGGTGGCGCGCGCGTGGAGGTAGGCGGCGTACAGAATCCACGTGATCATGGACACGGTTTCCTTCGCGTCCCAGCCCCACGGGCGACCCCAGGCGACCTCAGCCCAGATCGCGCCAAACACAATGCCGATTCCGAACAGCGGCAGCGTAATAATCGCCGTCTTGTAGGTGATCTGGTCGAGCGTCTTCGCGCTCGGCAGTGGCTTCGCAATCGCGCCGAAAAACCCATGCTCCTCGCCGCGCGGCTGCCACATGCGCAGCAAGTACAGCAGCGCAAAGATGCCCGACACAATACCTATCGACGCCCCCACCGACACCGACGAAACGTGCACCGGCAGCCAGTAGGACTGCAGCGCCGGCACCACCGGCGCCACGTGCATGTGGAACACCGTGGAGTTCAAGAACATCGCGATCGCCATCGGGGCGAGCAGCCACGGCCAGATGGTGTGCCAGTTCTTGCGCTGCACCACGATCGCGGCTGCGACCATCACGACGGCCGTCATGGCCAGGATGTACTCGTACAGGTTGCCGAGCGGGAAGCGCTTCGCCGCCAGCCCGCGCGTAATGAAGGACGCCACGTGCAGCACGATGCCGAACCAGATCAGCGCCTGCGTCATGTTCGCCCACTTGCGAGCGCCGGCGACGCGGCGGTCGTACTCTGCCTGGTCGAAGGAGTCGGAGGGGGCGTCGATAAGCTCGGAGCCGCCCCCGGCCCCCACGGCGACTTTTTGATCCATGCGGGCGCGCTCGCGGCGCATGTCGAGCACGCCGAACATGCGCCCGTAGTAGATACAGGACATGATCAGCGCAGCCAGGTACAGGATGAACGCGGTGCGGAACGTGAGGTCTGAAAGGTCCGCCATCGTGGAATCGACAAGCATGGGGAACAATCTACCGCGTCATCGCAGGTTAGCCAAGGTCATCAACCTCGAAGGAGGGGTTCTCCTCCTCCGAAACGCCCAGGATTTCCTCCACGATTTCGTCGAACTCGGCGCCCCACCCGGCGCGGTCCGTGCGCGCCAGGCCGGCGAGCTCCACGTGAGTGCCGGTGGCCGTCGGGGTCAGGCGGATCCACAGGCGGCGGCGCTTGATGGTCAGCGAGCCGGCCAGCGCGGCCAGCATGAGCACCGAGGTGGCCAGCATCCAGCCCTGGGTCGGGTCGTGGGAGATTTGGTAGTTGGCGTACTCGGCTGCGCCATCGAAGCGCACGCGGATGCCGCCCTCAAGGGTGGTTTCCTCCCCCGGCACCAGGTTGACGCGCTCCACCTTCTGCAGGCGCCCCTCGGCGATCAGGTTCTGGTCCAGCACGAAGATGTTCTGCGGGCGGCCGGTGTCCAGGCCGGCGTCGCCGACGTAGATGTCTACTGCCATCGCCGGGTCCTGCATCGCAGGGAAGCCGGACTGCAGCATGTCGCCGTTCACGCCGGTCCACTGGGCGGTGGGCGCGAAGTTGCCCTCGATGGCGATCTGGTGCTCGCGGCGCTCGGTGAGGTCCGGGTACATGCCGGCCGGCGGGTCGAAGCGCATCACGCCGGCGGACAGGAAGTTCTGCACGTCCGTGGGCCTAAACTGCACCATCTGGGTGCGCGACTCCCCGTTCGGCCAGGTGATGGTCACCTGGGGGGCAAAGCCGTGCCCCTGCAGGTAGACGCGGTTGCCGTCCACGCGCAGCGGGTGGTTGACCTGCAGCGTGAAGTCCTGCCACTGCTCGCGCGGGGCGGCCACGTCCGGGGTGTAGGCCACGTCCGACCAGAACCCGTTCGCCTGTCCAGTGTTGAGGTACTCGGCGCGGAAGTTCTTCGACTCGATGCAGAACGGGTGCAGGCCAGTGCCGTCGAAAAGCGGGCCGGCGCGGAAGACGTCGAAGTTCGCAGGCGACGTATTACAGAACTGGCGCGGCTGCTCCACAGGCACCGCGTACTGCGACTCGGACTCGGTCACCATGATGACCTGGCCCTCGTAGAAGACCATGCGGCCCGCCGCGAACGCCACAATCATGCCCACCAGCCCGATGTGGAACAGCAGGTTCATCAGCTCGCGGGAGTAGCCGCGCTCCGCCGAGATGGAGAACACCCCGGCGCGGTCCTCCTCCGGCTGGTAGGAAGCCACGTGCCACTTGCGCAGCACTGCGCGCGCCTTCGCCTCCAGCTCTTCCTTCGGCGTATCGACGTCCCCTTCCGCATGCAGCGGCATCCTGGACAGGTACTTCGGTGCCCGGGTCGGCGTGGCCCGGTACGCGCGCCAGTGGTCAATCGAGCGCGGGATGATGCACCCGACCAGCGACACCATCAGCAGCGTGACGATGGCGACGAACCAGGTGGAATCGAAGACGTCGAAAAGCTGCAGCTTGTCGTAGATGGGCCCCATGGTTGGGTTGGCGCGCAGGTAGTCGTCTACCAGCGTCGCGGAGACCGTGCGCTGTGGCAACAGCGCGCCCGGTATGGAGGCGAGCGAAAGTAAGAACAGGAGCAGCAGCGCGGTGCGCATACTGGTCAGCCAGTGCCACGACCTGCGTAGCCACGTCCATGCAGTGCTCATTTAAATCACCGTTGCTCCATATCCGAAGACGAGCTGGCGCGTCCAGCCGATAAACACGTTCCAGGCCCCGGTCAGCAGCAGCAGGCCGACGATGACCATCGCTACCCCGCCGATCACCTGGATGGTGCGCGAGTGCTTTCGCAGCACCTCGATGCTACGCACCGCTTTCGCCGAGCCAAGCGCCACCAGCAAGAACGGCAGCCCCAGCCCGAGGCAGTACGCGATGACCAGCAGCACGCCGCGCGCCGCGGTCATGCCTGCCGTCCCCACAGAGACGGAGACAATCGCGGCGAGCGTCGGCCCCAAGCACGGCGTCCACCCGAGCGCGAACACCCCGCCGAGCAGCGGCGCGCCCAACAGCGTGGTCCACTTCTTTGGCTGCAGCCGCGTGTCGTTTTGCAGCGCCGGCACCCAACCGGCGAACACCAGGCCCATCGCAATCGTGACCACCCCACCCGCACGCATGAGGGTCTCCGCGTTGAGCGCCACCGCGCTCACCGCGCCGAAGACGGTCACGGTGGCCAGCAGGAACACCACGGTGAACCCGAGGATGAACAGGCCCGCCGCGCCGGCGACGGCCCAGCGGCGCCGCGTCACAGATACCCCGTGCTCATCCACGTTGAGCTCCCCGCCCACGATGCCCGTCAGGTACGACATGTAGCCCGGCACCAGCGGCACCACGCACGGCGAGGCGAAGGACGCCAACCCGGCCAGCGCAGCCGCCAGCATTCCCAGCAGCAGCGGCCCCTGGGAGACCAGCTCCGATAACGCCTCCCCCACTTAGGCCTCCGCCTCCTGGTGCAGCGTCTTCGCCAGGTCAATGATCTCCTGGGCGTTGACCTCCCGCAGGAACACCGCCGCCGGGCGGTGCTGGGTGTCCAGCACGATCGTCGTCGGGATCACGGAGCTGGGCACGCCGCCCAAGAACGCGGCGGTCTTAAACGGCGGGTCGTAGATGGATGGGTAGGTCACCCCGTTGTCCTTCATGAAGTCGCGCGCAATGTCCGCGTTGTGGTCACGCACGTTAATGCCCAGCACGGTGCCGAAGCCCTCGATGGACTCCTGCACCTCCTGGAGGTCGTCGACCTCCGCACGGCACGGCGCGCACCACTGGCCCCACGCGTTGAGCACCACGACCTTGCCGTCGAAGTCGCTGAGCGAGATCTCGCTGCCCGGCTCCATGAGGGAATCGCCGGAAAAGTCCGGAAGCGGCTTACGCTCCTCCTGCGGGTAGAACAGTTCCACCTGCCCGCCCGGCGAGTGGAACGCGAAGGACCCACCGTTGTCGCTGGCGCTCGAGCACCCGCTCAGCAGCACGGCTGCGGCAACGAATGGGACAAGGCTGCGGCGCACGGTCATAGGGTCCTTCCAGGTTAGATCGCGGATGCGGGGGTTGAGTATGACCAGTCAACAACAACGTCGTCGTCGAACACAAGTGACGTCACGCTGGCCAGCTCGCAGCGACGGCTCGCGTGCGCGAAGGGCTTGCCCTGCACGTAGCGCTGCACCGTCACGATCGGCAGCTGGTGGCTCACCAACACGGCCTCGTGGCCCTCGGCGCGCTGGCGGGCATCCTCAATCGCGACGTCCATGCGAGCAAAGATGTCCTCGTAGGACTCGCCCCAGCTCGGCTCCCAGGGCTTGAGCATGTGGCGCCACCGGATCGGATTCCACAGCTGAGAGCGCCACCCCTTGGTGCGCAGCCCCTCAAAGGTGTTGCCGGCCTCCAGGATCTCCTCCCGCGTATCGATCTCCAGACCGGTGACCTCCGCAATAGGCTGCGCGGTCTCCTGCGCGCGCAGCAGCGGGCTGGCCGCCAGGTAGGTGACGTCGCGGCCCTCGAAAAACTTCGAGGTCGCAGCCGCCATCGAGTAGCCACGGGAGCTCAAGTGGTAGCCCGGCAGACGCCCGTAAAGGATCTTCTTCGGGTTGAACACTTCACCGTGGCGCACCAGGTGGACAACAGTTCGCGTCATTTACTGGCCCTCCGGGGTCGCGGCGGCTGCGGCCTTCGCAGCCGGGACGAGCGCGGCCTCGATGGTGGCGAAGTCGTCGTCAGTCAGCGCCGTGGAGACGAACCAGGTCTCGAACGGGCTCGGGGACGCGTGCACGCCGTGGTCCAGCAGCGCGTGGAAGAACGGCGCGTAGCGGAACGTGTCCGCCGCCTTCATGTCGTCGAAGTTGTGGCCTTCGCCCTCCGCGAAGCGCACCGACAGCATCGTCGACGCGCGCTGGATGTGGTGCGCCACGCCCTCACGCGTCAACGCTGAGCTGACCAAATCTTCCAGCCTGTCCGCGTTGCGGTGCAGCACCGGGTAAATATCCTCGCTGGCCAGGCGCAACGACGCCATGCCAGCCGCCATCGCCACCGGGTTTCCGGACAGGGTGCCCGCCTGGTACACCGGCCCGTTCGGCGCCAGCTTCTCCATCACTTCTCGACGCCCACCAAAGGCCGCCGCCGGCAACCCACCCGAGATGACCTTGCCGAAGGTCGTCAGATCACCCGCAACACCGTCAACCCCGTACCAGCCGGAGTAGGAGGTGCGGAAGCCCGTCATCACCTCGTCCAGGATGAGCAGGGCACCGTTAGCGTGGCAGACCTCCTTCAGCTTCGCGTTGAAGTTGTCCTGCGGCGCCACCGTGCCCATATTGCCGGCGGCCGCCTCCGCGATCACGGCGGCAATCTGGCCCTCGTTCTCCGCGAACGCGCGCTTCACAGCCTCGATGTCGTTGTACGGCACCACGATCGTGTCCGCCGCCTGCGCGCCGGTCACCCCTGGCGAATCCGGCAGCGAGAACGTCGCAATGCCGGAGCCTGCCGACGCCAACAGAGCGTCCACATGGCCGTGGTAGCAGCCATCAAACTTAATAATCTTCGGGCGCTGCGTATACCCGCGCGCCAGGCGCACCGCCGACATCGTCGCCTCAGTACCCGAGTTGACCATGCGCACCTCCTCCACGGACGTACGCTGCGTGATCATCTCCGCGATCTCCACCTCGGCCTCAGTCGGCGCGCCGAAGCTCAACCCGTTCACCAGCGCCTTCTCGACGGCCTCCAGGATCGCCGGGTGCGCATTCCCGTGGATCATCGGACCCCACGAATCCACCAGGTCCACGTAGGAGTTGCCGTCGACATCTACAAGCGTGCTGCCGAACGCCTTCTCAATAAAGCGCGTCTGCCCACCCACCGAGCCAAACGCGCGCACCGGCGAGTTCACCCCACCCGGCGTGACCCGCTGAGCGCGCGCAAACAACTCAGCAGAACGAGCAGTATTTTCTGAAGTCAGGTTCGTCTTCGTCATAGTTGCCTATCCTAGGCGATATGAAGATTGCATTTTTAGGCCTCGGCCGTATGGGTACCGAATTAGCACTCAAGCTTGTCAGTGACCACGACCTCACGGTCTGGAACCGCACCGCAGCAAAAACCCGCCCCGCTCGTGGAGCGCGGCGCCACCGCCGCCGACACCCCCGCAGACGCCGTCAAAGGCGCCGACATGGTCATCACCTCCCTGTTCGGCCCCGACACCGTCCGCGAAGTCGTCATCGAACCCGGCCTCATCCCCGACGGCGTCACCTGGGCCGACGCCACCACCATCTCCCCCGCCGACGCCGACTCCTTCGCCGCCGCCGTCCCCACCTTCGTCCACACCCCCGTAGTCGGCTCACTCATCCCGGCGCGCGCCGGAAAGCTCGGCGTCTACGTCGGCGGCGCCACCGAGCAGCGCCGCAATGAAGTCGCCGAGGTCGTCGCACCGTGGTCCGCCGCGAACCCGGAACGCCTCAAGGTCGTCGACACCGCCGCCCAGGCCGCGACGGGCAAGCTCATCGCCAACCTCGCCCTCGCGGTGACCATGCAGGGTTTCAAGGAAGCACTGCACATCGGCAACGCCCAAGGACTTGATGACGCCACCATCGTCGACATGCTCGCCTCCACCGGCCTCGAGTTCATCGTGAACATGAAGTCCCCCTTCCTCCTCGGCGAACGCGACACCAACCCCGGCGACTTCTCCACCGACGCCATCGAGAAGGACGCGCGTTTGATGCTCGCCACCGCCGAGGCCGCCGGCAAGGAGCTGCCCGCCGTGGCAGCCGCGGTTGCCTCCCTGCAGGAGCAGCAGAAGAAGGGCCACGGGGACGAGGACTTCTCCTCAGTGGTGGTGTACCGCTAATTTTCTGGGGAGCGAGTGCCAAAGGACGCAATTCTTGTTCGGGGAGGACGAAAAAGCCCAGGTCGTGAAAAGGGGGTTGCGTCCTTTGGCACTGGCACGGTTGAGACGGCACCAATTTCCTGGATTTTCGCGCGGCGGTTTGGAAAAGCCCAGGTCGCGCAAACTGCGTGAGGGAATTTGGTGCGCGCACCCGCCTACGCTTTCTTCGCTTGCCTCCTAAACGCGCCGAACATGATGACCACGATCAGGCCGATGGCGATCCAGTTGGCCACCTTCGCGTACTGCTCCAGCACGTACACCACGGGCTCCCCGATCCACCATCCGAGGGCGAAGTACCCAAGTGACCACAGGGTTTTCGAGATGAAGTCCAGCACCATGAACTTCCACAGCGGCATGCCGGTCATGCCCATCAGGACGAAGACGACGAAGGCGATGGGAAGTGGGATCGGTACGTAGGCGAGGAAGATTCCCAGCCAGCCGAGTTTGAGGGCCCACTTTTCCACGCGTTCGATGTTGCGGGCGCTGCGCTTGGAGTTCTGCGCCTGCACGTCAAGGATTCCGCGCCCCCACAGTTTGCCGGCCCACCAGTAGATCCAGTCGAACTTGATGGCCATCAGCGTGCCGATGAGCAGGTAGCCCAGCCAGTGCTGCACCTCGCCGACGGCGGCGAGCGCGCCCGTCGACGCCGCTCCAATCCGGGAACCGGTAATGGCCAGCATGATGGGCGGGTGCAGCCCAAGCAGCCAGGCGCGAAGTGGGATCATCGCAAGGCCGAAGAGGCCTACGAAGCCGAACCAGCCAAGGCACCAGTAGTCGGCCTTGGTTGGTTTGCTGTTCCAGGGCATGCCTGGTTGCTCCCACCATTCTGGTTCGGGTGTGATCTGCTCCTCGCTTTGCATAAGCAGAGAGTGTACCTAGCTAGAACATATTTAAGATTCCCGGGTTGGTGGCCACCACGATTCCGATGATTGCCAGCAGCCCGAGTACTACGCCGGCGATGATGCCGCCGGTGGAGGAGCCTTCCTTGTCGGCGCCGGTCAGCTTGTCGCAGTCGGCTTTGACGGGTTGGTATTCGGCTTCGGCGCGCTCGGTGTTTGCGCGGGCCTCGGCTGCGGCTGCCTTGGCGGCCGCAGCGGCAGCAGCCGCATCCTCCTGCGCTTGCTTCGCGGCCTTCAGCGCTTCCTCGGCTGCGGCCTGTCGGGCAGGCTGCGCCTCCTTGGCGGCGGAAAGCTCCTGCTCACGCTTTGCCACGAGCTCCTCCGCGGCCTGCAGCGCGCGTGCGGCTTCCAGGGTCCGCTCCGCCTTGTCGACGTCCCCTTCGCGCTCCTCGAGCGTTTGACGCTTGGTGGCGTCGCCAAACTCGATGGCGTGCTTGAGGCCGTCGTAGTAGGTATTGAAGCGCTCGGTGTACTCGTCGACGGTGAACAGTGGCGTGCCCTGCTTCATCCAGTGGGTGGCGAAGGTCTGCGCGTGCGCGACACGCCACGGGTACCCCTGGTACCGGAAGGCTTTGGTGTTCACGGCGAAGCCGGTGGCGCGCATGTCCGGATTGACGATCGCCATGTAGTGGCCAGCGCCCGCCGCGAATGGCTCCTCGCCCTTCTCGAGTGCCTCGAAGTACGCGACGCGCTCCTCGTGGAACCAGCCCTTGAACGGGTTCTCGTAGTTCCAGGACAGGTTGTCCCAGCCGTTGCCGGAGTGCCCGCGCGGCAGCTGGTGCGACCAGTTCACGTTTACCTGGGCCTGCGCCATCAGGAAGTCGGAGACGGGCAGGGCGGGCTGGCCGTCGCTTTCGCGGAGCTCGTTGGCCTCGGGCAGCCAGCCGATGGCTGCCTTCATGTTGTCCAGGTGGGTGGCGTCGTCGGTCTCACCGATGTGGGTGTCGTCCGCGATGCGGTAGCCCGTCTGCCCAGCCACCGGGTCTTCTTCTTTGAAGCGGAAGTCGGTGTTCAGTTCGGCGACGGCGTCGGTTGCGCCCATGGCTTCGAAGAAGCCGAGGGAGCCGCGGTCGAACTGCTGTTGCGCCTCGGCCTTGCTGGCTTCGAGGGCGGCGGCCGCTTCGGCGGCCCGCGCCTTCGAGTCCTCGAGCGCCTGCTGTGCAGATTCCGCCGTCACGCCGGCGGGCACTGCGGACTGTTTCGCGGTGCGGTCGGTGGTGGCGTCGTCAAGAAGGCGTTGGGCGGCGGCGACCATGCCCTTTGCTGCCTTGAGTTCTTCCTGGGCGGCGGCGACGTCGCGCTGCGCCGCATCGAGCGTCTGCTGCGTGGCGCGCTCGCGGTCCTGCGCATCGCGCTGCTTCGCGGTGGCGTCCTTGACCGCGTCGACAAGCGCCACGCAACGAGCCTCCGTGAGCTGGGCGGTGTCCTCCGCCATGGCCTGCGGGGCCACCAACATGGCCGCTGAGCAGGTAGTAACGAGCATGAGTCCGAGCTGCTTCTTCATACCGGCAGATTAGCAGGAAACTTTCGTACTTTTCCCAAATAAAAGCCAGAATTGTTCTAAGGTTTTGCCCATGAAAACAGCACTGACCCGCACGCAGCGCCTCGATAGGCTGCCGGTTACCCCGAAACACAAGAAGCTCCTCGTCGGATCGGGGGTGGGGTGGGCGCTCGACGCGATGGATGTCGGGCTGGTCTCCTTCGTCATCGCGGCGCTGGCCGTGCACTGGGACCTTGAGAAAACCACCACGAGCTGGATCGCGTCCGTGGGGTTCATCGGGATGGCGGTCGGCGCCTCCCTCGGCGGGCTGCTCGCGGACAAGCTGGGGCGCCGCCAGGTCTTCGCCCTCACGCTCCTGATCTACGGCGTGGCCACGGGCGCTTCGGCGCTCGCCGGGTCGGTCGCTGTCCTGCTCGTCTTCCGGTTCCTCACCGGCCTGGGCCTCGGCGCGGAGTTGCCCGTCGCGTCCACGCTGGTCAGCGAGTTCGCGCCGCTGAAGGTGCGCGGGCGGATGGTGGTCTGGCTCGAGGCGTTTTGGGCGGCGGGCTGGATTCTGGCGGCGGTCATCGGCACGTTCGTCGTCGCCGAGGGCGAAAACGGCTGGCGTTGGGGGCTTGCGCTCGGCGCCGTGCCTGCGCTCTACGCGCTGTATGTGCGCATGCAGCTGCCCGAATCGGTCCGCTTCCTGGAGGCGCGCGGCCGCGACGAGGAAGCAGAGGCAGTGGTCCGCAGCTTCGAGGAGCAAGTCCCACCCGAACTACTTATCGACGCCCCCATCGCCACCAACAACGATCCCGAAGCAAGTGCTGGCAAAGGCACCCACATCTGGGGCCCCGAACTGCGCGCCCGCACCGCCGCCTTCTGGACAGTCTGGTTCTGCGTCTCCCTCGCCTACTACGGCGCGTTCACCTGGATCCCTTCCCTGCTTGTGGACCAAGGCTTCAGCCTCGTGCGCTCCTTCAGCTTCACGCTGATCATCACGCTGGCCCAGCTGCCCGGGTACGCCCTGGCCGGCTGGCTCATTGAGGTCTGGGGGCGCCGCACCACCCTCGCCGTCTTCCTGGCCGGGTCGGCGGTGTCGGCTGGGCTCTACGGGTTCGCCACCGCGCCCTGGCAGATCATCGCCGCAGGCTGCCTGCTCTCCCTGTTCAACCTGGGCGCCTGGGGTGCCCTCTACGCCATCGGCCCCGAGCTCTACCCCACCCAGATCCGCGCCACCGGCACCGGCGCCGCGGCCGCCTTCGGGCGTGTCGGCTCCATCCTGGCACCGCTCATTGTGCCGCCGGTTTTGGCCTTCGGCGGCCACGCCAGCGTGTTCGCGGTCTTCGCGGTAGCGTTCACCGTGGCCGCCGTGGCGGCGTTCGTCCTGCCGGAACAGAAGGGCAAAGTGCTCCTTTAACTGGACACGCGCACCAAATTCCCTCTTTTTGAAAATAACCCGGCGTGTTTCCCCAGGTCACCAAAAGTTTTCTCGGAATTTGGTGCGCGTTTCCACTTAAAGCAGGTCTTTCGCGGCCTGACGCGCGTTGCCGATCACGGCCGGGACCCCAACCCCGGCAACCCAGGCGCCGGTCACACCAACGCCGTCGATACCGGCAAGGGCGTCCTGGACCTTGGCCACGGTGGCGAGGTGGGTGGCGTCGTAACGCGGGAGGCCACCGAGCCAGCGCTGGACGAAGATCTCCTCGACGCCGGCGGCGCGGCCGTCGAAGCCGGTGATGGTCTGCAGGTCGTCGAGGGCCCAGTCCACGAGGTCGTCCTCGCTGGCGGTCAAGGCGACGTTGTCGCCGTAGCGGCCGAAGCTGGCGCGTACAAGGGCGCCGCCGCGCTCGGCGAGGTGCGGCCACTTACGCGACGAAAGCGTGAACGCCTTGGCGTGCACGTCCTTCGCATCGGTACTGACCAGCACGCCGGAGTTCTCTGGCAGGCCCTCATCGGTGGCGAAGCGCAGACCCACCACGGCGGAGTTTGCCAGCTCAACAGAGCGAAGCGCCTCGGAGGCCTCGGGGGCGATGCCGCGAAGCAGCAGCGCGGTCGTCGGCGCCGGGGTGGCCAACAGCACGCGGTCGTAGACGGTGTCCTCGCCCCCCTTGAGGCGGAACCCCTCGCCCTCGCGGCTGATGGACGGGATGAACGCGTCGACGTAGATGTTCGCTCCGGACTGCTCGGCGAGCGCCTCGTAGAGCTCCTGGTAGCCCTCGCGGAAGGACGCGAAAATGGGTGCCGGTTTCGAAGGCTTCGAGGGCTTCTTCCGAGCCGCCTCCAGGTTCGCGACCGCGGTGGACAGGTGCACCGGGCCGTCGGCGGCCAGGCGGTCGAACTCGGCGGCGAGCTGCGGCACGGTAGCACGAACGCCCAGTTCATCGGCGGTGCAGGAGTACACCCCGCCAAGCAGGGAGGAAACGATGTTGTCCACGACGTCGTCGCCGTAGCGCTCGCGAACCAGGGCGCCGACGCTCATGTCGCCGCCGACGGTCCACTCGAAGCCCTCGCGCTCCGCCTCGGTGTCGATGCGCCGCGCGGTCTCCTCACTGACCAGGTGCGCGACCGGCTCGGAGGTGGAAGGGATCCCCATCATGCCGCCTGCCGGCATAGCGCGGGTTTCGCCGTCGACGTACAGCAGGGAGCGCATCCCCGATGGGGAGACCAGCGAGTCTTGCAGGCCCAGCTCTTCGACGAGCTGCTTTGCTTCCGGGCGGCGCGCAATGAAGGCTTCTGCTCCCATATCGGTGGGGCCGCCGTCGAACGCAACGGTGTACAGCTTGCCGCCGATGCGGTCGTTGCCTTCGTAGACGTCGACGGTGTGGCCGGAGTTGCGCAGCTCAAACGCTGCGGTCAGCCCGGCAAGCCCTGCACCGACAATGGCGATATTCAATGGGGATCTCCTTCGTTATGCTTCGTGGATCATTGCGACGGCGTCGGTGATGGCGCCTGCATCGGTGGTCGGCAAGACGCCGTGCCCGAGGTTGAAGATGTGGCCGGTGGCGGTGCCGGCGTCGATAGCTCGGGCGGCCTCGGCCTTGATGCGGCGCACTTCTTCCTGCACCACGGCGGGGCCGGCGAAGAGCATCGCCGGGTCAAGGTTGCCCTGCAGCACACGCGGGGACGCAAAGCGCTTCGCGGCGACGTCGAGCGGCACGCGCCAATCGACGCCCATCACCTCAGAACCGGCCTCGGACATCGCGCCGAGCAGCTCACCCGTGGCCACACCGAAGTGGATGCGCGGGATCACGCCCTCGACCTCCTTCAGGATCTCGGCGGAGTACGGCAGGACGTGCTCGCGGTAGTCGGCCTCTGTGAGGAAGCCCGCCCAGGAGTCGAAGAGCTGCATGGCGTCGATGCCGGCGTCGACCTGCGTGCGCAGGAACGCGCTGATGGTCGGCACGAGGCGGCGCATCAGGGCGTGCCACGTGTCCGGGTCGCCGTGCATCATGGCCTTCGTCTTCTCGTGATTCTTGCTCGGCCCGCCCTCGATGAGGTAGCTGGCCAGCGTAAACGGTGCGCCGACAAAGCCGATCAGGGCCTGGGTATCGGTGAGCTCGTCGAGAATAATCTCGATGCCCTTCGCCACTTCCTCAACGTTGTGGTCCAGCACCGGCAAATTATCGACGTCTTCTCGCGTCCTAATCGCTTTCTCCATCACTGGGCCGCGGCCCGGCACGATCTCCACGCCGATGCCCGCTGCCTTCAGCGGCACAACGATATCGGAAAAGAGGATCGCCGCATCCATGTCGTGGCGGCGCACCGGCTGCATCGTGATCTCCGCGAGGAGCTCCGGCATGAAGCAGGAGTCCAGCATGGAGATGCCTTCACGGACTTTGCGGTATTCCGGCAGCGAGCGCCCGGCCTGGCGCATAAACCACACCGGGGTGCGTGAGGGCGTGCGGCCGTTGGCGGCCTCAATGAGCGGGGCAGAAGAAAGGTCGCGTCTGGTCATAGTCCCCCACCCTACCGCCGTTGCGGTTTAGGAGGGAAAATGATTTGCCCGCGAGGAGTGCGCCTCAATCACGAGCGAGCTGCCCAGCATGAGCAGCGTGGCCCCCACCGGTGGCAGCACGCCGATCGCGGCAAGCACAATCGCGGTGGAGTTGTACGCCCAGGCGAAGATCATGTTGTAGTCAATGATGTGGCACACCCGGCGCGCGTGCGCGATGAGCTGCGGGACGGCAGAGACGTCGTCGCGGATCAGCACGGCGTTGCAGGCACGGGCGATGGTGGAGGACTGGGCGTCGATAAGGTCGTCGGTGGCGTAGAGCAGGCCGACGTCCGCCACCTTGATAGTGGGAAGCGCGGTGGCGTCGCCGATCATGGCCACCGTGGCGCCCTTCGTGTGGATGGCACGAACCGCCCCCGGCTTGTCCGGCGCGGTAATGCCGGCGAGCACGTTGGACATACCCAAAAAGTCGGCAAAGCGGCGGGCAACCGGGTAGGTATCGCGGGTGAGCATCACCGTCTCTACGCCCATCTGTTCCAGGCGGTTGATGGCCTCGTGGGCGTCGTCCTTCGCGGGGTCGTAGAGGGTGATCACGCCGCGGTCCTTGCCGCGCCAGCGCACCACTACAGGGGTGCCTCCGGCGGTCGCGGCCATCGCGAGGCGGCCGTGCAGCTGGGACAGGTTCGTGGGGCGCCACAGGCAGGCGTCGAAGGACTCGGTGCGGTCCTCGTCCTCGTCGCCGTAGGTCAAGGTGAGGCGGCCGCGGAACTCGCCGCCGGGCGTGATTTCCTCGTTGCTCATCTCGATCCACGACGGCACATCGGCGCTCTTCGTGCGCCCATCGCGCGCCTCACGCGCCGCCTTCACCATTGCGCGTGCCGACGGGTGGTTGGACTCCACCGACAGCGCACCCGCCACGCGCATCACCATCTCCGGGCTTTCGCCGCGCTCCGCGGTGACGGTCTCCACCGTCATCTGCGGCTTGACAAGGGTGCCCACGCGGTTGAACACAGCCGTGTCCGTCGACTCCAGCGCGCGGAAGGTTTCGCCGTCGCGGATCAGGATGCCGTTTCGCACCGCCGACTCAATGCCGAGGCGGATCGCCAGCGAAGGCGAAATCGCCAGCGCCACCGGCGCCACCACCACCAAGATGGCCAACGCCGTGGAAAAGCCAGCATTGTAGTTGCCGGTCAGCAGCACCCACAGCCCAAAATCTAAGATAGCCAGCGCATAGGCCGCCGGGATGAGCAGGCCCGCCGCGCGCGTGGACATCAACGTGGCCTCGTTCTGGTGGCGCAGCACCGCGTCCACCCAGCGCTCCACCGCGCCCAGGCGGGTGGTGTGTCCGACGCGTTCCACGCGCATCTTGATCTTGCCGCTGCGCAGCACCGACCCGGCGCGCACCGTTGAGCCGACTTTCACCTCGGAGGGCTCGCGGGCGTCGATAATCTGGGGGTTCAACACGCCAGAGCCGCCAACCACCTCGCCGTCGGCAGGGATGATCTCGCCGGCGTGGACGTAGACGTCATCCCCCTTGTTCAGCTCGACTGCCGGGAAGTCTTCCTCCGTCACGTTGCCCGCCCGCGAACGACGCACCACCTTGTACACCGCGTCCGGATCAGGGTTGCGGGCCTGCAAATCCTCCATGAGGCGGGGGCGAGCGCGCATGGTGAAGTAGCGTCCCACCAGCAACAACGTGGTCACGGCGCAGGAGACCTCGAAGAAGATCTCAACGTCGTGGCCCATCTGGTGCGGCACCCAGCCACTACTGGTAGTCCAGCCGATCTGCCCAGCGGACGTCAGCACCACCGCGACCAGCGACCACAGCCAAGCGGCCAAAATCGCGATCGAGCTCGCGCCGTCCAGCGCGGAAATCCCGCGGCGCACGCCGCCGAGCATCGCGCGGTGGAACGGGAACGCGCACCACAGTGCGACCGGCGTGGACAACGCCAACGAACACCACTGCCAGCCCGGGAACTGGAACTGCGGCACGTACGCCATCAGGACGACCGGGATGCTCAGCACAATAGCGATCCACATGCGAAGCGGCGTGACCAAGTCGCGGGCGGTAAACAGTACGTCCTGGCCACGCATCATGCCGCGGCGCCGTCGGGCAGTGCGCACGAACCCGCTCGCGCGCGCCGTGCGCAGGGAGCGCTGCTCGTGTTCCTTCATCCGGCGCATCCGGCCGGACATGCCGCGCGTGCCGCGCCGCGGCAGCGTGTGATCCACCACCGAATGCCCCTGGGCGCGGCGGCGCAGCGTCGAATCCGTCAGCTGCACCTCCACCCCGAAGCGCTGCATCACCTCGGCGATCGTGTGCGGGGCCGTGGTGTCCGGCGCGGTCACCCACGCCATCTTCGTCGGGTACACCAGGCGTGCCTGCACGCCCGGCAGCTCCTCCAGGGCCTCCTCGATGTCGCGCAGCTGCGCGCCGTCCTCCAGGCCCTCGAGCTCGAACGCGTAGGAAGCGTGGGGGCGCAGCGGATTGCCGTTGCCGTCCTCGGAGTGGCTCGAATCCGGGTCGAAGCCGGCGTCCTTGGCCGCCAGGCGGGCGTCGTCAATTGAGCGCGTCACATTATCAGCCATGCGCCGTTACTCCACTTCTTCCCTACTGCTGCTACTGCTCAGCCGGACGCAGGTAGTCCTGCGATTCCTTCCGGGAAGCATAGAACAGCCCCAATGCTCCCGCCACACCGACCACGATCTGCACCGCACCGTCGACGGCGAACAGCGCGACCGGCACTTTAGTCGCAGCGGGCGTCATCAAGAAGAGCGTGAGCACGCGCACCGCGAAGAAGACAGAGAAGACCTGCAGCACCCGCGTGGCGTTGAGCATCCACTTCCCGTGGCGCTGCACCGAGCGCAGCGCCAGGACAAACACCACGATGATACCCAGCTGCAGCAGCGCCATCAGCACAACCGTGGCGTACATGCTCGCCTGCATCATGTTCTCCGGGATCGCCTCCGACTGGTTCTTCGCGGCCTGGTTCGCCGCCTCACGCAGCGCGGCCGGGTCCAGCACCGTCACCACCACCGAGAGGATTTGGTGCAGCAGCTCACCGAGGATCATCACTGCCCACGCGCCGAGGAGGTAGCGCACCGCCTCGGGGTGTTTGGTGGGCGGCTCGTCCTTCCGGTGCGTCGTCGGGGCCGGAGCCTGCGCCGCGGGAGGTGTGTTAGCCATGAAGCTCCTTCAGCGCACGCGCGCCCTCGATTGCGTAGTACGTCAAAATCTGGTCCGCGCCAGCACGCTTGATAGAGGTCAGCGACTCCATCATGGTCGCCTCGAAGTCGATCCAACCGTTTTGACCAGCGGCCACCATCATCGCGTACTCGCCCGAAACCTGGTACGCCGCCACCGGCACCGGCGACATGTCCGCCACGCGGCTGAGCACATCCAGGTACGGCAGCGCAGGCTTGACCATGACGAAGTCCGCGCCTTCCTCAATATCGAGCTCGGTCTCGAGCAGGGACTCGCGCACGTTCGCCGGGTCCTGCTGGTACGTGCGGCGGTCGCCCTTCAGGGAGGAGCCGACCGCGTCGCGGAACGGCCCGAAGAACTTCGACGCGTACTTCGCCGAGTACGCCATGATGGCCACGTCCTGGTAGCCCTCGGCGTCGAGTGCCTCGCGGATCACACCGATCTGCCCGTCCATCATCCCCGACGGGCTCACGATGTGCGCGCCCGCGGCAGCCTGCGACAGCGCCATATCGCGGTAGAGGTCCAAGGTGGCATCGTTATCCACCACCTGGTTGCCATACTTATCGACGCCCACTACGCCACAGTGCCCGTGGTCCGTGAACTCATCCAGGCAGGTGTCGGCCATAATCAGCAGATCCTCGCCGAACTCCTCGCGCAGTGCGCGCACGTTCCGGTTCAGGATGCCCTCCGGGTCCCACGCGACGGAACCCGTGGCGTCCTTATCCTCGTCGAGTGGCACGCCGAAGAGGTCAACGCAGCGGACGCCTTCCTCGAGTGCCTCGTGGCAGATCGCCTTCAGGGTGTCCGTGGTGTGCTGGTACACCCCCGGCATGGAGGCAATCTCTCGGCGTTCGGTGATGCCATCAGCCACGAACAACGGCAAAATAAAATCGGCCGGAGCCAGTCGCGTCTCCGCGGTGAGCTGCCGAATCGCAGGATTCTGGCGGAGGCGACGTGGACGGCGTGGAAGATGATATGTAGTCATGTGCTACATCATAACGCCGGTTTCCGACGCGCCCTCCGCTTCTTCCGCGGCGGCGGCAGCTCCCCAGCTGCCCGCAGGGCAGCGACGTGCTCGGCAAGCGCGTCCACCAGCGACGGCACGTCCGCAACCTCTGGTACGACGTCGACACGCAGCCCCTGCTCGCGCGCTGCCTCAGCCGCCATTGGGCCGATGCACGCGATGATCGTGCGCTGGTGCGGCTTACCCGCGATGCCAACCAGATTGCGCACCGTCGAGCCGGACGTGAAGCAGACTGCGTCAAACCCGCCGGTCTTGATCATGTCGCGCACCTCAGGAGCTGGCGGGGCCGCGCGCACCGTGCGGTAGGCCACGACGTCCTCGACATCCCAGCCCTTCTCAATCAGGCCATCCACCAGCACGTTCGTTCCGATGTCCGCCCGCGGCAGCAGCACCCGCGAGACCGGGTCGATGTCCTCGACGTACTCGGGGAACACCTCCACCAGGCCAGCGGCGTTCTGTTTCGTGCGGTGCGGCAGCAGCTCCGGGCTCATCCCTAGCGCGCGCAGCGCCTCCGCCGTCTTGCGGCCGACCGCCGCCAGGTGCACACCCGCGAACGCGCGGGCGTCCAAGCCAAGCTGCTCGAACTTCTTCCACACCGCGTGCACAGCGTTCGTCGAGGTGAACACCACCCACTGGTAGCGACCCTCCACGATCCCCTTAATCGCGCGGTCCATCTGCGCCGGGTTGCGCGGCGGCTCCAGAGAAATCGTCGGCACCGACTGCGGGATCGCCCCGTACGACGCCAGGCGGCTGCTCATCGCCTCCGCCTGCTCCTTCGCACGCGGCACCAGCACTCGCCACCCGTACAAAGGACGGTTTTCCCACCACGAAAACTTCGATCGATCATCATTCACAGTACCGAGCGTCACCACCAAAGAACCAGGCAGATCCGCCGTCACCGAGTCCATGGTTGCCAGGGTCTCCAGGGTCGCATCGACAGTGCGCTGCAGCCGCGTCGTTCCGTTGGCCGTGACGCTGCACGCCAGCTCACCCGGGAACCCGCGCTGCATCAACTGCGACGCCATCTCCGGCAGCTGCTCGCGCACCGCCTGCAACACCAACGGCTGCGGCGCCTGCGACAACTGGTCCCAGTCCACCGGCCCGTTCGCCAGATCTGCTTCCGTATACGTTGAACCAAGCGCGATACCCGCAAAGGACGGCACCGTCGACGGCAGCGACATCCCCGGCACAATCTGGAACTCCAGGCCGGCGGCCGCCACCGCGGCGATCTCCTCCCGCACGGCATCGCGCGTCAGCGGGTTCCCGCTGACCAGACGGATCACATCCCCGTCACCGTCATCCCCCTTGCGGATCACCTCGGCCGCCGCCTGCAGCGCCGAGCGCAACCGCGCAACAATATCGTCCGTGCCAAGCGGCACCTCTTCAACCTCAGCCGCGGTCGGGTCCGCAGGCTTCGGCGGGCGGCGCCGCGCCCCCGAGGCCTTCGCCTCCGCACACATCGCCTCGTACTGCGCCTCAGCAGCGTCGATCTTCTCCTGCGGCACCGCGCACGCTGCGGCAAGAACATTTCGGACACCCTCAAGAACATCCGGTTCCACCAACGCGATAGAATTGCGTTCCATCACCTGGCGAGCGCGAATCGTCAGCAAATCGGGATTGCCAGGTCCGGCACCGACGAAGATCACCTTCCCCGGCTGGGGCGTGATTGAGGGCAGTGTCATCAAAATGGTCTTTTCTGGTCTTGTATAAGGCGTAAAGAAGTGTCCCGGCGTACAGCGAGCCCCAAAGGGACCCCTATACACCGAGACGATTGGACGTATGGTAGTTACACCTTAATTTGCATACGCCGTGTTTCAAAACCTGTTTCAAAACCAGTCTGAAAACTTACTGCATAATCTCTGCCGCCCCGCGCCCAATCAGCGTCTGCGCAAGCTGTGTTCCCAGCTCACGGGCGTCCTTACCAGAAGCCTCCTCAATCAGCTGCTTGGAGCCATCCAGGGCGAATACCCCCGCCCGCAAGGTAATGGTGCCGTCAGCGATGGTCGCGTGCGCCGCAACCGGGGCCGTGCAGCCTGCCTCCAAAGTCGCCAGCACCTGACGCTCCGCCGCCGCGCACGCAAAAGAATCCGCGTCCAACAGCTTGTCCAGGCCCTCACGCAGCGCGGTGTCGTCGACGCGGCACTCCACCGCCAGCGCACCCTGCGCCGGGGCGGGCATGAACACCTCAGCATCGAAGACTTGGGTGGCGCGGTCCGCGAACCCACCACGGACCAAGCCCGCATACGCCAGGACAATCGCGTCCATCTCGCCGCTTTCCACCCGGCCCATGCGCGTCTCAATGTTGCCTCGCAGCGGGAGGATCTCAAGGTCAGGGCGCAGCGCGCGCAGCTGGGAAACACGGCGCGGCGCCGAGGTGCCCACCTTCGCGCCCTTCGGCAGCGTGTCCAGCGTCAGGCCGTCGCGGGCGATGAGTGCCTCGCGGTGATCTTCGCGCTCCGGAACGATCAGGTAGGTGCGGGGCTCTGGGGCCGTCGGCAAGTCTTTGAAGGAGTGCACGGCGACGTCCACCTCGCCGTCGAAGAGGGCGTCGCGAAGCGCAGACGTGAACACGCCCACGCCAATGCGCTCCACCGGCGCGTGGGAGACATCCCCGGCAGTCTTCACAATATGCAGCTCAGACGGGTAACCGTGCGCAATCAGCGCGTCACGCATATGCCCCGCCTGCGTCGTGGCCAAGTGCGAACCCCGCGTACCAATTTTCAGCATGTAAATTACGACTCCTTCAACTTCAACTCGTCGGGACTCGGCAACCGGTCCATATCAGTAGCAGCCGACACGGGGCGCACCCCAAACAGCTCCTCAACGGCGGTCTCCAGGCTAATCGAGTCCGAGCTCGCCGCCAGCTCCTTAATCTTCACTGTCGGCTTATGCAGCAGCTTATCCACCACACGCTTCACCGAACGGGCAACCTGCTCAAAATCCTGCTCATCCATGTCGGGAAGGCGCTTGCGCAACCGCGCCAGCTCCTCCTGCGAAATCTCCGCGCCAACCCGGCGCAGCTGCGCCACCGCCGGCCCCACATCACGCATCCGCTGCTCGGAGCTAAACGCCTGCACCTCCTCGGCCACGATCGCCTCCGCGGCCTGCAGCGCCTTCGAGTCCTCCGAGTCCGCGTTGTGCAGCTGCTCGTGCAGGTACTCGATGTTGATCAAGTGCACGCCCTCGTGCTCCAGTACCGAATTGTCAATATCGCGCGGCAGCGACAAATCAATCAGCATCGTCGGCCCCGAGATGTCCTCGCCCGAAATGGTGAACCCATCTGACGCCGTCGCCGACACCGTAATATCCACACGCCCCAACGCCCCCGCGCGCGCATTAAAGTCCACGACCTCCGCAGCCACCCCGGCCTCCCGGGCATGCTCCGCCAACCGCTCCGCGCGCGAGCGAGTGCGGTTCGCAATAATCAACTTATCGACGCCCCTCTTGCCCAAATGCGTCGCCGCCAACGAGCTCATCGCACCAGCCCCCAACACCAGCGCAGTCTGGCCCTCCAGCGTGTCTACCCCCATCGTCTCCATCGCCGTATCCAGCGCGAAAGTCACCATCGAGCCGCCGGCATCATCAATCGACGTCTCCGTATGCACACGCTTGCCCGTATGCAACGCCGACTGCGCCAACGAATGCAACGCCGGGCCCACCGTGCCCTGCTCCGCCGCGTGCGTATACGCAGTCCGCACCTGCCCAATGATCTGCTGCTCCCCCACCACCATGGAATCCAGGCCGGAGGCGACCGTCAACAAGTGCTCCGCAGCCGCGTCCGAATACCGCACGTACAGGTAGCCGCGCAGCTCCGCCTCACTCACCCCGGAGACCTCCGCCAGCACCGCCAACACATCCTGCACACCCGCATGGAACGCGTTGGCAACCGTGTACACCTCCAGCCGGTTACACGTCGAAATGATCATCGCCTCAGACAACGACGGGCGCTCCACCAGCGCCGACGCCGCCGAATGCTGCACCGCATCATCCATACTCAAGCGTTCCAACAACGCAACGGGCGCCGAGCGGTGCGACATCCCTACAACGAGAACACTCACTCAATCCCTCCAGTCAGCCGTGAATCAAACCAAAGGATAGCGCGTCACTCTGACAGCGCCTCGGCCAGGTCCGCGTTATCCACTTCCCAACACGCGAACTCGTCCCCATCAATCACTACAACCGGGACACGATCCCCGAACTCGGCGTTGAGCGACGGAGAGGCGTCGACATCTACAAGCGTGAGCTGCGCGCCGCACTGCTCGACCACCGGGGCGATCTGCGCAGCCACCCGCTCGCACGACCCGCAGGTCGCGCGCACCATCAGTTCAACCTGTTTCATCTCTCCGCCAATCTTGTTTACGATACAAACTATCACGTCTGCCACACGGTGAAAGGCTCGCTGGCAATGTCCGACCACAAAGAACTCCTGGCCCAATGGTCACTCACCCAAGGCAACCTTCGCCGCTTCCTCGAAGAAGTTGCCCTCCCACCTCTCGACGCCGAATCCCAGCGCACCGCTGGTAACGCCGCCGCAGCCGCCGCCATCGAAGAAACCTTCGGCATCAGCATCGAAGAATTCGCCACCGGCGTCGACTCCGTCGGCGGCGCCTTCAAAACCGCCGGCCGGGAGAAAATCACCCAGCCCGACCCCGACGTCCCCCAAGACACCGAGGCGGCCGCGTTCTTCGACATCGACAACACCCTCATCCAGGGCTCCTCGCTCATCCTGCTGGCCAAAGGCTTGGCCAAGCAGCGCTTCATCACCCTTCGCGAGCTCCTGCCCGCCCTGACCAAGCAAATCCGCTACCGCGTCTCCGGCTCCGAAAGCGCCAAAGACATCGCCAAAGGCCGCGAGCAGGCCCTCCAGTTAGTCAAGGGCAAGAACGTTTCGCAGCTCAAAGAGCTCTGCGCCGAAATCGTCGACCGCCAAATGCTCGACAAGACCTACCAATCAACTATCGACGCCGCGTCCCGCCACATCGCCCAAGGCCAACAAGTCTGGCTGGTCTCCGCCACCCCGGTCCAAATCGGCCAGGCGCTCGCGGAACGCCTCGGCTTCACCGGTGCACTCGGCACCGTCGCCGAAGAGGAAGACGGCAAGTTCACCGGTCGCCTCGTCGGCGACATCCTCCACGGCCCCGGCAAGCAGCACGCCGTGGCGGCACTGGCCGCGATTCAGAAGCTCGACCTGGAAAAGTGCACCGCCTACTCCGACAGCATCAACGACCTGCCGATGCTGTCCATGGTCGGCAACCCCGTCGCCATCAACCCTGACCGTGCGCTGCGCCGCTACGCGACCGGCCAAGGCTGGACCATCGAGGACTACCGCTCCCTACGCCGGTACATGCTCCCGGCCCTCGGCGCTCTGGCGGGCGGCGCGCTCGCTGCCGGTGTCGCGGCTGGCGTGGTGGCGCTGCGTCGTCGATAGTTTTTTGGTGCGGGCATCACCGCTCAAGCCACTCCGAACGCAGCAATCCGTGGCGGGAACACGCCGCCGACCACGCCATCGGCGAAATCTTCACCACCATCCGCCGCTGACACAGCGGGCAGATACGTGGCGCGTCGTAGGGGCGGGCCGGGTCGAGAGGCCAGGCGATGTCGCCAGAGAGGATGGCGTCGGCAAGATCGGTGTTGTCTGGAATGCGCATCAGAGTGACTTGATCGTGTCGTAGAGGATGCCGTGGCCGGAGTTCACCTTCTGGCCGACGGGTGTAATGCCCAGGTTGATGCGCGGCCGGGAGCTCCCGTCGAGGACGCGGTCCACGGCGTCGCGGTCCTCCTCTATCGGACGGCCAAACGTGGTCAGGTAATTACCGCCGATGATGGCGTTCGCGCCGCCCATCAGGCCGGCTTCGGTGCCGTCGTCGCCAAGCGCGAGCTCCGTGCCACCGGCAAAACGGAGCTGGGTTGTGGGCATGGCCAGGCGGAACGCCGCAACGGCACGAAGCGCCTCCCCCTGCGGGACGAGTGGCCGGTCGGCGAACGGGGTGCCGGGACGTGGGTCGAGGAAGTTCATCGGCACTTCGTGTGGCTGGATCTCGGCAAGCTGCGTGGCGAACTCAGCCCGCTGCTCAATCGTCTCCCCCAGACCAATGATCCCGCCACAGCAGGTCTCCATCCCCTCAGCGAGCACGTGCTCGAGAGTGTCCTTGCGTTCCTGCCAGGTGTGGGTGGTGACCACGTTCGGGAAGAAGGATTCAGCGGTTTCGAAGTTGTGGTTATAGCGGGACACGCCCATCTGCGCGAGTTGGCGCGCCTGTTCACGGGTCAGAATGCCAAGCGAGGCAGAAATAGAGATGTCCACCTCCTCCCGAATAGCAGTCACTGCCGCCGCGACCTGGTCCAGCAGGTCCTGCGTCGGGCCCTTCACGGCGGCGACGATGCAGAACTCGGAGGCGCCCATCTTCTCGGACTGCTTCGCGGCCTCCACGAGCTCGTCGATATTCAGGGTGACGGCACGGACCGGGGACTCAAACAGGCCGGACTGGGAGCAGAAGTGGCAGTCCTCGGGGCAGCCGCCAGTCTTCAGGGAGATGATGCCCTCAAGGGAGACGTCGACACCACAGTGCTTGATGCGAACCTGATGGGCAAGGTCGAGCAGTTCCGTCAGGCGATCGTCCTCGATGGTGAGGATCTGCAGGAGCTCTTCCTTGTTCAGGCCTTCGCCCCGCTCAAGGGCTTTTTCGCGTGCGATGTCGAGGATGTCGGTCATGGTAATGCGCTCCGTTCAGTGCGGGGACGTGTTGTAAGTACGCATCAGTGTAGACCGCAATTGAACACCGTTCAGGTGTTTCGTGCCCCAACCTCCACCCACATCAAAAAGTTCCCGCGATCACAGAAATCCGAGGAACTTTTCGCAATTTCGGGGTACTCCACCCGCCCGAACACCCGCCTGACCTGCAAAGTGTAGTAACAGGAATGTAGTAATCCTCGAAAAGGGGGCCAAAACGGGGATTACTACAATCCTGTTACTACCATTTGGGTTTTAGCCACGCCCACAACCGCATTTCCCCAGGCTAATTCGCTCGCTCACCGGTATGGAGCGCGAGCCACACGCATGAAAAAACGCCCGCTCCAACCATGTGGTGCGGGCGCTGCAAAGGCTTACTTGCCAAGCTTACGACGCTGAACACGCGTGCGGCGAAGCATCTTGCGGTGCTTCTTCTTGGACATACGCTTGCGGCGCTTCTTAATCACTGAACCCATAAGGCTTCCTCGTTTCTTCGTAGTACGTTCTTGACGTGCCGGCATCCACCCGGGGTGCACGCAATGGGTGTAAGCATACAACCAAGGTGTTTGGCACTCAAAAAGGTTCGGGCAAGGTGAGTGCTATTTATCCGACGTCGTACACGGAGGATTCAAGGTACTCACTGACCGCCGTTTCGTTGACGCGGAAGGAACGGCCGACGCGTACTGCCGGCAGCTCACCCGAGTGCAACAAGCGGTAGACCGTCATCTTGGAGACGCGCATAATTTCGGCGACTTCAGCGACGGTTAAGAACTTGCCTTTATCTTCATTTGCCATTAATTCATAAACCCTTCAGCACGGTCGCGCTGCAGGCTTCCCCTCCTGCAGGACGAAACACGCACGTGCTTCAAACAACCTTATCGTGAACACTGGGCCTAATGCGACTCATGTGCCGATAATTTTTCAAAGTGCCTGGAGAAACACCCCGTATCTGGTGTGAAAGCGGTGACTGCTGTGGCACAACCGGCACAATCAACGCAACCGGCTCAGTAGGCTTCGGAGCGCGTCGCGCAGGCGTCGGTGGCGCGGTAGATCGCGGCGCGCAGGCCGGACTCCTCGAGTTCCCGGATTGCGGCGACGGTGGTGCCGCCCGGTGAGGAGACGGCGGCACGCAGGCCAACGGGGTCGGGGTGCTGGTCCAGGAGCGCTCCGGCGCCGGCGCAGGTTTGGGTGGCCAGTTCCGTAGCGAGGTCCCGGGGCAGTCCGAGGGCAACGCCGGCGTCGATAAGTGCTTCGGTGAGCAGGAAGTAGTAGGCGGGCCCCGAGCCCGAGAGCGCGGTGACAGCGTGCATTGCCTTTTCGGGGACGGCGACGACGCGGCCCGCGGACGTCAACAGCTTTTCGACGGCCTCCCGCTGCTCGTCTTCCACATAGCGGCCGGCGGAGACGGCGAGCACGCCCTTGCCCACGAGCATCGGGGTATTGGGCATCACGCGCATGATGGGGGTGCCCGCGGACGAGATGGCCTCTTCCATGTCGGCGATGTCGACGCCGGCTGCCATCGAGACGAGCACGGTGGGCACCGAGTTGCTCGCGACGGTCTCCGCGATCTCCCCGATCACGTCAATGATCTGGTTGGGTTTGACGCACAGGAAGACAACGTCGGCGTCGGCGGCGGCCTCGACGTTGTCCGTCGTGGCCTGGATGGCGTAGCGCTCGGCGAGCGCCGCCACGCGCTCTTCGGAGCGGCAGGTGGCAATGAGGTGGTGCGGTTCGACCTGGGAGGCGATCAGCCCCTGCAGCAGGGCCTCGCCGATATTGCCAACGCCAATGATTGCGATTTTTTCCATGCACCACACACTAGCGCCACGGGGGCACTGTGGTGGAAAACGCCCTTAGAGCAGGGCCGGGCCGAACGCCATGACCAGGGCGGCAACGCCCGCGAGCGTCATGGTCAGACCATCGCGGCCAGTGTGCATCGCGCGCACACCGAAGACGACGCCCGCAACAGCGGCGGCGCCCAGGATGGCTGCGAGTGCGGTTGCCAGGTTCGCCCAGATCCAGCTGAACAGCATGAACCCGAGCACGCCCAGAACCACGCCGATGAACACGAAGAGCACCAGCATGATGGGGTTGACGGCGCCGTCGTCATCGATTTCGGCGACCTCGGCGGCTTCAGCCTTTTCGACGTCCACATCCTCAGCATGCTCATCGTCGAAGAGGTCGAGGCTGTCTTCCTCGGCGGGTTTCTCAGCAGGCTCAGCCTTGGTGCGCTGCGCTGGCTCCTTGGTGTCCTCGACGACGCGGATCTGCGTCGTTTCGTCCTCGGAAGGGCTGGCCTTCTGCGCGGCAGGCGCAGGCGCGGGCGGGTCAACCGGCTTCTCGGCCGCAGGCTTTGCAGCCGCAGGTTTCTCGGCAGCAGGCTTCTCTGCAGCAGGCTCAGGCTTCGCCGGTGCGGGTTCGGCTGGTGCGTCGAGTGGCACGCTGGAGTGCTTCGCTTCGGCCGGGCGGGCGTCGACAGCCTTGAAGGAGCCGGTCAGCTCCGCGACCGAGACGCCGCCTTCCTCCAAGCTGCGGCGTCGGCGGGGACGCTTACCCACGTCCGGGTTGGTTTTCTGGGCCCGGGCGAGGAGCTCCGCAACCGTCAGCTGCTTGTCCTCAGACATCAGTCGTTGTCTCCTTCGTCATCTCCTAAGTCATGCCCTTGGTCGATCCAACGGAGGATCACGCCTTCTCGTAGCGCCCATGGACAGATCTCTAACTTATCAAGCTTAAGCGCTCGCATGGCAGCCTCTGCAACTAGGGCACCCGCAACGATCTGGTGGGAGCGGTCGGCGCTGATGCCTTCGAGCTCCGCACGGTCGGCTGCGGTCATGCGGGAGATGAACGCGATGAGCTGGCGCAGGCCCGGCGCGGTGAGGGTTCGCTTCACGAAAGGCCCAGCTGAGGAGGGTGCAGCGCCGGTTAGCCGAGCGAGGGAGCGGAACGTCTTCGAGGTGCCGACGGCCAGCCCCGCCTCCCCCAGCGCGTGGAACTCGCGGGCGGGCCCGGCGAGTTCAGCGTCGATGTAGTCGCGCAAAAGGTTGATCTTTTTGCGCTCGGGCGGGTCGGATTCGAACCACTCGTGGGTGAGCCGCCCGGCGCCCAGGTCGAGGGACACGGCCAGGTCGGGGCTTTCTTCGGTGCCGGTGGACATCTCCAGGGAGCCGCCGCCGATGTCCAGGTTGGTGATGCGCCCGGCGGACCACCCGTACCAGCGGCGCACCGCGAGGAACGTCAGCCGCGCCTCCTCCTCGCCGGAGAGGACTTCGAGGCGCACGCCGGTTTTCTTCTCAACCTTCTTGAGCACTTCCTCGGAGTTCGTTGCCGAGCGCACGGCGGACGTCGCAAAGGCGAGGAACTCTTCGCACTTCAGCTTGCTGCTTAGACCTGCGGCTTCCCCCACGGCGTCGACAAGCTTGTCGACGCCCCGAGGTTCAATATTGCCCTCGTCGTCGAGGAGTTCGACGAGCCGGAGCGGCTGCTTCCAGTCACTCATCGGGGTGGGGCGGCCACCGCTGCGGGCATCTACCCCCACGAGATGCACCGTATTACTGCCTACGTCTAATACACCTAATCGCACACCCTCAGCGTAGTGCGTCTACGGTGTGTTGGTGTGAATCAACCAGTTTTTCTCGGATTCCCCGCCGAATCCCCCGCCGGCCGCTCGATCCTCGCGGGACGCGAAGTGCCCACCGACTTCCCCCGCGAATGGTTCGTGTTCATGCACCCGGAGGACCCGCTGCACTACTTCAGCATCGACCTGACGTGGGTGGAATCCACCTGGTCCTGCCGGTTTGGCACCCCGCAGTGCCACGGGATTGATGAGGACTTCTCCGTTGTCGGCTGCTGCATCCACGGCGCGTACCTCTCCGACGAAACGGACCGGGATGACCTCTATAATGCGGTCGCCGAGATGCCTGCGAAGTACTGGCAGCTGCGCCCCCGCGACGTCGATTCCTACATCGCGGCCGCCGACCCCACCATCCTGGAGCCCTGGCTGGAATGGGACGACACCGAAGAAGAGGACGACGGCCCACACATCAAGACGCGCGTGGTGGATGGCGCCTGCATCTTCGCCAACCGCAACGGCGCCGAGACCGGCCCGGGCTGCTCCCTGCACCAGTGGGCGATGGCGGAGGGCCGCAACATCATCGGCTCCAAGCCGGAAGTGTGCTGGCAAGTGCCGTTTTCCCGGGAGGACTCCTGGGAGGAACGCGCCGACGGCCAAGAGATCCTGCGCACCACCATCGGCGAGTACGACCGGCGCCAGTGGGGTGGCGGCGGCGAAGACTTCGACTGGTGGTGCACCGACGCGCCCGCCTGCCACACCGGCGGTACACCCGTGTGGCAGTCGATGAAGCAGGAGCTACAGCAGCTCATTGGCGAGAAGCCCTACGAGGTCCTCGCCGCGCACTGCGCCGCCCGCGCGAAACTCCCGCGTGAGGCGAAGACCACGCACCCGGCTAGCGATCAGGCCTCGAACTTGTAGCCCAGGCCGCGCACCGTCACCAGCTGCTTCGGCTTCGACGGCTCCTCCTCAATCTTCGAACGCAACCGTTTGACGTGCACGTCCAGGGTCTTGGTGTCGCCGACGTAGTCCGCGCCCCAGATCATGTCGATGAGCTGGGAACGCGTAAGCACCCGGCCGGCGTTGCGCATCAGGTACTCCAGGAGGTCGAACTCCTTGAGCGGCATGCGGACTGGTTGGCCGTCGACAAGCACGCTGTGGCGCTCGACGTCCATGGTGACGCGGCCGCCGATGAGTACGTCGCGGCTCGGCTCGTCCTTTTCCTCCGCCGCCGACTCCCCGCCGCGGCGCAGCACCGCCCGGATGCGCGCGATGAGCTCGCGGGTAGAGTACGGCTTGGTCACGTAGTCATCCGCGCCGAGCTCGAGGCCCACCACCTTATCGATCTCCGAATCGCGCGCCGTGACCATAATGATCGGCACCGACGAACTCGCGCGCAGCTTCCGGCACACATCCGTGCCGCTCATGCCCGGCAGCATCAGGTCCAACAGGACAAGGTCGACGTCGTTGGCCTCGAACGCCTCAAGCGCCGCGGGGCCGTCGGCCGCCCACACCGTGGAAAAGCCCTCCTTTTCCAGCAGATACGACAGCGGATCCGCCAGGGACTCTTCATCTTCAACGATCAGGATCTTCGTAGACACGGTTAGGGAAACCCTCCTGCAAAAGCTACATCGGCAACTCGAGCGTGAAAGTCGACCCGGTCCCCGGGCGCGACCACACTCTGATAGTACCCCCGTGATTTTGCGCCACGTGCTTCACGATGGCCAAACCCAAGCCAGTCCCCCCAGTCGAGCGGGACCTCGCCTTATCGACGCGGTAAAAACGCTCAAACACGCGCTTCTGATCCTCCAGCGCAATCCCGATCCCGCGATCAGTGACGCGCACAAGCGCCACCTTCTGCTTCCCGGACATACGCACCTGCTGCGTAATACTCACCGGCTGGCCGTCCGGCGAGTAGTTAATGGCGTTCGACACCAGGTTGCTCACCGCGGACGTCAGCAGCGACTGGTCCCCCATCACCGTAATCCCGGTGGGTTCCCCACGGATCAGGTCGATGTTGCGGCCCTCGGCGGTGACGTGGTTGCGGGTGATGGCGTCGTCAATCACCTCGTCGAGGCTCACCGGTGACATTTCAGGCAAAGCCTCCGCACCCTGCAGCTTCGACAGCGAAATCAGGTCCGTGATCATGTCGCCCATCCGGTGGGCCTCCTTCAGCACCTTCGTGCCGAAGTAGTCCACCATCTCCGGGTCATCCGGGTCCTGCAGCAGCGCCTCCGCGAGCAGCGCCATCCCGCCCACCGGCGTCTTCAGCTCGTGCGAGACGTTCGCCACGAAGTCGCGGCGCGCATGCTCCATCCGCACGTTCTCCGACTCGTCCGTGCTGTACGCAATCACGTAGGAGTTCTCCGTCAGCGTCAGCGGTTTGACCACCACGCGCACGTTCCGAATGCGGGACCCCGTCGCGCGAATCGGCAGGTCAAGGTCAAGGACGTGCGTCTCCTGATCCTCAAAGACCTGCTGTGCGGTGTCCCACACCTCCGGCTGCACCGTGCGGTCATACACCAGCGACATATCGTGCGCCCTCGCATTCGAGAGCAGCACCTTGCCCTCCTGGTTCATCACCGCAATCCCCGTCGGCGAGCCCTGCACCGCCAACTGCAGCACCTCACTAATCGTGGCCGCCCTGCGGGAATCCGAACCGCCATCAACCCGGTTGCGTAAACGCCAACGCAGCGCCCGCCGCACCAACGGTGCAGCAAGCGCTGCGAGAACTACGCCCCCTAAAAACGCCAGTAGCGGGGACAATGCGACTACTTACTTCTGGCCCTGGTTCGCAACCGCAGCAGCACCTGCCGCAGCCGCCTCCGGATCGAGGTACGTGCCGCCTGGGTTGAGCACCTTGCCCTTGCTGTCAATCTCGTAGACCAGCGGCATGCCGGTCGGGATGTTCAGGGCAGCGATGTCATCGTCGGAGATGTTGTCCAGGTACTTCACCAGGGCGCGCAGCGAGTTACCGTGCGCAGCCAGCATGACCGTCTTGCCGTCGAGAACCTCAGGCAGGATGACGTCGATGTAGTACGGCAGGAAGCGCTCCACAACGTCCTTCAGGCACTCCGTGCGTGGCACCTCTGGGAGGAACGCGTAACGCACGTCGTCGGTCTGGGAGTACTCGTTGTCGGCGTCGATTTCTGGTGGCGGAGTGTCGTAGGAACGGCGCCAGCTCATGAACTGGTCCTCGCCGTACTTCTCACGGATCTCTGCCTTGTTCAGGCCCTGCAGTTTGCCGTAGTGACGCTCGTTGAGGCGCCAGTTACGCACAACTGGGATCCAGTGACGGTCCGCAGCGTTCAACGCGATGTTCGCGGTGCGGATCGCACGACGCAGCAGCGACGTGAACACGATGTCCGGCAGCACGCCCTTTTCTGCCATCAACTTACCGGCGTTGACGGCTTCCTGCTCACCCTGCTCGGTCAGATTGACATCGACCCAGCCGGTGAACTGGTTGGACTTGTTCCATTCACTTTGTCCGTGACGGACAAGAATCAACTTTCCATTCGTCATGGCACCAATCATGCCACGAATCGTATGATTTTTCTTTAAGGTTGGGTCTCATGATCTACGCCAACGCCGTCGCCGCCGCGCTCACTGCCGCACTTCTCGCACCTGGAGCGCCATTTCGCGTCCTCCCGGAGCAGCCGCCGACCACAATGCGAGTGGGCAATCACACAATTTCCATCCCCGAACACGCCAGCGCCGCGTCCTGCTCCCAAGGCTTCAGCGGCACCATCAACGGCCAGCTCGTCATGCTCACCGCCGGCCACTGCTTCGATCTCTCCGAGGGTGTCGACAACGAGCCCACCGACGTCATGCGCACCCACCGCGTCGAAGTGCCTATCGACGCCAGCTACCGCCCCATCGGCACCCCAACCAACCTCAAACCCTCCACCGACTACGCCGACGTCTACCTCCCCTCACAGTTCTTCTGGGACACCGTCAACACCCCGGATTGGGGCGTCGTCACCGCCGCCCCCGACACCCCAGCCACCCGCATGTCCTTTTCCCGCGACGCCAACGGCCACGCCCACGGCGCACCCCGCGAACTGCGCTACATCCAGGACACCCGCAACCTGCCCTACAACTATTTCGACACCTCCAACTTCGGCCAGCCCATCTGCAAAGACGGCGCCACCACCGGCCGCACCTGCGGCCACCAACTCGCGCGTTCCCGCAACAGCATCTACTCCTGGGGCCTGCGCTACGAACACGGCGACTCCGGCGGCATCAACTACGACCCCCGCGACGGCGCCGTCCTCGGCGTCAGCTCCATGGGCATAGGACCCCTCGGCAAAGCCCAGCGTGCCGACCGCATCATCGAAGACGCCTTCAACGTCCCCGACGGCAAAGTCAACGAAGCCTTCACCCTCCCCGACTCCACCGCGCCCCACGGCAACTTCACCCCACTCAACCAGGAGCAAGGGGCATTGATGGGCCAGATCATGCAGGACAACCCCGAACTGAAACCGAGCAAGACCGGCAAGCAGGGCTTCGACGAGGCCGTCGCCGCCGCCCAACGTGACGCCGAAGTTGCCGCCCAGCGCGCCGGCCAGGTCCGCACCGTTGAGCAGGCGCAACGCCTCGCCGCCGACGTCTCAGGTGCGGTCGACCACCACGCGCAGCAGCTCGGCAAGTGGGGCGCGGCCGCGGCAGTGGAGGCGATCGGGCGGTAATCCGGGGCGGCTGGGGGACACCACATTCCTTCACGCAACGTCGGCGACCTGGGACAACGCACCAACGCTAAAACGAAAACATCGAATTTGGTGCATAGATTGGGGAGCCAGTGCCAAAGGACGCAATCCTGTCCGCCGATTCCGGCAAACGCCCAGGTCGCGAAAAGTGGGTTGCGTCCTTTGGCACTCGGGTCTGCTGGGGTGACACCACATTCCTTCACGCAGCGCCGGTGAACTGGGGAAACGCGCCAGCACTAGAACGAAAACATCGAATTTGGTGCGCACCCCCCCAAAAAACACGCGACTAGCTCCCGATGGCTTTCCGGTCGCAGAGGCCGCGGTCGAAGTGGTCGAGGGTGTCCTGGTAGATGCCGGTCAGGTCGTGGGCGCTTTCGCGCCAGCTGAACTTGCTGGCTTGCGCGACGGCGGCTTGGCCCATGGCGATGCGGGTGTCGTCGTCACCGAGGAGCTCACCGATGGCGTTGGCCCAGTCGGCGGGGTCGTGGCTGGGGACGAGGGTGCCGGTTTCGCCATCGGCGATGACGATCGGCAGGCCGCCGACGGCTGCCGCGACGACAGGAGTGCCGGTGGCTTGGGCTTCGACGGCGACGAGGCCGAAGGATTCGTTGTAGCTGGGCACGGCGACGATGTCGGCGGCTTGGTAGACGTTCACGAGTTCTTGGGGCGGCCGCGGCCCGAGGAAACGCACGATGTGGCCCACGCCTTCCTCTTCGGCGAGGCGCTGATACGTATCGACGCTCACTCCGCCACCGGAGGCGCCGCCGCAGATAAGGACGCGCAGGGGGTAGTCGACGCCGTCGCGAACGAGTTGGCCGATGGCCCGGATGAGCACCTGCGGACCTTTGAATTCTTGGAGGCGGCCGACGAAGGCGACCACTTTGGCGTGGACGGGGATGCCGAGGTGGCGGCGTGACATTTCGGTGTTGCGGTTGGTGCCGGGGGTGTAGAGCTCGGTGTCGGCGCCGGGGGTGACCACGGCGATTTTGTCCGCGTCGACGTCGTAGTGGCGGGACAGTTCGGTGATTTCGTCGTTGGTGTTGACGACGAGGCGGTCGGCGTTGTCCACGAGTTGTTGTTCGCAGATGCGGCGGGCTTCGCTTTCGGAGCTTTCGGCGCCGGACGCGTAGGCGTTTTTGACGGCGGCCCAGGTGTGGCCGGTGTAGATGAGGGGGACGTCGCTCAATTCGGCAAGCAGCCAGCCAACCTGGCCGGAGAGCCAGTAGTGGGCGTGGATGATGTCGTAGTGGGCGTCGTAAATTCGGCAGAATTGCACGATGCCGCCGGCGAACGTGGCGAGCTGCGTGGGCAGTTCCTCTTTGGGCAGTCCTTCGTAGGGGCCGGCGACGATGTGGATGACCCGGAAGCCCGGCTCGACTTCAACGATTTGTGGCTGGCTGGGGCGGGTGGCGCGGGTGAACACGTCGACTTCGATGCCTTGGCGCGCGAGCTGTTGGGCGATGTTGAGGATGTACACGTTCATCCCCCCGGCGTCCCCGATGCCGGGCTGCTCGAGGGGCGAGGTGTGCATTGAAATCATGGCGACGCGCATGCTCGCCAGCGTATTACATCACGGCGTGGCGGTGCCACGACCCGAAGTCGGCTGCGACGGTCGCGGCGAGTTGCTGGTAGGCGCGCAGGGTGTCGGGTGCGAGGCGGTCCATATCGACGACGGCACCTTCGGCCAGGTGGCGGTCGTATGGGATGGCGTGGACGGCGCGGGTGCGGGCAGCGAAGTGCTCGGTGAGCCGCTCCATATCGATGGTGGGTTTGCCCGGCGCGCCCGCGCTAATGACGACGACCGCGTTGGAGGCGAGCTGGTCGTAGCCGTGGAGGCTGAGCCAGTCGAGGGTGGCTGCGGCTGATTGGGCGCCGTCGAGGGCTGGCGAGGTGACCAGGACGAGCGCGTTGGCCAGGTCGAGGACGCCGGCCATGGCGGAGTGCATGAGTCCGGTGCCGCAGTCGGTGAGGATGACGTTGTAGTGGTGTTGCAGGATGTCGATGGCTTTGCGGTAGTCGAGTTCGGAGAAGGCTTCGCTGACGGCCGGGTCGCGTTCGGAGCCGATGACTTCGAGGCGGGAGCTGGCCTGGTTGGTAAATGCCCGGACCTGCGGGTACCGCGAGGTGTCCTGCGCGAGCAGGAGGTCGCGGATGGTGGCGGGTGAGTTGGCGGTGGCGCGTTGCGCGAGCGTGCCGAGGTCCGGGTTGGCGTCGATGGCGATGACGCGGTCGCCACGGGTTTCGGCGAAGACACCGCCGAGAGCAATGGTTGTTGTTGTCTTGCCGACGCCCCCTTTCAGCGACATGACGGCAATCCGGTAGTCGCCGCGCAGGGGTGCGCGGATGGCGTCGATGAGTTCGTCGCGTTCGGCTTGGGCGCGGGAGCGCCCAGGGTTGATGCGGCCGCGGCTGGCGCTGTGGACGAGTTTGCGCCAGCCCTGTTTTGGCGGCGCTTTCACGGGATCGACCAAGTTGCTTTGGTCGAGGCCGGTTGGCGGTGTGAGGTCGGTGGTGGCGTCGAAAAATGTGGTCAATGGAATCCCCCCTTGTGTTTCCCCAGTGGCTCACGAGCGTACCTGATGTGGAAAACTAGCAAAACCTACCAAACCGTAGGTTATACTTTCCCTCACCTACTTTCGACTAGCTAACAAAAGGAGTGTTTATGGGAGCCTACGAAACCAAAGCCTGGCTTACGCACTACCCCGAATGGACCGACCCGCACCCGATCGTCGGCAGCGACACCCTCGTCAGCCTGTTCAATACCGCCGCAACCACCCACCCGGGCCGCACCGCCACCTGGTTCATGGGCAAAACACTCACCTACCAAGCCCTCAACGAGCAGGTCAACCGCCTCGCTGCCGCCCTGCAGCGACTCGGCGTCGCACCAGGCGACCGCGTTGTCATCGCGCTGCCGAACTGCCCGCAGCACGTCATCGCCATCACCGCGATCCTGCGCATCGGGGCCGTCGCCATCGAGCACAACCCGCTCTACACCGCCTACGAGCTGGAGAAACAGTTCCTGGACCACGGCGCGCGCGTGGCCATCGTGTTCGACCGGGAGGCCGACACCTTCCACACGCTGCAGGAAACGACGGCGCTCGAGACCGTCATCGCCGTCAACCTTATCGACGCCATGCCCCGCCACCTGCAGCTCGCCCTGCAGGTGCCGCTCGGGTCGGTGCGCAGCCAGCGCGAGGAACTGCACAAGCCCGCACCAAAGGCGATCTCGTGGGAATCCCTCGTGGCGAAGCCCGCCACACCAACGAACCTGCCGACCATCGCGCAGTCCGACACCGCGTTCATCCTGTACACCTCCGGCACCACCGGCACCCCCAAGGGCGTGCCGCTGACGCACGCCAACGTGCTCTCCGTCCTGGTCGCCGGCGCACAGTGGGTCAAGGACTGGGGCGCCGTCAACGAGAAGGTGCTCGCCATCTTGCCGATGTTCCACATCTACGGTCTGGCCCTGAACTACGGGTTCCCCCTGACCGTCGCAGGCCAGATGGTGTTCGTCCCGGCACCGAAGCCGAAGCTCTACCAGCAGGCCATCCTGAAGACTCGCCCGACCCTGCTGCCCGGCGTGCCGCTGCTGTACGAGCGGATTGCGCAGTGGGCCGTCGAAAAGCATGTGGACCTCTCCTCCTTCCACAGCGCGATCTCCGGCGCCGCAACGCTGCCGCAAAGCACCATTGAGCTGTGGGAACGCGTGACCGGCGGGCAGCTCATCGAAGGCTACGGCCTCACCGAAACCTCCCCGATCCTGTGCGGCAACCCGCTCGACGGCAACCGGCGCCCCGGCTACATCGGTGTACCATTCCCGAACACCGAGATCCGCATCGCCAACCCGGACAACCCCAGCGAGACCATGCCCGACGGCGAACCCGGCGAGCTGCTCGCGCGCGGCCCGCAGGTGTTCTCCGGCTACCTCAACAACCCAGAGGCCACCGAGCAGGCCTTCCACGACGGCTGGTTCCGCACCGGCGACATGGCCGTCATGGAGCCCGACGGCTTCATCCGCCTGGTGGCGCGCATCAAGGAAATCATCATCACCGGCGGATTCAACGTCTACCCGGACGAGGTCGAGGAGGCGGTGCGCACGCACCCAGACGTCGAGGACGTCGCCGTCGTCGGCCGCCCGCGCGAGGACGGCTCCGAGGACGTCGTCGCGTGCGTCACACTTCGCGACGGCGCCCCGCTCGACCCGGAAGGGTTGAAGGAGCACGCTCGCCAGCGCCTGACCCGCTACAAGGTGCCGCGCACCTTCTACCATTTCGAGGACTTGAACCGGGACCAGACCGGCAAGATCCGACGCCGCGCGGTCCAGCAGGAACTGGTCGCCATGCTGCAGTCCACACAATAGGTTACGGTAGCGTAGGGTAGGGCCATGACCTTGGACGCAAACACCACAAAGCCATGGCTGCAGTACTACCCGGAGTGGACCGCGCACTCGCTCGAGTACGGGTTCACCACGCTGCCAGGCATCTACGACGACAACCTGGAACGCAACGCCGACAAGCCAGCGACCAGGTTCTTCGGCCGTTCCATGACCTACGCCGAGCTGGACAAGGAAGTCCGCCGCGCCGCCGCCGGGCTCAAGGCCTTCGGCGTACGCAAGGGTGACCGCGTAGCCATCCTGCTGCCGAACTGCCCGCAGCACGTCATCGCGTTCTTCGCGGTGCAGAAGCTTGGGGGCGTCGTCGTCGAGCACAACCCGCTCTACACCGCGAACGAGCTTCGCCCGCAGTTTAAAAACCACGGCGCCCGCGTGGCCATCGCCTGGGACAAGGCGGCCGACACCCTCGAGGCGCTGCGCACCACCACGGACTTGGAGACGGTCATCTCCGTCGACATGACCAAGGCGATGCCGAAGCTGCAGCAGCTCGCGCTGCGCATCCCGATCGCGAAGATCCGCAAGGCGCGTGAGCAGCTCACTGTGCAAAGCTCCAACACCGTACTCAAGACGGTGCCGTGGGAGACGCTGCTCGGCTCCGCGATCGGCGGCGAGGGCAACGACCTGGCCACCGAGGCGGACATTACCCCCGACGACCCAGCACTCATCCTCTACACCTCCGGCACCACCGGCGAGCCCAAGGGCGCGGTGCTCACGCACAAGAACCTGCACGCCAACGCGTGGCAGGGCGTCGCCTGGGTCAAGGATCTGCAGTCCGATTCGCAGCAGCGCATGCTGGCCACCCTGCCGTTCTTCCACGCCTACGGCCTGACGTTCTCGCTCACGCTCACGGTGCTCATCGGCTCCGAGGTTGACCTGCTGCCCGCACCAAAGATGGACCTCATCATGAGCTCCATCAAGAAGTTCAAGCCCACCTTCATCCCCGGCGTGCCCACCGTGTTCGAGCGAATTATCGACGCCGCCAACAACGAAGGCCTCAACATCGACGGCGTCAACACCGGGTTTTCGGGCGCGGCCTCCCTGCCCGTCGAGACGATCGAGGCGTGGGAGCGCGTCACCCACGGCCACCTCGTCGAAGGCTACGGCCTGACCGAGACCTCCCCGATCCTGATCGGTAACCCGGGCACCGCGGACCGCCGCGCGGGCTACATCGGCATCCCCTTCCCCGACACCGAGATCCGCATCGTCAACCCCGACAACCTGGACGAGGACATGCCCTATGGCGAGCCCGGCGAAATCCTCGCCCGCGGCCCCCAGGTCTTCGCGGGCTACCTCAACAACCCTGAAGCCACCGAGCAGGCCTTCCACGACGGCTGGTTCTGCACCGGCGACCTCGGCGTCATGGAGGAGGACGGCTTCATCAAGCTCGTTTCCCGCCTCAAGGAGCTCATCATCACCGGCGGCTTCAACGTCTACCCCGCCGAGGTGGAAACGGTCATGCGCACCCATCCCGATGTTGTCGACGTCGCCGTCGTCGGCCGCCCACGCGAGGACGGCTCCGAGGACGTCGTTGCCTGCGTCACGCTTCGCGACGGCGCCCCACTCGACCCGGAGGGCCTGAAGGACTTCGCCCGCAAGAACCTCACCCGCTACAAGGTGCCGCGCACCTTCTACCACTTCGAGGAACTGCCGAAGGACCAGCTGGGCAAGCTGTCGCGCCGCAAGGTGCAGGAGGAGCTCCTGTCCCGCCTGTAGGTGATTAGATCGACATCCCGACCCACACCGGCTCCGGCACCAGCCGGACGCCGAATGCGCGCTCCACACCGGCTTGCACGTCGCGGGCCAGGGCCACGATGTCGTCGGCCTTGGCGTTGCCCCGGTTCGTCAGCGCCAGGGTGTGCTTGGTGGACAGGCGGGCCGGGGCGTGCTCGCCGGGGTAGCCGCGTGGGAACCCGGCGCGCTCGATGAGCCAGGCGGCGGAGAGCTTCACGCGGCCGTCCTCCTGTGGGTAGCGCGGCATCCCCTCAATACCGATTGCGTCCGCCACCGAGGCGTCCACCACCGGGTTGGTGAAGAAGGAGCCCGCGGACCAGGTGTCGTGGTCGGCCGGGTCGAGCACCATGCCCTTTGACCGGCGCGTCTCCAGGACGGATGCGCGTGCCTCCGCGAGTGGGACCCGCTTTCCGCCGAGGTGGCGCAGCGGCGCCGACAGGTCCGACTCGGTCAGCTTCAGCTCGATCTCGAGGACCACAGCACGGTGGGTGAACTTCAGGTTGGAGTAGCGGTACGCCAGCTCCAACGACTCCGGGGTGACCCACTCGTCCACGCCGGTCTCTCGGTTCCACAGGCGGACGCGGTGCAGCACGTCAGCGATCTCGGCGCCGTAGGCCCCCACGTTCTGCACCGGGGTGGCCCCAGCGGAGCCGGGGATGCCGGACAGGGCCTCAATGCCCGCCAGGCCGTGCTCCACGGCGTAGGCAACCACGTCGTCCCACACGGTGCCGGCGCCGACGCGGAGGGTGGTGGCGTCGATAAGTTCGATGCCGGCGTTGCGCACGAGCACAGCAGTGACTGCCTGCGGGCCGTCGGCGACCACCAAGTTGGAGCCGCCGCCCACGACGAGCAGCGGCGCGCCTGCGGCGTCGAGACGCGCGACCGTCGCAGCGAGGTCCTCTGCGGTGTCGCAGCGGATCACATCAGCGGGGGTGCCGCCGACGCGCAGAGTTGTCATTGAGGCAAAAGATGTATCAGACACCCCATCAACGGTAGTCTGTTCACTATGACTGCACGTAGTGAAATCACCGTAACCATCAACCATCCTGCCCAGAAGGTGCGCGACGCCTTTGCAAGCAAGGATTACTGGGCGTTCATCGCGGAGAAGCTCTCCCCCGAACCGGGCGAGCTCCACGAGTTCGACGGCTCCACTGCCGTCCTCTTCGAGATCCTGCCGAAGTCCATCCTGCCTGAGGCAGCGCAGGCCATGATTTCGCAGGACCTGAAGCTGAAGCGCACCGTCAACACCGGCACGGACCCGATCACCTTCACCGGTGACGTCAAGGGCACTCCGGTCGATTTCGGCGGCGAGATCACGCTGACCGACAACGGCGACACCACCTCCCTGGCCTACGACAACGAGGCCAAGGTAGACATCCCGTTCATGGGCGCTGCGCTGGAGCCGAAGGTTGCTGAGGCGCTCGAGGAGATCGTCGAGAACGAGGCGAAGCTCACCGAGGAATGGATCTCCAACAATCTCTAAGCACCACCACAATCTGCGCTCGCAGGCGGGCCACGGGCAGCCCTACGGGGTCATCACCCGGGGGACGACTGGCATCAACCGGCTGCGGCGCTGCGATCGATGGACCCGCCACAACGCGCGGGTCATTTCGCTTTTGCGCGAAGGAACCCCACTAGCACTCGACGTCGGCTACGGCGCCTCCCACACCACCACCTGCGAGTGGGCGGGCTGGCTGCGGCGCATCAACCCCGACGTCGAGGTCGTGGGCCTCGAGATCAACCCCGAGCGGGTCCTCCCGCCGCGCGACGGCGTCCGCTTCGAGCTCGGCGGGTTTGAGCTCGCCGGCTACCAGCCGCAGCTTGTGCGCGCGTTCAACGTGCTGCGCCAGTACGACGTCGCGGAAGTCCCCGACGTGTGGCGCACCGTCACCTCCAAGCTCGCCCCCGGAGGTCTCTTCATCGAGGGCACCTGCGACGAGCTCGGCCGCCGCAGCACCTGGGTGCTTCTCGACGCCACCGGCCCCCAAACCCTCACCCTGTCCTGGGACCCATTCGACGTTGCCACGCCAAGCGATCTGGCCGAACGCCTGCCGAAGGCGCTCATCCACCGCAACGTTCCGGGCGAGCCCATCCACGACTTTCTTCGCGACGCCGACTCCGCCTGGGAACACGCCGCCGGGTGGGAGCCGCACGGCCCCCGGGTGCGGTGGCGCCACGCCCGCGAGGCCCTTGCCCGCGACTGGCCGATCGCCCCGGTGCGCCGTCGGCTCAGCGACAACACCGTCACCGTCGACTGGGCGGCTGTGGCGCCCAAAGGTGAGTCGCTACACTAGTGCGCATGAAAACCGTCTGGAAAGTCCTGATCGGCATCCTCGCCGCCATCCTGGTCCTGTTCATCGCCGCCGAAGCCGGCTCACGCGCCTACATCGGCAGCCAGATGCGTGACCAAGCCCCGGAGGGCACCGAGGTTTCCTTCGGCGCTTCCCCACTGACGCTCGGCATGTTGAGTGGCACCATCCCCCACATCACGGTGACCACGCCTTCCACGCTGGTGGTGAACGGCGACGAAACCACCGGCCAGCCGGCTTCCACCGTGGAGATGGACTCCATCAAGGTCGACGCCAGCGGCAAGTCCGTCGCGGACACCCTGACCGCCACCACCGAGGTTCCGAGCGAGTTCGTGCGCGCGATGCTGAACACGCAGCTGCAGCAGAACATCGGCAGCGATTTCCTCTCCGCGCTCATCAACGTGTCCGAGGTGACCACCTCCCCCGAGGACGGCACCTTCACCGTCGAGTTCAGCGGTGGCGCCGCTGCGGTTTCACTTCGCCCCGAAATTGACGACGCCGGCGGATTCTCCGTCCAGGCCGTCGACACCTCGCTGTTCGGCAACACGCTGCCGGATGAGATCTCCTCCGCGATTACCGAGGCACTCACCAACGGCGTGGCCGAGTACACCGACCAGACGATGCGCATCACCGGCTTCGACGTCGTCCCTGGCGGCCTCCGCGTTACCATGCAGGGCCACAACGTGGACTTCGCCGAACTCCAGGCCTACCAGCAGTAGGCCTGCTTACCAGCCGTAATTCCCCCGCAAAATGTTGTTGATCTGCGGCCGCACATCGAAGTAGTACACACCGATGGCGACCGCGCCAATCCACGCCACGAACGGCAACGACAGCATGCAAGCGAACGCGGAACCAGCCAGAATGGCCACCCACGTGCCCTTCGACTGACGCCCCGCCGCCTCAAACGCGTCCGGGCGCGTCGACGCCGCCATCACCGCCGCCACAATGCCCGCGATGGCCAGCACCCAAAACAGCAGCGCGTTCGCCATCACGGGCAGCGACATGATCAGCTGCTCAGCAGTGAGGGACATTACTTCTTGCCGCCCAGGTCAGCGATGCGCTCCTGCACACGCGCAACCACGGACTCGATGCGCTGCTTCGCGTCATCAGCGTCAATGTTGCCGAACGCGTCGCGGATCTCCTCAGCGACCAGCTTGAACGCATCCTTCGCCTCGCCGGCCTCGGCGGAGTCGCCGATGTTGCGCACGATGGACTCGGCGTCGCTCGCAAAGGAGGACACAGCGTCCTTCAGCTCCTTGTCGTCGCCCGCACCGTCAAACGTGCTACGAGCGTTGTCCACAGCCTGCTTCAGCTGCTCAGTCACATCGCCACCAAGCTTGCCGACGGCCTCCCCGACCGACTGCCCAGCAACCAGCAACGCATCCGCAATATCGCGCAAACCAGAATTGTTCTCAGACATCATCATTCTCCTTTTAGAAAAACAGCAACTGTGACACAGCGTATATAACAAGTCCGGCCAATGCACCCACGATCGTGCCGTTCACGCGGATGTACTGCAGGTCCTTGCCCACCATCAGCTCGATCTTGTCGGCGGCTTCCTGCCCGTCCCACTTCTGAATAGTCTCCGAAATAATGCCGACGATCTGCCCCGCACCGTTCTCCGCAGCGAAGTGCGTCCACTTCTGCAGGTTGCGCTCGGCCGCCTCACGCGTCGCCGGCTCGTTGACTAGCTTCTCGCCCCACTCGTGCACCGTCAGGGCTATCTTTCGACGCACCAAACTCTCCGGATCCGACGCCGACTCAATAATCGCCGCCGACACCTGCCCCCACAGCCCCGCGGCCGCGTTCTGCACCGCATTCGACGCCATCACATCCGCCTTCAGCTCCTCCACTCGCGTAATCATGGCACCGTCGAACTGCAGGTCCTGCGCGAACTGGTTGATTTGGCGTCGAATAGCTCGGCGAGCCTCGTGGTCCTTGTCCTTATCGACGTCCGCCATGAACGCCACCAGCTCGTTATAGACCTTCGCACCGACCAGGTCCTTGGCGAACTTCGGCGCCCAAGCGGGCATGCGCTCATCGATGGTGCGGACGATAGCGTCCTCCATGCCGGCGAGGCGCTCGTTGCCCCAGGCGACGATGTCGTCGACCACCGGCTCGATCTTGCCGTCCGCGATGAAGCCCTCCAGCGCGCGCCCGATCGGCGGGCCCCAGATCGGCTCCGCGAACCGGTCAATGACCTGCGAGTTGAGGAACTCCTCAGCCTCCGCAGGGTCGACCGCCTCGACGGCTTTGACCGTAAACTTGCCGACCTCCTCCGACACCCGCTTCGCGTTCTTCTCAAGCGACAACCACCTTCCGGCACGCTCCGGGATGCCCGCCGCCATCACCTTCTCGGTGATGGTCTCCGCGTTGAGGAAGTTCTCACTCACGAAGTCACTCAGCGCGTCAGCCACCTGGTCCTTCTTGTTCGGCACCAGCGCCGTGTGCGGGATAGGCAGCCCCATCGGGTGCTTAAAGATCGCCGCGACCGCGAACCAGTCCGCCAGCCCGCCAACCATCCCGGCCTCCGCCGCCGCGCGCACGTACCCCACCCACAACGGCGCGGTGCCCTGCGACTGCCACCACGAACACGTCAGGAAGATCACGGCCATCAGCCCCAGCAGGGCCGTCACCCCGATCTTGTACTTCCGCAGTGTCCTGCGGCGCTGTTCGTCCGCCTCGGTGAGCTCCATTAACGCGTGTGTAGCCATGCACTTGATTAAAGCAAAAATCTCCCCGCCACCATATTGAGCGTGGTGACGGGGAGACCTGGAGGTAGCCGCTAGTTGACGCGACCGGTTTGCTCGCGGTACTGACGGTAGGCCGCGCGACCCTTCACGATAAGGAACGCGCCGAGCACTAACGTCACAACCGCCTCTACGAGGCCGTACAGGATGAGCTGGCTGCTGACCTCAGCAGACGCACCATACCCGTACGTGCCAACAGTTGCGCCCCAGATGGCAAGCCCCATACCGAACAGTGACGCCAAGATCAGGCCCATCGCTACCCACGTGGAGTAGCGCAGCAGCGAAGAGTGCGGCGCGGAGTACGACACCGGGTCGTAGCCTTCGACGTACAGGTCCTGAATCTTGCCCTCATACTCAGGGAACGATTCACTGCGGATATCAGCTACAGCATGTTGGGACGCCATCGTTGTTTCCTTCCTCGTTTTATTCTCTGTTTAGTCGTCGCCGCCGCGGGCGGCCGCGCGGACACGCTCGGCGTTAATCGCGCCAACCGCGTCCAGCGGGATGCCTGCAGGGCAGACGTCTGCGCACTCGCCGTACAGGGAGCAAGGACCGAAGTTGGTTTCCAACTCGTCGATCATCTTGCGTGCACGACGGCTACGCTCCAGCTTGCCCAGTGGCAGCAGCTTCAAGTGCTTCAGCTTAGCACCAGTGAACAGGTGCGCGGCGCCATTCGGGCACGCAGCCACACAAGCGCCACAGCCGATGCAGGCTGCGTAGTCGAGCGCAAGCTCGGAGTCGTGGTGGTTGACGGACAGGGTGTCTGCGTCTGGGGCGGTACCCGGGAAGACGGAGATGTAGCCGCCCTGCTGCATCACGCGGTCGAGCGCGGAGCGGTCAACCACGAGGTCCTTGATGACCGGGAACACAGCGGAACGGAACGGCTCGATCTTGAGGGTGTCGCCGTCGTTGTAGTTCACCAGGCGCTGCAGGCATGCAGGGACGTTCTGGTCCGCACCGTGCGGGCGACCGTTGATGGTCAGGCCACAGGTACCGCAGATGCCCTCGCGGCAGTCAGAAGCGTAGGTGAAAGGCTCCTTGCCTTCCTCAACAAATTGGTTGTTGACGTGGTCAAGCAGCTCCAGGATAGACATCTGCTCAACTGCGTCCGGCACCTCGACGGTTTCGAAGTGGCCTTCAGTTTCGGGTCCGGCCTGACGCCAGATCTCAAGTGTCAGTTTCATTACTTGTAGTTCCTCGTCATCAGTGGGATCGAATCGAAGTACAGTGGCTCGGCGTGACGCACGAACTGGTCGTTGCCCACGGTCTCCCATGCGGAGACGAAGCACCAGTTCTCGTCGTCACGGCGGGCCTCGCCGTCTTCGGTGAGGTGGTCCATGCGGTAGTGAGCGCCACAGGACTCGTCGCGGTCAAGTGCGTCAATGCACATCAGCTCGCCGAGGTTGATGTAGTCAACCAGTCGAAGCGCAGCCTCGAGCACCTGGTTCATCTCATCAGCGCGGCCTGGGATGTGGAGGTTCGCCCAGAAGTCATCACGCAGGGCACGGATCTTGTCGATGCCCTCGCGCAGGCTGTCGGCGGTACGTGCCACGCCACAGTGCAGGTAGAGGATCTCGCCAAGCTTGATGTGGAAGTACTCCGGGCCGTGCGGGTCGGAGCCCTTGATGTTCATCAGGCTGTCGATGCGCTGCTGCGCACGCTGTACAGCCTCAACGGATGCAGGTGCATCCTCTGCGTACACCGGCTCGTTCAGGTGGTCTGCCAGGTAGTTCGGCACCGTGAACGGAATGGTGAACCAGCCGTCAACCGATGCGGACAGCAGCGAGTTCGCGCCCAGGCGGTTCGCACCGTGGTAGGTCCAGGAGCACTCGCCGGCTGCGAAGAGGCCGTCGATAGACGTCATCTCGTTGAAGTCGGTCCACAGGCCACCCATGGAGAAGTGCACCGTCGGCGCAATACGCATCGGGGCCTTGTATGGGTTCTCGCCGGTGGAGTCTTCGTACATCTCGAAGAGGTTGCCGTAACGCTCGCGGATAGTGTCCTCACCAAGGCGCTCGATGGAATCCTTGAAGTCCAGGTACGCCGAGTTGTGCAGCGGGCCAACACCGAAACCGGCGTTAAGCTGCTGCGAAATAGCACGAGACGCAACGTCACGCGGCACGAGGTTACCGAACGCCGGGTAACGACGCTCCAGGAAGTAATCGCGCTCGTCCTCTGGAATGGTGTTCGGGTCGCGGTCGTCACCCTTTTCCTTCGGGGTCCAAATGCGGCCGTCGTTACGCAGGGACTCGGACATCAGCGTCGTCTTCGACTGCCAGCTCGCGTTCAGCGGCAGGCCGGTCGGGTGGAACTGAATGAACGCCGGCGACGCCAAGTACGCACCAAGCTCGTGCGCACGCATCATCGCGGAGGAGTTCGAGTTCTTCGCCAACGTGGTCTTGTGGTACACGTTGCCGTAACCACCGGTACCCAGCACAACAGCATGGCCGGTGAACGGGGTCAGGGAGCCGTCAATCAGGTTGCGGGTAACAATACCGCGGCAACGCTTCTTGCCGTCTTCCTCAGTAATGATCAGATCGATCAGGTCGTTGTGCGTGAAGATCTCAACGTTGCCCAGGTGGATCTGACGCTGCAGCGCCGAAGCGGTGGACAGCTGCAGCTGCTGGCCCGTTTGGCCACGGGTGTAGTAGGTACGGGAGACCTGCACACCACCGAAGGAACGGGTAGCCAGGGAGCCACCGTACTCACGCGCGAACGGAGCACCAATCGCGTTCATGTGGTCAATCACGCGGACCGACTCGACGGCCAGGCGCCAGCAGTCAGCCTCACGGCAGCGGTAGTCGCCACCCTTGACAGTGTCCTTCACGTGGCGGTACGCGCCGTCGTTATCAACCTTCTTGCCGCGAGCAGCGTTGACGCCACCCTGCGCTGCAATGGAGTGTGCACGACGAGGAGCGTCATGGTACGTGAAGACCTGTACCTGGTAGCCCAGCTCGCCCAACGCGGCGGCAGAAGCACCGGCAGCCAAGCCAGTACCAACAACGAGCACCTTAAACTTGCGACGGTTCAGCGGGGACACCAGCTGCATGTGGTCCTTCTGGTACTCCCACATGTCCTTCATCCGAACCTTGTGGCGGTCCGGCATTGCATTATCAAGAATGCGGCCAATGGTGACGCCAGGAGCCGAGGACTCCGGCTGGCGGAACACCTCGTCCTGCGTCTGGTTCAAAGAGGTAGTCATTAAAGTTTCTCCTAATCAGCCGTTAGCGGGTGTACCCCGGGATAAGACCAGCCATGATGGCCAGTGGCATGATGACGTTTCCAAGAACAACGATGAACGGCAGTACGTACCCCAACACGACCATTACGCCGCGTCCACGCTCGCCGAGCCATCCAAGGTCAGAAACTGCCAAGTACACACCGTGCGTCAGGTGCAGCAGCAGCGCCAGCATGGCAACCAGGTAGAACAGGGTCACGTACCAACGCTCAGGAGCGAAGGTTGCAATCAGGTTGTCACGGACATTGCCATGAACGAACTGCTCAGAAGCAACAACCGTGCCCGCGGTCAGATCCAGGATGTGGAAAATGATGAACAGCAGCAGGATGACGCCGGTCACCAGCATCCAACGCGTAGCGGTGGACTGCCAGCCTCCCATCAGGTTCGTGCGCTTGAACGTACCGCGCGACTCGGCGGAACGCTTCTTCAGAGTGAACGCACCATACACGTGCAGGATCAGGCAGGTCAGCAGGACGATACGGAGAATCCACAGGAATCCCCCGCGCGGGAACAGCGGTTCACCAAACGTGCGGAACCACTCGCCGTAGTCATCAATGTGTGCGCCGCCATCAGCCTTGAGCGGCATGAAAATCTTCAGGTTGCCCACCATGTGAACAAGAAGGAAGAGCGAGAAGATGAGGCCAGTGATGGCCATTTCAAGCTTTACTGCCCATGTTGGGAACCCTGGCCGCTCTCGTAGCGGCTTCTCAGTAATTTTTCCGTGACGAATTGCTTCACGGTCTGTTTTTTGTACAGTCATGGCACCTCCAGTGTCGTAACCACTTTAGGCACCATTCTTCACTATTGCCTAGTCAGAGCATGTTTCTTTCGCCTGATTTTCACCCAAAATTCACCGCCCGGACGCGCTTGGCAAATTTTCGAAATTTTAAGCATGGCGACACCCTGCACATATTCAGTATGAGAACAAACCAAGGTAAACCTAATTTGTGATTTTACTCACGACCTGCGCGTAACGTCTATAAAATCTTCGAACTACCCCCAAAGGTCGGTAGTCAAGAGTCTGCTTCAAACATCGGGAAATGGGAGGGTGAGCGGTCCTTTTACTACCCCGTCAGCGCGCCCCAAAACGTTCGAAGCGTGGGCTTAGGAGCGTGCGATGCAGGTCGGTAAAAATCGGATAGGGTCGGCCAAAAGAGGCAACCAGCATCGCACTCCTTGAACACCTCAACCGGAGCAATGTATGAAGGCGCGAAGGCAGGGCAACTGAGCGAGAACCCCACCCACACAGCGCAAAACCCGGTCCCACCAGCAGGCGGGACCGGGCGTCGAGAAGAAAAAGGCTACAGGTTGATCATGTGGCCTTCGATGCCGTGGGCCGCTTCCTTCAGTACCTCAGACAGGGTTGGGTGAATGTGGATAGAGCGGGCGATTTCGCCAGCGGTGAGGTCAAAGCGCTGTGCGAGGACGACCTCCGGCAGCAACTCGGCAACGTTGGCGCCAACCAGGTGAGCGCCGAGGATCTCGCCGTATTCGGCGTCGGCGACGATCTTGCCGAAGCCCGCGGTCTCAGCCAGGCCGACTGCCTTGCCGTTCGCAGAGAACGGGAAGGTCGCAACCTTGATTTCGCGGTCTGGCCACTTCTCCTTCGCCTGCTCCTCGGTGTAGCCCATGGAAGCGACCTGAGGGTTGCAGAAGGTGGCGCGCGGCGTCATCATGTAGTCCTCGATTTCGAGGGTTTCGGCACCCGCGATGGTCTCGGCGGCGATGATGCCCTGCGCCTCCGCAACATGCGCGAGCTGCAGCTTCGCGGTGACGTCGCCGATGGCGTAAATGCCGTCTACGTTGGTGCGCATGCGGTCATCGATAGCGATGGCCCCACGCTCGGTGAGCTTGACACCAGCCTTGTCCAGGCCGTAGCCCTCGACGCGCGGGGCAAAGCCGACAGAGATCATGACGCGCTCAACGGTGAGCGTTTCAGTCTTGTCGGTGCCATTCTTCTTGACGTCCACCTCGACCGAGTCACCGTTGTCCCGCACCGCGGTGGTTGCGTGGCCGGTCATGAGCTTGACGCCGAGCTTCTTGTACGCCTTCGCGATCTCCTTGGACACGTCCTTGTCCTCGTTCGGCAGGACGCGATCCATGTACTCGATAACGGTGACATCCACGCCGTAGTTGGACAGCACGTACGCAAACTCCATGCCGATAGCACCCGCACCCACGATGACCATGGACTTCGGTGCATCCTCGTTGAGGATCTGCTCCTCGAAGGAGACAACGTTCTTGCTCAGCTCGATGCCTGGCAGAGTGCGCACGACGGAGCCGGTCGCGATGATGCAGTTGTCGAAGGTGACGGTCTTCCCCTTGTCGTCACCTTCGGTGATCTCGATCGTGTTGGAATCGGTGAAGGAGCCAAGACCGTGGATCTCCTGGATCTTGTTCTTCTTCATCAAGTAATGCACGCCACCAACGATCTTCTCGGAGACCTTGCGGGAGCGCTTGTGGGCGTCTTCGTAATCAAACTCGACATCACCCTTGATGCCGAACGTCTTCGCTTCATGGTTGAAGATGTGGGCGATCTCCGCGTTCTTAATCAACGACTTCGAGGGGATACACCCAACGTTGAGGCACACACCTCCCCAGTACTGCTTCTCAATCACCGCAACCTTCAGCCCAAGCTGCGATGCTCGAATGGCGGCGACATAGCCACCAGGGCCAGCGCCGAGGACAACAACGTCATAATGCTCTTTAGTCACGCCCCATAGAATACGTTGCTTGTAACGTTTTCGCTTCAATATCGGACACTTTAATAGAATGCTTGAAGGACCCCCTTCACCACCTAAAAATAGTTGAGGAGCACCCCGTGAATATTGCGCGCCCAGCCATCGCCGGAGCCGCCGCCGTCGCGATCGCTGCAGGAGGCTGGTATGCCGTTACACCATCCGAACAGGCAACGACTATTTCTGCCGCCCAGAGCGTAGAGGAGACGTCGATAAGTGAGGCGACGACGACCTCTTCCTCGAAGACCACCACGACCACAACCAAGGTTGAGGAAACGACGGTCGTCGAAGTCGTCGAGGAAGACAGCACCGAACCCACGCTTGATGACGCCGACATCCCCACAGCCGAGGGTGCCGAAACCACAAACGATGCCATCGCGCGCGTAAAGAAGCTGGAAACCGCACCGCAAAAACCCAGCGGCGGCGATCAGTACTGGTTCACTAACATCGACGGCATCAAAGGCTCCGAGAAGCTCAGCGTCTACTCCCCCGCCATGGAACGCGACATCCCAGTCGGCGTGATCCGCGCTGGCGTACCGAACGCACCGACCATCTACCTCCTCAACGGCGCCGGTGGCTCCGAGCAGGATACTGACTGGATCGCGCAGGCCGGAACCGTGGTGAAGAAGGTCTTCGAAGACGAGCCGGTCAACGTCGTCATCCCGATGGCGGGTGCGTTCTCCTACTACATCGACTGGCTCTACGAGCCGAACTCCCGCTACCTTCAGGGCAAACAGCTGTGGTCCACATTCTTGGGCTCCGAGCTTCCTGACGCCATCGAGCCCTACCTCGAGGCCAACGACAAGCGCGCCGTGGTCGGGTTCTCCATGTCCGCCACCTCAGCCCTCCTCCTCGCTGAGCACAACCCTGGCCGCTACGCCGCCGTCGGCTCCTTCTCCGGCTGCGCCGCCACCTCGACGGGCATCCCGAACGGCTGGGTCAACCTCACCGTCAACCGCGGCGGCGCCAAGCCCGAGGAGATGTGGGGCCGCGCCGGCAGCGAGTACAACCGACACAACGACGCCCTCGTCAACGCCGAGAAGCTCAAGGGCACCAAGCTGTACATCTCCAGCGCAACGGGCCTTTTCGCCGAAAGTGACACCGTCGGCTTCCTCCGCAAGACCCGCGACATGGACTTCGTCCAGGCCTCCGCGAACGCCCAAACCCTCATCGTCGAGGGCGGCGTGATTGAAGCCGCCATGAACGCCTGCACCCACGACCTGCTGGTCAAGCTGAAAGCCAACGACATTCCATACAACGCCAACCTGCGCGCCACCGGCACCCACTCATGGCGTATCTGGAAGGAAGACCTGGAGCTGTCCTGGAAGCAGACCATCAAGCCGGCGCTTGGGCTGTAGCCCCCACCCCAGACACCAAATTCCTTCACGCTCCCTTCAGCGACCTGGGGAAACGCAAACCATCCCGCCGAAAACTAGGGATTTGGTGCGCCCCCCTGGTCGACCAGTGCCAAAGGACGCAACCCTTAACATCTAGCGCTTTTCTCACCTGCAGGTTTGAATGTCTAGCCTAAATAAGGTTGCGCCCTTTGGCACTCCAGCGTTTCCACAAGACACCAAATTCCCTCACGCCCACTCGGCGACCTGGGGAAACACAAACCTGCCCCCCAAAAATTAAGGAATTTGGTGCGCAGCGCCCTGCACGAACCACAAAAACCCGCCGCCCACCCAACAACAGGTGGCGCGACGGGTTCAAGCGGGCCGAGCCTCTAGAACAGGCCCATGCCGTATGCGATGGTGGAAGACGTCGAGGAGCCGAAGTGGATCAGCTCACCGAGGACGTTATTGATGGCGACCTGCATGGACTCGATCGGGTTCATTGCAACTACCTTCTTTCAAAGAGAAATTCTGTAAGAACGAAATACTTCCCACATTCTTGCACGAAACGCCGAACAAAGTGACACCAGAAGCCCCAATTGCCACATCTGTAAAGTAGGATGGCTTCCATGTTGAAGCGCATCACTCGTTCGGTTGTGGCTACAGCGATGGCTGTGGCCATTCCTTTGTCGGCACTCCAGGCGATCCCAGCAGTTACGCCAACAGCATCGGCCCAGCCCGTGGGTACGGTGAAGCCCTGGAACGCAATTGCGAATCCACCGTTGGCGAAGACGGACGGGAAGCCGCAGAAGTGGGTCGAGAAGGTTGACCATAAGCAGGTGTTGAGCTTCTTGGTGTATTCGCCGTCGATGCGCCGGGATATCCCGGTGGCGGTGTTGCCTGCGACGAATACTGCGGGGCAGCGCGTACAGAACGCGCCGACGATCTACCTGCTCAACGGCGCTGGTGGTGCGGAGCAGCACCAGGACTGGTTGAGCATGAGTGATGCTCGCGAGTTCTTCGCAGGCAAGGGCGTCAATGTTGTGATTCCGCAGGAGGGCGCGTTTTCGTACTACACGGACTGGGTGAGTGACAATGTGCGCTCGCGCTACATTAACGGCCCACAGAAGTGGGAGACGTTCCTGGTCAAGGAGTTGCCGGGGCCGATTGAGGGGCTGCTGGGGGCGGACAAGAATCGCCGTTCGATTGTGGGATTCTCGATGTCGGGGACCACGTCTCTGGTGTTGCCGACGCACTACCCCGGGTTCTATAAGTCTGCGGCGTCCTTCTCGGGGTGTGCGGCGACGTCGACGCCTGAGGCGTACCAGTTTGGCCGGATTACGGTGAACCGGGCGTCGGGAACGTTGGATTACCGGACGGTGACGCCGGAGATGATGTGGGGGCCGATGGGTAGCCCGAATAACCGCTATAACGATGCGCTTGTGAATGCGGAGAAGCTGCGCGGGACCCGCTTGTATATTTCGACGGGCACGGGCCTGGCGGGCCGCCAGGATCAGGTGAGTTACTTGGTTGGCCAGGGGCTTCCGCAGCCTGCGGCGAGTGTCGGTTCGGCGATTCTGCAGGTTGAGGGCGGCGTGATTGAGGCTGCGATTAATAAGTGTTCGCATGATTTGCGCGCGAAGCTGGAAGGCTTGAATATTCCGGCGCAGTATGAGTTCCGGAATGCGGGGACGCACTCGTGGCCGTACTGGCGCGAGGATCTGCACAAGGCGTGGTTTACGACGATCGCGCCGTCGTTCGGAATGTAAGGCGATGTAACGCCAGGTGAAGCACCTTTCTTTTGCCACGCTGTTCGCGGCGGTCAGTGGCTTTGTGGTGTTGTGGGTGGCGTCGAAAGCACTCGACGCCGACTCGGCCTACCGCTACTTCGCTGCGTACTGGGGGTTGTTCTTCGCGTCCACCGGGCTTATCGACGGCCTCACCCACGAGACCACGCGTGCCGTCGCGGCGGCGCGCGAGGATGGCCGGCGGGGTTCGGCGAATCCGTGGCGGTTGGGGGCGTGGACGGCGCTGGTGGTGGTCGTCGCGGCAACGGTCGCGGGCGCACTGTTCATTGGCACCGTTGTTCCCGGAAGTACGCTGACGGCCACTGCCCTGCTGCAGGTTGGCCTGGTGATGTACGTGTTCCAGGCGGTGCTGGGCGGGGTGCTGTCGGGGGCGCAGTTGTGGGAGCGCTACGCGGCGCTGGTGGCGCTGGATTCGGGTGTGCGGCTGGTGTTGGCGCTTCTGGCGTGGGCGCTGGGGTGGGGCCTGCCTGCGTTTTTGGTGATTACGGTGGTCGGCGCGTTGAGCTGGCTGGTGGTGTTGCGCCGGGAGCATTTGCGGGTGCCGCTGGATGTGCATCGTGGGGTGTTCGTGCGCCGGGTGTTGACGGCGATGGTGGCGTCGGGGGCGTCGGCGGCGCTGATCACGGGCTTCCCGACGGCGGTGAACGCGGCGTTCCCACAGGCGTCGGTGGCGGCGATTATGAACGCAGTGATTTTGACGCGGGCGCCGGTGTTGGTGCCGTTGCAGCGGTTCCAGTCGGCGCTGGTGGTGAGGTTTGTGGAGCGTCGAGAAGCGTTGTTTGCGGCGTTGGTGCAGCCGGTCGCTGCCGTGCTGGGCCTAGGTGTTGTGGGCTTCGCCGCGGCGTGGGCGGTGGGCCCGTGGATTCTAAAACTGGCGTTTGACCCGGAGTTTTACGTCGATGGGTTGACGCTTGGGGTGCTCACGTTCGCGTCGGCGTTTATGGGCGCGCTGATTATTACGGGGGTGGCGGTGCTGTCGCTGGAGCGGCACGGCTGGTACGTCGCGGGGTGGCTGACGGCGACGGCGGTGGCGTTCGCGGTGCTGGGGGTGATGCCGCGGCTCGTGGGTGTCGACGTCCACTCCGTCGTGGTCACGGCCTTGTTCGCGGGCCCGCTGGCGGGGGCGGCGGTACATTTGGTGGCGCTCCGGCTAAGGTAGAGGCCCATGGGAACAATGCTGGTCACTGGTGGTGCGGGCTTCATCGGCGCGAATTTCGTGCGGATGGTCACCGAGCGCACTGACTACAAGGTCACGGTCCTGGACAAGCTGACGTATGCGGGCAACCCGGCGAATCTGCGGGGGTTGGACGTGGAGTTGGTGGAGGGGGACGTCGCGAATGAGGCGCTGGTGGGTGACTTGGTGGGGGCGTCGGATGTGGTGGTGCATTTCGCGGCGGAGTCGCATAACGATAATTCGTTGGAGGACCCGTCGCCGTTTATTCATTCGAATTTGATCGGCACGTATGTGTTGCTGGAGGCAGTGCGCAGGCACGGGGCGCGGCTGCACCACATTTCCACGGACGAGGTGTTCGGAGACCTGCCGCTGACGGGCAACGAGAAGTTCACGGAGGCGACGCCGTATAAGCCGTCGAGTCCGTATTCGGCGACGAAGGCCGGCTCAGACCACTTGGTGCGGGCCTGGATCCGCAGCTTCGGTATCAAGGCGACGATTTCGAACTGCTCCAACAACTATGGGCCGTACCAGCACGTGGAGAAGTTCATCCCGCGCCAGATCACGAACATCCTGTGCGGGCAGCCCGCGAAGCTGTACGGCACGGGCGCGCAGGTGCGCGACTGGATCCACGTCGACGACCACAACGACGCCGTGCTGACCATCCTGGAACGCGGCAAGCTGGGTGAGACGTATAACATCGGCGCGGACAACGACCACACCACGAACAAGCAGGTCATCGAGATGATCTGCGAGCTGATGGGTGGCAAGTACGAGCACGTCAACGACCGCCCCGGCCACGACCAGCGCTACGCGATGGATTCCACGAAGCTCGCCACAGAGCTGGGGTGGCGGCCGCGTTACACGGAGGATCTGCGCGACGGGCTGCAGCAAACCATCGAGTGGTATCGCGAGAACCGCTGGTGGTGGGAAGGGGCGAAGGGGGACGTCGAGAAGCGTTATGAGGCGAGAGGACAGTAATGATTGCTGGGTTGGAAGTCCACGAGCTTGCGGTGCACCGCGATAACCGCGGCTGGTTCAAGGAAAACTGGGCTGGACAGAAGCTGGTGCCGGTGCAACAGAATGTGAGCTTCAACGCGCGGCGCGGGGCGACTCGCGGCATGCACGCGGAGCCGTGGGATAAGTGGGTGTCGGTGGCGTCGGGCCGCGTGTTTGGGGCGTGGGTGGACATGCGCGAGGGCTCAGCGACGTTCGGGGAGACGTTCAGCTGCGAGATCGGCCCGGAGACGGCGGTGTTCGTGCCGCGCGGGGTGGCCAACGGCTTCCAGGCGCTCGAGGACGACACGACGTACATTTACCTGGTCAACGAGCGCTACCAGCCCGGCGCGCGCTACGCCTACTGCTCCTACAAAGAGGTCGAGTGGCCGCTGGAGCCCACGGAGCTTTCGGAGGCCGACCTCACTCACCCCATGCTTGTCGACGCCACCCCAGTCCCCCAGCGCAAAATCCTTGTGACGGGCGCGAACGGGCAGCTGGGCCGGGCGCTGCAGGAACTGTACGGGCCGGATGAGGCGGAGTTCTGCAGGCGGGACCAGCTGGACATCACGAACCTGGAGGGCGTGGACTGGTCGAAGTATTGGGCGGTGATCAACTGCGCGGCGTACAACGACGTCAATGGCGCAGAGGATGACCCGGCGGGCGCGTGGCGTGTGAACGCGGAGGCCCCGGCGCAGCTGGCGCGGGTGGCCAATGAGCACGACTTGGTGTTGGTGCACGTGTCCAGCGACTACATCTTCGACGGCACGCACGAGGTGCACACGGAAGACGAGCTGCCGAGCCCGCTGAGCCGCTACGGGGCGTCGAAGGCTGCCGGGGAGACGGCGGCGCAGGTGGCGCGCAAGCACTACGTGGTGCGCACGTCGTGGGTGTTCGGGGACGGGGCGAACTTTATGGCGACGATGCGCTCCCTCGCGGAGGCCGGCGCAAAGCCGCGGGTGGTGAAGGACCAGCGCGGGCGGCCGACGTCGGCGGAGGACCTGGCGAAGGGCATCCGCCACCTGCTCGCCAACGAGGCTGCGTACGGGGTGTACAACATCACCTCGGATGGGGATTCGGTGGGCCGCGACGAGATCGCAATGGCGGTGTTCATCGGGATGGGCAAGGACCCCGCACAGGTACACCCGGTGACTTCGGAGGAGTACGAGGACAAGGCGCCACGGCCTGCGGAATCGACGCTGGCGCTGGACAAGATCAAGGCGACGGGCTTTGCCCCCATGAACTGGAGAGCTGCGTTGGCGCTCTATCTTGGGTAGGTTGTACTGCATGAATCGCACTTCTCTTGCAGCTCTCGCGGTGGCGGGGGCACTGGTGGTGGCAACCCCGGCGTTCGCTTCCACCCAAACCTCCACCTCGCCTGCTCCTTCGGCTCCTTCGACCCCAGCAACCACCACGGTCACCGTCACCCCGACGGTGACGGCGACGGTCACCCCGACGGTTGAGGCCACCACGACGACGAATACTGCCCCGACCGACCCGGCGATGGCACTGTCCGCGGGCGACACGTCGAACGTGTCCACCCCGGCGCTGATCCTGTTCATCATGGGCATCCTGACCACGGTGCTGACTGTGATCGAGAAGCTGCCGCTGGATAAGATCCTGCCGAAGCGCTAAGTCGATGAAGGGCATCATTCTGGCCGGCGGGTCCGGCACCCGGCTCTACCCGATTACGAAGGGTATTTCGAAGCAGTTGATGCCGATTTACGACAAGCCCATGATCTACTACCCGCTGACCACGCTAATCAGCGCTGGTATCCGGGAGATCATGGTGATCACCACGCCGGAGGACGCGCCCGCGTTCCGGCGCCTCCTCGGCGACGGCTCCGACTGGGGCATCATGCTCCACTACGGCATCCAACCCTCCCCCGACGGGCTTGCCCAGGCGTTTCTGATCGCCGAGGACTTCATCGGGGATGACTCAGTGGCGCTCGTGCTGGGTGACAACATTTTCGACGGCGCCCTGGACCTCAGCCACGACGGCACCGGCGGCACCATCTTCGCCTACGAGGTCTCCGACCCGCACCGCTACGGTGTGGTGGACTTCGACGCGAATGGCGTGGCCACGTCGATTGAGGAGAAACCGGAGCACCCGAAGTCCAACTTCGCCGTCGTCGGCCTGTACTTTTACGACAACCAGGTCGTGGACATCGCGAAGACGATCACCCCGAGTGCCCGCGGCGAGCTGGAGATCACCAGCGTGAACGAGGCGTACCTCAAGGCGAACCAGCTGCGGGTCCACCGTTTGAACAGGGGTGACGTGTGGCTGGACACCGGCACGATTGACTCCATGGCGGAGGCGTCCGCCTACGTGGAGGTGCTGCAGAAGCGCACCGGTGTGGTGATCGGCTCGCCGGAGGTCGCCGCCTACGAGCAGGGGTTCATCTCTGTGGACAGGCTGGTCAGCCTGGGTGAGTCCATGGTGAAGTCGGGCTACGGCACATTTCTTCTCGACGCCGCACGCAACTAGTATCGGTAGCCATGTCCACCGTTACAGCGCTCCTGTCTGCCTACCACGGCACTGTTCCTGACCAGCTCGCCGAGGCGCTACAGTCCCTCGCTGAGCAGACCCGCCCCGCGGACGAGGTCGTGGTCGTGTTTGATGGGCCGGTGGCGGATGGGGTCGAGGGGGTCGTCGAGAAGTATGGGGCGCGCGTGGTGCGCTGCGCCGAAAACCGCGGTGCGGGCCCCGCGTTGCAGGCGGCGCTGGAGACGATCAACAGCGAGTTCGTGGCGCAGCTCGACTCCGACGACAAGGCGTTCCCCCAGCGCATCGAGCGGCAACTCGAGTTTTTGCAGCAGCACCCCGAGGTGTCCGTGGTGGGAACTGCGGTGCAGGAGTTCGACGGCGAGCGCACCGGCGGCATCCGACGCCTGCCCGAGCACCCCGCACACTACGCCAAGATGAACTCGCCAATGAACCACCCTTCCGTGATGTACCGCACGGCGGACGTCAAGGCGGTGGGCGGGTACCAGGACGTGCACCTCATGGAGGACTACGACCTCTTCGCGCGCCTCATCGCCGACGGCTACACCCTGTACAACATGCAGGAGCCACTCACCTACTTCCGTGTCACCGACGAGCAGTTCGACCGCCGCACCGGCAGCGACATGTTCACCTCGGAGGTAGACATGCAGATCCGGCTGGTGCGCTACGGCCTGATCGGCCGCACGCGCGCGATGGTGAACGTCGCAGTGCGCACCCTCTACCGCCTGCTGCCGAAGCCTCTGCTGAAGCGCGTTTATGCGCAGCTTTTCCACCGCGCCGGGTAACATCTGCGTCAACATGAACGACGACACTTGGCTCATCATCCCCTGCTATAACGAGGGCCCCGTTATCCAGCAGGTCATTGAGCATGCGCGGGCTACGTTCCCGAACATCGTGGCCGTCAATGACGGCTCCCGCGACAATTCTGCCGACGCCATCCGCGCCGCCGGGGCTCACTTGGTCAACCACCCGGTGAACCTGGGGCAGGGCGCCGCGATCCAGACCGGGGTGGAGTACGCGCGGGCTCAGCCGGGGGCGAAGTACTTTGTCACCTTCGATGCCGACGGTCAGCACCAGGTCAAGGACGTGCTGCGCATGGTGCAGCGCCTGCGCACGGAGCCGCTCGACATCGTGGTGGGCACCCGCTTCGCCGGCCAAGATAGCTCGCAGGTGCCGTGGATCAAGCGCGTGGTGCTGCGCACGGTGGTGTTGCTCTCGCCACGCACTCGTCGCCTCGGGCTGAGCGACGCCCACAACGGCCTACGCGCCTTCAACCTCAAAGTGGCCAACGAGATGAACCTGCGGATGAACGGGATGTCGCACGCATCCGAGATCGTCGCCCTGATCGACCAACGCAAGTGGCGCGTCGCCGAGGAGCCGGTGGAGATTCTGTACACGGAGTACTCGATGAGCAAGGGCCAGTCGCTTATCAACGGCGTCAACATCCTGGCCGACAACATCGTGGCAGGGAGGCTCCCATGATCCAGTTCGCACTGATCTGCGCCACCGTCCTGTTGGCGCTCTACTTTTTTGCTAACCGCCGAAAGGCGAACGCGAAAGCGTGGGTGAAGATCGGCTTCGGCGCGATGTTCATCGCCGCCATCTGGGCGATCCTGCGCCCCGACGACGTCACCATCCTTGCCAACTGGTTGGGTGTTGCCCGCGGCACGGACCTGATGCTGTACGTGCTGATCATCGCGTTCTTCTTCACCACCATCTCGACCTGGACCCGGTTCCGTGAGCAGGAGCTGCGCTACGCTCGTTTGGCGCGGGCGGTAGCATTACAAAACGCAGAACAACCAAAGGAGCACCATGAGTGATACCAAGATCCCACCACTGATGTGGGCATTTACGGCAGTATTGGCGGTCGGCACCGGGGTGGGTGGCTACGTCATCGGCGCAAACTCCGCGACACCCGCCACGGAGACCGCCCAGACTGCACCGTCTCAGGCCGCCGAAGAGCCTGCCGCCGAACCGACTATGAACGAGGCCGCCGCCGAGATCGAGCGCCGCGACGCCAACGACCCAATGGCCCTCGGCGATGTCGACGCCCCCGTCGTCCTCTCCGAGTTCTCCGACTGGGACTGCCCATTCTGCATCAAGGCCAACGTTGAGATCATGCCGCAGATCATCAAGAACTACGTCGATGAGGGCAAGGTGCGCATCGAGTTCAACGACTTCGTAGTTAACGGCCAGGCCGCCGTCGAAGCAGCCCGCGCCGGCCGCGCTGCCGCCGACCAAGGCAAATTCTTCGAGTACCAGGACGCCTACATGGCAGAGGCCATCAAGGCCAAAGGCCACCCCGACTTCGACATGGAGGACTTCGTCCGCTTCGCTGAAGCCGCAGGCATGCCGGACATGGAGAAGTTCAAGGCCGACGCCGCCAGCGACAAGTACGACGCCGCCCTGCAGGACGCCAACAACCTAGCGCAGCGTGCAGGCTTTAACTCCACCCCGTCCTTCCTGGTCAATGGCCAGGAAATCATCGGCGCGCAGCCTTACGAGGCCTTCGAGCAGGCCATCGAGGACGCGCTGGCCAAGTAGCTAGTTTCTAGGAATGCGCGATGACGTCCGCGACGTGGGCGTGGCCGCGCTGGTTCACGTGCAGCGGCATGTTGCGTGGCGAAGGGCCGAAATCGACCAGCCCGGCCCACATCCGGATGTGGTCCGGGGCACACATGTTGTTGTTCCACGTGGACGGCTTCAGGTCCAAAAATTCGACACCCGCTGCGCGCGCCAGGTCCACCTGCATCCACTGCGCGGTGTCCTCCCACGCTTGCACGAAGGGCATCGGGGTGGCGTCGTGCATGTTGTTGCCCAGCTGAAACAGGCACACGCGGTCGCCCTGCGTGATCTTCGGGTAGCCGACAATCTGGATGCGCGCGTTCGGCGCCGCCGCCCGGATACGGTTCACCTGCGGCACCATCGCGTCGACGAAGGCGCGACGCACCTGCTCCGGGGACCGGCCGCCGGTCGAATAGGTGTCATTGAAGCCGGTCGAGATGATGACGCGGGCCGTTGCCGGGTTCAGGGCGCGGTCGCGCAACGCGCGGTCAACCTGCAGGGAGAAATAGGGGCCAACGCGAGTTGAAACGGTGCCGGCACAGGAGTAGTCCATTGCCCGCAACCCGAGGCGCGCAGCCGCCTGCTTGCCCCAATTCCTCGCACCGGTTGGGCACCAGACCTTCGCATCCGAGGAGCCTTGTGGCGTGGCGCCGATTTTTCCTGCCGCCCAGTCGTGGACTGTTGGGTCGGCAATGACTGAATCGCCGAAAACCACCATGTTACGCGGCTGCGCGGTGGCCTGCGCTGGCACAATGGCCAGCGCGGTCGCGACGATCGCCGCCGTCAACTTACGAAACACAAGTGCACTTCTTTCACATCTACAACAAGAACTACGCCTACTTTGCCAGATGTCATAGAATAGAGCAATGTTTCTCCGCTTTCTCAGGGCCACCCACCGCGCCGGAATGATCAGCCTCGGCAACAGCCCGAAAGCAGCGCTAGGGGTTATACCAAATCTGCTCCGCTTCCGCTTCACCACCGCCCGCGCTATCGAACAGGGCTACCTCGCCGCCCCCGAGCGCACCGCCCTTATCGACGACGCCGGCCTCCTCACCTACCGCGACCTCCGCACCCAAGCGCGCAACGTGGCCCGCTGGATCCTCAGCGTCACCGACCAGCCGCGCATCGGCGTCATCGCCCGCAATGGCCGCGGCATCATCCTGCCACTCGGCGCTAAAGGCTACACCGGCGGCTCCATCTTCCTCCTCAACGTCGGCTCCTCCACCGAACAACTCCGCGGCTGCATCGAGGAAAACGACATCAACATCCTCTTCACCGACGACGAATTCCTACCCCGCATCCCAGACATGGGCACCGCCATGGTGGTGGTTGATGGGGCGAAGTTGGCGTCGATAAGTATGGGCGGGGGCGACGCCACGCTGCCGCTGTTCCCGAAGCACGGCGACATCGTGCTCATGAGCTCAGGCACCTCCGGCATCCCCAAGGGCATCCTGCGCGCCGAGCCCGCCCTCCCCTTCGTGGTCACCGGCTACCTCGAGGCGATCCCCTTCCGCGCCGGCGACACCGTCCAGATGACCGCCTCCATGTTCCACACCTGGGGCTGGTCGGCGCTCAACATCACGCTCGGGGTCGGCGGCACCATCGTTACGCAGCGTGTCTTCGACCCTGCCAACGCCTTCCGCCAACTCGAGCACTTCCGTTGTGACGGCCTCATCTCCTCCCCTATCTTCCTCAAGCACATGCTTGACCTGGATGAACACTACGACACATCGCGCCTGCGCTTCATCGGCACCGCCGGCAACGCCCTGACCCCACTGCTCGCCGAGCGACTCATCGACCGTTTTGGCCCCATCGTCGCCAACATTTACGGCTCCACCGAACTCGCCCTCGCCGCAGCCGCCGACGCCACCACCGTCGCCAACGACCCAACCTGCGTCGGCCGCGTCCCACCCGGCACCACCCTGCGCATCTACGACGACGCCGGACGCGAAGTCCCCACCGGCACCGTCGGGCGCATCTTCCTCAACAACGAAACCGCCCTGCGTGGCTACACCAACTCCGACACGCCCATGGTCACTATCGACGGCCTCATCGAAATGGGCGACCTCGGGTACTTCGACAACCAGGGCCTCCTGCACGTCGTGTCCCGCAGCGACGACATGATCATCGTCGGCGGCGAAAACGTGCACCCCCAATCCGTCCAGGCGGTCCTCGAACGCATGCCAGGTATCGACGACCTCTACGTCGGCAGCGTCGACGACCCCGACACGTTCAAACGCGTCGCCGTCTGGATCGTCCGCACTGACGATCCCGCCGGCCAGGCGTTGACGGCTGCCAGCGTCCAGGCTTGGGTCCGCGACCACCTCGCCGACCACTCCATCCCCCGCGACGTCCACTTCGTCGACGCGCTGCCGCGCAACGCCACCGGAAAAGTGGTGCCGCGGGAGCTGTAGCGGGCATTCGGCGCGCGGGTTGGTACGTAGCAGCCTCACATGAGACGCTCCGAATCGTTCCGGTCGAGGTCTTAGAAGCGTGCGATGCTGGTCGCCGAAAATCAGACGGGCTTGGAGAAAATGGGCGACCTGCATCGCACTCCTTGAACACCTCGACCGGAGCGAGAACCGCCCAGAGACCAGCCGCAAACCACCCCCACCTACCCCCGAATTCCCACGTTAACGCTGTCGCAACATGCGGTGTCGGAAACTAATCGCGTACACCTGGTACACCCACTCGACCTCAAGGAGGACACCATGAAACGTATCGTTACCTGCGCTGCTGCCACTGCGATCGCGCTCGGCACCATTGCCGCACCCGCCCACGCCGCGACGGTGAACGTGAAGGACAAGGACGGCATGTGCACGGTGCAACTCTCGGCCGACGAGCAGCGCTTCGTTGTCTCCTGGTTCGAAGCGTCGAAGGCGATTGGGCTGCATGAGCAGGCACGCGACTTCGTGGCCGCCGTGGATACTGCTTACCCGGACGCCACGAAGCGCCCAACCAAGCTCGCCGAGAAGTACGCCGAGGCACAGAAGACGGTGAAGGAGACGAAGCCGACGAAGGAACGCACGCTCGAGGGCATCGACCCGGCCAAGCGCCAGGTCGGTCCGGAGATGAAGCGCGCTGAGGTGCCGTTTGGCGTCGAGAAGAGTGATGAGGCGCTGTATAAGGCGTGGGCCGCCACGCCAGCTGGGAAGGTCGCCGAGAAGCAGGCAATGCTTGACGACGCCGACTCCGCCGCGGCCGCTGCCTGCGCGAAAGGCGCTCAGGCGGATGTTGCGTACCCGACGGCGGAGCCAGAGCTGAACGTGGCGGCGATTGTTGGCGGCGTGATCGCGGCGGTGCTCGCGATCATTGGCCTGATTGCCGCGTTGCCGAAGCTCGGCGTGAAGTTGCCGATGCTTCCTATGTAGACAGGTAGTAGCTGCTAGAACTTAGGCAGTTGCGTGCGCAGGTTGTCCACCAGGGATGGTGCTGCCTGTGCGATCACAGCCAGTAGACCGGCGACTCCGAGGATGGACAGGATGGCGATGAGCCACGGGGAGTCGGCGGAGGAGCCGTCGGCAGGCTTCTTGTCGTCTGCTGGCTGTTCGCCGTTCCACCACTTGTCCAGGGTGAGGCGGGCGACGGTGGTGTTGTCGATGTAGGAGCCGCGGATCTTGTCAGTGTGCTTGGTGGATGCTTCGTAGATGTCGTCGGCACCTGCGCCCTTGTACCAGAAGCCGACGAGCTGGTTGGTGTGGTTGTCGGAGTTGTAGGTGTGCTCCGGCTTGGCACCCTTGGCGCCGCTGAGCTCGCTGTACTTGTCGGTATCCTGCGGGCCTGCGAGGTAGCCGGTTTCGTGGTCGGCGGTGACGATGAGCAGGGTGTCCTCCCAGGAGGAGTTCTCCTCGACCCACTTTTCGACGGCCTCTACCGCGTCAAAGAAGTCGATGGTCTCTTCGATGGAGCGGCCGATGGTGTTGGCGTGGCCGGTCCAGTCGATGGCGCCGCCTTCAATCATGAGGTGGAAGCCGTCTTCGTCCTGGTTGAGGGTGTTCAGGGCGCCGAGCGACATGGTGGCCAGGGTTGGCACGCCCTTGTTGAACTCGGTCAGGTACGGGCCGACGTTCGCCTTGTCTTCGCCGTCGGAGCCTGCGCGGCCCTGCTGCAGCGTGTTGGCCACGGGGGCGAGGCCGAAGACCTTCTTGGCGTCCTTGTTGGCTGCCTTGGCGAGGGACTCGAAGTCCGCCTGGTCGGTGACGAGGCTCCAGTCGGTTTCGCCGTTGGCGACCTTGTTGTAGGTCTCCTCGGTGATGTACTTGGGGTTGAACTTGCCGGTTTTTTGGGCGTTGTCGTCGTAGAGCGGGTGGCCGGCGCCCATGATGACGGACAGTGGGCTGTCGGGCCCGAGCATTTCGTCGGCGAGCTGGGTGTAGTTGCTGCGGTTCTCGTTGTGGCCGCCCCAGCCTGCCGGGGTGGCGTGGTTGAACGGCACAGTGGACACGACGCCGGCGGCCTTGCCCTGCTTCACGGCGCGCTGGGAGGTGTTCTCCAGTTTCTCACCCTTGTGGTCGACGCCGATCTTGCCGTTGTCCGTCTTGACGCCGGTGCCCATGGCGGTGGCAGCTGCGGCGGAGTCGGTGAAGTTCTTGTTGATCCAGTCGCGGTCGCTCCACGCCTTGATTTCGTCGTACTCGTTGCCGTACTGGAAGGTGGTCATGGAGGTGTGCTTCCAGCCCTTGTCCTCCTGCTCGAAGGTCTGGACTGGTTTGCCGTCGACGTTGGAGATGCTGTTGATGCTGTTTTCGCCGTTGAGCATCCACTTGGACTGGCCAGTCTGCCACAGGTTGGCTGCTGCGACGTGGTTGTAGCCCATGCCGTCGCCGACCATGTAGATGATGTTCTTCGGCGCCTTCGGTTCAGCGGCGTGCGCAGGCGTTGCGACGACAGCGAGCGCCACCACTGCGGACGTTGCTGCAGCGGCGACACGTGGGTTGGTAAAAGCCATGAGTTTCCTTCACAGAATCAGTACTTGGTTCGAGCCGCCGGGTTGGCGACGTATCGATTCTGCGAAAGCAATGTGAGTTTCCGGAGACATTCCGGTTATGTTTGGCGCAATTTTGGGTGAACGCTGAGCAAACCCTCAACGGTTGTGGAACGCCAAAAGGCGCCACCCGGTGTGGGTGGCGCCTTTCATTCGGCTCTGCGCGGTTTACTTCTGCTCAGAAGAACCGGCCTTGGCCTTGTCGGCAGGCGTGTCGCCCTTCGACGAGCCGAGGATGGTCAGGCCGTTGTTGAACCCATCCTCCTCACACGCCTGGGCGATCAGGACACCGAGCATGCTGACCGCAGCAATCGCGCCGAGCGCGATACCCAGCGGGCGCAGCTGCTCACCGTAGCCAGCGAACTGGCGGTTCACGGCGTCAGCCTTCGCACGCAGCTCACGGACCCACTCCGGGTCTTCGTGACGGCGACCCTGCTGACCGTGGCCCCAGTCATGCTTTGGCATGGACTCCTGGAAGCGGGCGTTCAGCTCAGCACCAGCCTGCTGCAGCTGCGGGCCGAACGCTTCGTTCACGCCGTAGCCGATACCAGCAAGCAGACCGATTGGCAGCAGCCACAGCAGCGGACTGTTGACCGCGAACGCGTTCGCAGCGCAGCGCTTCGCCTTCTCGGACGAGGCGTTGGCGCCTGGCTCTGCAGGAGTCGAAGGCTCGTTCGGATTCGAAGGCTCGCTCGGGTCAGTCGGGTTCTTCTTCGTGCCGACCTTGATGATCAGCTTCTGCGGAGCAACCTCGACGACACTGCCGTCTTCCTTATGGATGCGCTGACCAGGCTTACCCGGCTGCACAACCTCGTGCTTGCCCGATTCGAGGTTCGGGTCCTCAACGACCTCGTAGTCGTAGGCGACCTCCTCAGTCCAGCTGGTGCCCGCCGGTGGCTTGGTGCCAACGCGAACAACGCGCTCAACTGGCTTCTCCACCATCTCGGCGACGGGGCTGCCGTCGACAACCTTGATGGTGTAGCGGCCGTCCTTACCCGCAACATCCTCGACTTCCTCGCCTGGCTTCAGGCTCGGGTCGTAGACAATCCGGGTGGTGTAGCGGACCTTGATCTCCAGGTCGCCACCAGGCGTCGGCTGCTCAGGCTGGTCTGGATTCTCTGGGTCTTCGCTCGGCTTCTTGGTGCCGATGAGGATGACGTGATCCTGCTTCTCTACGAGCGTCTCTTCGGTGCCGTCAGACTTGTGGTGGACCAGGCCTGGCTTGCCTTCCTGCTCGACCTTGTGCTTGCCAGCCTCGATGGTTGGGTCAAGTTTGACTTTCACCTCGAACGGGATTCGCTCGTTCCACTCGATATCCGCAGGTGGCTTGGTGCCAACACGGATGATCTTCTCGACTGGCTCCTTCACGACCTTCACCGAAGGCTGACCCTTTTCGACGGTCACCTCAACCTTGCCGTTTGCGCCTTCCTGGTCCACGATTTCCTGACCAGGCTCGAGCGTCTCGTCGTAGATGATCTTCGTGGTGTACGGAAGCTCGACTTCCTTCGGATCGATCGACGGCCCTGGCTCATCGGTCGGCGGCGTCGGCTGCTCCGGTTCATCGGTCGGTGGTGTTGGGTTCGCAGGCTTCTTGGTGCCGACGCGGATGATCGCCTTCTTCGGCTCCTTCGTACGCTCGGTCTTCACCACAGGCTCGCCGGATGGTTTGCCGTCGACAAGCTTCTGCGTGGAGGTGACGACCTCCTCGCCGAACTCGCCCTGCTCGATGACCTGCTTGCCTTCTTCAAGGTTCGGGTCTTCGACGATCTCGGTTTCGAACTCGACCAGGCGGGTGGTCTTGGAGACGACGCTGTCGTCCTCAAGGCCTGGGCCGAACTCGACGATCCGCGGAGTCGGCTCGGTGCGAGCTGTCTCCTCCGTCTTGGCGGCCTCACCGTTGGTGCCGGTGAATGTCGCGGTAAAGGTTGCCTCGCCGTCCTTACCTTGCTGGACGACTCGCACCTCACCCGGGGCAAGGTTCAAGTTCGGGCGCAGCTCCGTCGGGTACGGAATTGGCTCCTTCCACTCCACCTTGTCGGATGCAGTTGCCTGCTTGGTACCGACCTTGATGACCTCGGTGACCGGCTCAGAGTTGGTCGTCTCGCCGCGCTTGGCATCAACAACCTTGCTGTTCTCGATCGTCTGGGTGATCTTGGTGGTCTTCTCACCAGGCTGGCCCTTGGTGACGATCTTGTACTCGCCAGCCGGAATCTCTGGGTCGTACTCAACGACGGTGTCGAACGGGATCGGCAGCTTCTCTTCCAGCTCGTACGTGCCATTGGTCATGGAACCGACACGGACGATCTTCTTCTTCGGTGCCTTGGTCTGCTCGACGGTGATGTTCGGCTCGCCGTCTGGCTTGCCATCCTTGATCTTCTGGGTCGAGGTGATCAGCTCCTCGCCCTTCTCGCCTTCCTGCTCGACCTTGGTCTGGCCGACCGGCACCGTGTTGTCCACGATGAACTCGGTCTCGTAGTTGACCTCGCGTGTCTTTGTCGACGTCAGCGTCTGGTCAGGAGTGGTCGGACCGTACTCGATGATCTCCTTGACCGGGTCCTTGGTCTGCTTCTCCTCAGGCTTCACGGAAGAATCGTCGCCCTTGGAGGTGAAGTTGGCCGTGTAGGTCTTCTCACCCGGCTCGCCCTTCTGGACGACCTTGATCTCACCCGGCTTCAGATCCTTGTTCGGACGCGTCTCAACCTCGAACGGAACTGGCGCCTTCCACTCGACCTTCTCAGAGGTCTCGGACGGCTTGGTGCCGACCTTGATCACCTGATCGACAGGCTGCTCGGTGACCTTCTCCTCTACGGTGGCCTCGCCATCCGGCTGGGAGTTGGTGACCTTCTGGGTGACCGTGGTGGTCTTCTTACCCGGCTTGCCCTCAGTAACTACCTCGGACGTGCCAGCAGGCATGTTCGGGTCGTACTCGATCTTCACGCCGAACGGAACCTCAGACTCAACGGTCTTCTTGGTTTCACCGGCGGTCTTGGTACCGATGCGGATCTTGGCCTTCTTCGGGGCCTTGGTCTGCTCGATGTTGATGCTCGGCTCGCCGTCCGGCTTCCCATCCTTGATCTTCTGGGTGGAGGTAATCGTCTGCTCACCCGGGACGCCCTCTTCGTCGACAACTTGCTTGCCGGACTCGAGGGTGTCGTCGTAGACGTACTCGATCTCGAACGGGACCTCTTGGGTCTTCTTGCTCGTCAGTTCCTGATCAGGGATGCCCGGGCCGACCTCGATGATGCGCGGCTTGGCTTCCTTGGTGGTCTCTTCCTCAGCAACCTGTGCTTCAGAGCCCTTGGACGTGAACTTAGCGGTGTAGGTCTTCTCGCCGTTCTCGCCTTCCTGGACGGTCTTCATCTCGCCAGGCTTGAGCTCCGGGTTCTCGCGAACCTCGGTCGGGTACGGGATCGGGAACTTCCACTCGATGTCCTTGGCGCTCTCGGCAGGCTTGGTGCCGATAACGACGACCTCGTTCTTCGGTGCCTTGGTACGCTCCCAGGTACCGTCCTTGTGCATCTTGGCTGCACCCGGCTCACCCTTGGTTTCGACCTTGTACTCACCAGCAGGGAGGGACTCGTCGAACTTGTACTCGACCTCGAACGGTTCCTCACGCTCCGGAAGTCCGAGGACATTGACGACAGCGTATGCAATATCCGTAGAACCGTCTTCGTAAGTCACGGTGACCGGAATCTTGACTTGCGTGCCCGGCTTTGCATCCGCAGGTGCGGTTGCAGTGATCCGGCCATTGTCGTCAATGCTGACATTCCAACCAGCCGGAACATCGCCCAGCTTGTAGGGGTTTTCCTTCGCGACGTTGACGTCCTCCGGCTTTTGAAGATCAACTGGCAACGTTGCAGCTTCACCCGGGTAGACAGTTTCCACCGGGTATACCGGCTCAGCTTCCCAGCTGTTGGTGTGCTTCACCACAGTGGTGACGGGGACCTCTGGGCGGGAACCGTCCGGAGTCTGGACCGTCACCGTGATGGTCTTCTTGTCACCCGGCTTAGCGGTTGCCGGCGGGGTGGAAGACACAACACCGGTCTTCGGGTCAATCTTGTATTTCCAGCCGTCGACTTCCTGCTCCGTGACCGGATTGCCGTCCTCGTCGTTACCGAAGGAGTAGGTCGAGTCTTGCGGCGCACCCGTCACCTGGTGGTCAACAGCCTGGTTCGGGCCGGTGACCTGCACGTTGTACTGCGGGGCGACGTCGCCCTTGATCACAACGACGGTGCCCTTGACCTTCTGCGGCTTGTCCGCATTGTCGTAGTGCGCGAGAACCGGCACGTCGAGGATGTCACCTTCCGGCGCATCCTTCGGGATGGTCGTGGTGATCTTACCGGTCTTTTCGTCGATCTTTACGGTCCACGTCTTGCCCTCTTTACTCGTGAGGGTATTCGTGGTTTGACCGTTCTCGAAGGTGTAGCGCTTCGGAGCCTCGTCAGAGGTGTTACCGCTGAGGCCACGCTCAGGAACGTTCGGGATCAGGCTGACCTTGGCGTTCGGCTTGTTGGTCACCGTGTCGTACTCAGGGATCTTGATGTCCACGATCGCCTGGAACTGGGTCTCGATTTCATCCGTGGTTTGGTCAGGGTAGGTTGCCTTCACCTTCGGGGTGATGACGGTGCCCGGCGCAACAGAATCGTCTGCCTTCGCGGTGACCTTGCCGGTCGCATCGACCGTGACGGTCCAGCCGGACGGTACGGTGTCCGGATCAACCTCAAACTTTGCTGGGTGGACTGGCTTGTGGCCCTTCATGATGGACTTGGTGCCCACCTGCGCGGTGAGGTCCTCACCGATTTTGCCCTTGGTCAGCCCCGGGCGTACCAGGTCGGTGACCTGGGTGTTGTTCGGGTCAACGACCACCAAGAGCTGGAGAACATCGGTGGAGCCATTGGAGTACTCCAGCGTGATCTTGGGCTGCGCGAAGGTGCCCGGCTTCGGGTTTTCCGGTGCGGTGACGGTGACGTTGTAGTTCTCGTCCATCTCGACGGTCCAGCCGTCGTAAACGTACGTTTTATCCAGGGCGACCTTCGCCTCGAAGCCACCGTCGCCCTTTTTCTTCGCCAGCTCCTTGATCAGGTCAGGGGTCTGGGTGAAGGTGACCCTCTGCGGCTCGGTAGCCAGCGGTCCGGTAGCGCTATCGACGCCGGAAATGATCGTGGCGTCAACCTTGTCATACCGAGGGTTATGTTCATCCGTGTTATCCAGGGAAAACGCCTGGGAGCCGATGACGTTCGCCTTATTGTAGCGTGTCAGCGAGTTGGAGCTGTCGAAGACTTGAGTGGTGCCAAACTCATTGTTGTTCTCACCAGCGGCCTGGAGCTGGTCCACGTTACGCGGCTTCGCCAGAACGGAGAAGTTCACGTTCTTGTCAGTTGCCAGGTCGGTACCGCGGTACTCGGGCCAGGTGAAGTAGATATCGCCGGTCTTGCTGTCGATACGCAGGAGCTGCTCGCCGCCGGATGCTGCCGGGTCCGTGGTGCCGATGAACTTGCCGTTGCCGTCGTAGGCTTCCACGACCATGCGGGACATGGAGTCATCCGTGCCACCGCTGGTCACAGCAGGAACGTTGATCTTACCGACCTTGGATACTTCTCCAGGGACAATCACGTGGTTCTCGGATACATCGGGAGTATCCCACGACACCGTGATCGGGTTACATTCGATGTTCTCGCTCGGCCACGGGTTCACAACGGCAGTGAAGGATACACTGTCTCCCCCCCGGGTGGCCCTTGGCCCACCCGGATTTTCCTTCGTATAGTTTCCCTGCCAAGCATAACGTACCGGGTTCGCGGCAGTGGCCTCAGCGAACTGCTTGACTTCCGCATTGGTCAGTTCTGCGAAAAGGTTCAGGTTTCGCTGTTGCCTAGTGCCATTAATGATGAGGGCTTCATCGGCCTTGTGTGTGACATTGTTGCCAAGAAAGGTCTGGCCGACATTCATCGACTGGACTTGACCTGTGTCGAGATACGCACCCATAAGACCTGAATTGGTGAAGCCCCAATCGGCGAACGTGCGGTCCTTCGAATTATCAAAGGAGACGCTCAAGCCCCAGGCTTTCTTGTCGGGGCTGGTCGCAGACGGCTCCAGGGTGTTCCAGCTGAAACCAGCCTGGCTGCCATCCGGAGTGGTGTCCGAGACAACACACGAGCCGGCCGGCAGGTCAGAGGCCTTTTGGGCGTCCTTCTCCACCGCGCCGGACTTCTCGCGGATGCCGCCGGAGAGTGTGGCGGCTGCAGCCTCCGGTGCAAGTGGGCCAGGTGCGACGACGCTCAGGCCGCCAAGCGCGAGCGCGATCGCGGATGTTGCCGCGATGCCAGTAGACGTTGACTTACGTAAACGCCGAGATGATTCGGCCATTAATTTACTCCTCATAATTGCTTCAGAAAATACTGATAAAAACAACCAGCTTCCTGAATCTGGTGTAAAAGTGCCACTGACATGGTATTTCCAGCAGTAGATAGCCATCTATTCTAGTGAATAGGTATAACGAATGTCGATATATGTTTCACAGCACCCCCACCGCGACGGTCCATGGAACCAGAAAAACACCCCGCGTATTCGCATTTTCCGTACGGGCGGGGGCGAGTTTAATTTTCTTGCCAGACTGACCTCTGCAGTGGTGGAAACAGGGAGTGGGGCAAAGAGGGCGTCGATACATTGGCGAGACCTGCCACACAGCGTAAAGCGCGCTGTGTGTGCCCTATGCCCATGAATATAAGTCACGCTAAGTTTTCGCAGAGAGCGTGCTACCGCTGACCGGTTCGGCTACGAAATGGTTCCCGGTTCCGCGAACTATTTTGGTCCCGGCCCAGACTGTCTGCGCTTTCTCGTAACGTTTTACCAAGTCGTCGAAGTGGTCATCTGAAATAATTCCAACGAACGCGCTGGTACGGGGACGATGGACTTTGACACCCACGCATAACAAAACCCCAGCTAAAACCGCGTTCTAGCTGGGGTTTCCCCTGAGCCACCTGCGAGAATCGAACTCGCGACCTTCTCATTACGAGTGAGACGCTCTGCCGACTGAGCTAAGGTGGCAACGCTGCACAATATTACAGCACCGCTAAGAATCCGCGAAACTACCAGGTCAGCGGGCGTCGCAGGCGAGGCGGATGTGGCCGAGCATCCCGTTGAACGCCACGACGGGGCTCACCTGTTGTTGGAGGCGCAGTCGGCACTGGGCGATGGCGTCGAGGCACGCCACGAGTCCTTCGGGGCGGACCTTCTCGGCGAGTTCGGCGGCGAGTGGCTGGAAATCGGGGTGGGTCAGCGAGACCTGGGCGTCGGACTGGACGGCGAGGGCGTCGCGGTAAATGCCGGCGAAGTCCACGAGGATGAGGTCGAAGACGTCGCGCTTGCGGCGGGTGCCGCGCGCTTTCTGGCTCGCCTCGAGCGCCTTGACGGAGGCGGACGCCCCGCGCAGCGCCTTCGCCGCTCCCCTGCCCTTCGCACCGACGCCGAGCGCCTGCTCGAGTTTGGCGCGCTCCTCGGCGTCCTCCTCGGCGTAGTCCTCGACGGCGGTTTTCTCAGTGGCCTTCACTAGGGAGGCGACGGCCTGGAAGGCCTGGGCGCCGTGGAAGACCAACTCGGCAAGGTTGATGGCTTGGGCGCGGCGAATCTGTACGGATTTGTCGTTGACCATCCGACGCGCGCGGCCCACGTGGCGCAGCGTGGTGGCGGCGGCCAGGCGGGCGTCGGACTCCGTGGCGCCCTCCTCCTGCATCAGGATGCGCACCACCTCGTCCTCGGAGGGCGCGGGGATATAGAGGTGCCGGCAGCGGGAGCGCAGCGTCTGGGAGAAGTCCTCCGGGTCCGTCGACGGCGCGCACAGAATAATGACGGTGTGGGCTGGGGGCTCCTCCACCGTTTTCAGCAACGCGTCGGAGGCGTCCTGGCCGAGACGGTCGGCGTTCTCGATGATCAGGACGCGCCAGGGGGCGACCGTCGGCATGCGGGCGGCCTGCGCGATGTACTCGCGGGTCTCCTTCACCTTGATCGTCAGCTCCTTGGGTACCACGTGCATGACGTCGGTGTGCTGGGAGGACAGCGCGTCGCGACAGCCCTTGCAGCGCCCACAGCCGATCTCGTCTGGGTCCGTGCACACCAGCGCCGCCGCGAACGCGAGCGCCGCGTTGGAACGCCCCGAACCAGGAGGCCCCGTGAACAGCCAGGAATGCGTCATGGCTCGCGCGTCGCCGATCCCCCGGGCGGCCGCGGCAGCGTTCATGATGACCTGCTGGACGGAGGGGGCGTCGGCAAGTAATTGACTCACGGTAGGCACAAGCCCCAAGCGTACAGCAGGGAGAAAACCCGCTAAAGTGTTACAGCATGGAACGATTCTGGCGCAGTTTCAAATGGCTGTGGGGCACCTCGTGGCCCCTCTACGCCGCAACTGTGCTCGGAACCAACGTCGTCGGCGCCGTGCTGATCATGCTGTTCGTGCGGTTCCTCATCCCCATGCGGGAGGTGCAGCAGCTCAACATTCACGACGAAAGCCTCGGCTTCCTCGGCGCGGCCTACTTCTGCTTTGCCATCTTCGTGGGCATCGTGGTCACGTTCTTCCTGTTCCGGCCGGTGCTCGAGTGGCAGCTCAGCCCCGACGACCACGACCCAAACATGGTGCGCAACCTGGTCATGCGCATCCCGGTGCTGCAGACCGTGATCGTGGTCGGGGTGTGGGCCATCGGCATCATGATCATCACCGTGGCCGCCTGGCGCATCGACCACCAGCTGGCAATCGTGACGTTGGGGTCCACGTCGCTGGCGTGCTTCGTCACCGCCGTGATGACGTACCTGCAGGCAGAGCGGCTGGTGCGGCCGGTGGCGGCGTCGGCACTCGCGCGGCGCTTCGAGGACTCCACCCTGGAGCCGCCGATCAAGCACCGCCTCTACCTGACGTGGTTCACCACCTCCGCCGTGCCAATGTTCGGGGTGCTCGCCCTGTTCTTCGCGCAGCGCCACGGCTTCTTCTACAACCGCCCCGGCGAGCTCATGCCAGCCGTCCTCGCGCTGACGCTCACCGCGCTGGCCACCGGCTTCATCGGCACTGCGTTCGCCATCATGAGCGTGGTGGACCCCATCAAGGAGCTGCAGGAAGCCATCAATAAGGTGCGCCGCGGGGAGCGTAACACCCAGGTCGACATTTACGACGGCTCCGAAATCGGCGTACTGCAGGCCGGGTTCAACGAGATGATGCGCGGCCTCAACGAGCGCCAGCGCGTCCGGGACATCTTCGGCCGCTACGTCGGCACCGAGGTCGCCCAGAAGGCCCTCGAGGAGAAGCCGGAGCTCGGCGGGGAGGACCGCCGCGTGGCCGTCGTGTTCATCGACGTCATCGGCTCCACCACGTTTGCCGTCAACCACACCCCGGAGCAGGTCGTGGCCGCGCTGAACAACTTCTTCGAGATCGTCGTTGAGGTGGTGCACCGCAACAAGGGCGTGATCAACAAGTTCCAGGGCGACGCCGCCCTGGCCGTGTTCGGCGCGCCCGTCTCCATCCACGACGCCGCCTCCCACGCCCTCCAGGCCGCCCGCGAACTACGCCGCGAACTGGCAGGCCTCGAGCTGCAGGCAGGTATCGGGGTGGCCTCCGGGCACGTGGTCGCCGGCCACATCGGCGGGTCCGACCGCTTCGAATACACCGTGATCGGCGACGCCGTCAACGCCGCCGCCCGCCTCACCGAACTGGCCAAGGACACCCCAGGCTGCGTGCTCACCAACGCCGCAACGCTGCGTGCCGCCAACGAGGTTGAGCAGCAGCGCTGGACGCTGATGAAATCCGTGGAGCTGCGCGGGCGCAACCGCATGACGCAGCTGGCCCGCCCGGTGCGCTCCACCCTGGCGGACCGCTACTAGCCGCCCCGCTTACGAGCGCTTCGCGGCCTTCTTCGTTGCCTTCTTGCGCGTCGTCTTCTTCGTCGCTTTCTTCCGCGTGGTCTTGCGCGCGGCCTTCTTGGCTGGCTTCGGGTTCTCCGCCTCGCGGGCCCGGCGCGCAGACAGCAGCTCGTTCGCGCGCTCGTCCGTCATGGTCTCCGGGGTGTCGCCGCGCTGGAGGGACGCGTTGGTGGTGCCGTCGGTGACGTACGGGCCGAAGCGGCCGTCCTTAATGGACATCGGCTTGCCGGACACGTCGTTATCCCCGAGCAACTTCAACGGCGCCTTCGCAGCCCCGCGTCCGCGGCGCTTCGGTTCCGCGTAGATACGGCGTGCCTCCTCCAGCGTGATGTTGAAGATCTGCTCCTCGCTGGCCAGGGAGCGCGAATCGCTGCCCTTCTTCAGGTACGGGCCGTAGCGTCCGTTCTGCGCCGTGATCACTTCCCCATCGTCGACGCCGACCTCGCGCGGCAGGCTCAGCAGCTGCAGCGCCTGCTCAAGCGTGACAGAGGCCGGGTCCATCGACTGGAACAGGGACGCCGTGGCGGGCTTGAGCTGCTCCGCGACAAGTTCGGTCATGCGCTTTTCTTTTTGCTTCGCGGCAGTCTTGGTGTCCCAGTTCTTCTTCCGCTTGCCTTCCTCGGCGCGCTGCTTGTCCTCGGCGGCGCGCTCTTCGGCGATGACTTCCTCGGCGTGGGCTTGCGCCTTCTCCAGCTCGTCGTCGCCGAGCTGCTCCGTGACGTACGGGCCGAAGCGGCCCTCCTTGGCCACCACCGTGCGCCCGTTGGCTGGGTTCACGCCCAGCTCGCGGCCGGACTGCGGGGTGGCGAACAGCTTCTCCGCCAGTTCCAGGGTGACCTCATCAGGCGTGGTCGCCTCCGGGATGTTGGCGCGCTGGTACTCCGGCTCGCCGTCGGCGGTGACGCCCACCTGGCGTTCCATGTATGGCCCGTAGCGGCCCACGCGCACGTTGACGGCGCGGCCTTCCGCGTCGTCGAAGAGTTTCAGGGAGTTGACCTGGCGGGCGTCGATACGCTCGAGGTTGTCCTCAATGATGTGCTTGAGGCCACCGCGGCGCGCGATCGCCTCGGCGGTCTTGTCGCTGGCGTCGGCGTCGCCGAAGTAGAAGCTAGTCAGCCAGCGCGTGCGGTCCTCGTTGCCGTGCGCGATCTCGTCGAGCTCGTCCTCCATCGAGGACGTGAAGTCGTAGTCCACCAGGGCGTCGAAGTTGTTCTCCAACAGCCCAACCACGGAAAACGCCACCCAGCTGGGCACCAGCGCGTTGCCGCGGGAGAAGACGTAGCCGCGGTCCTGGATCGTCTTAATAATCGACGCATACGTCGACGGACGCCCAATCCCAAGGTCCTCCATCTTCTTCACCAGGCTCGCCTCCGTGTAGCGGGCTGGCGGGTTCGTGGAGTGCCCATCCGCCGAAATCGCGGTGGTCGGCAGCTCGTCGCCAGCAGTGAGCTGCGGCAAGTGCGTCTCGCTATCGCGCGTATCCGAGTAGGCGCGCAGCCAGCCCGGGAACGTAATCGTGCGTCCGGTCGCAGCGAACTCGGTATCGAAGTCGCCCGCAACAGTCACCTTCGTGGAGTTCCCGCGAGCGTTCTCCATCTGGGAGGCCACCGTGCGCTGCCAAATCAGCTCGTAAAGCTTGAATTCCTCCGCGTCAAGCACCTTCGACAGCTGACCCGGCGTAGCAAACCGCTCACCAGCAGGGCGGATCGCCTCGTGCGCCTCCTGCGAGTTCTTCACCTTCCGGTCGTAGATACGCGGCTTGTCCGCCACGTACTCCGCGCCGTAGAGCTCCGTCGCCGCAGCCCGCGCCGCCGACAGACCCTGCTGCGACAGCGACGTCGAGTCCGTACGCATATAGGTAATGTGGCCGTTCTCGTACAGACGCTGCGCAATACGCATCGTTCGCGCCGACGTAAACCGCAGCTTCCGCCCGGCCTCCTGCTGCAAGGTGGACGTCATAAAGGGTGCGTACGGCTTGCGGCTGTACGGCTTCTCCTCCACATTGCTCACCGTCATCGAGGTGCCCTTCAGCGCCCCAGCAAGCTCCTCCGCCACCTGCTTATCGACGACCACAACCCCCTCAGCCGACCCCTTCAGCCGACCGCGATCATCAAAGTCCTTGCCCTGCGCAATCCGCGAACCATTAATCGCAACAAGCTTCGCATCAAACGCCGTACCCCCACCGTACGTCGCAGTCACATCCCAATACTCCGCCGGGATAAACGCCATGCGCTCGCGCTCACGCTCCACAATCACACGCGTCGCCACCGACTGCACACGACCCGCCGACAGCCTCGGCATGACCTTCTTCCACAACACCGGAGAAACCTCGTAGCCATACAACCGGTCCAGAATGCGACGGGTCTCCTGGGCGTCGACAAGATCCATATCCAGCTCGCGGGTATTCTCCGCAGCCTCCCGAATCGCCGACTCCGTAATCTCGTTGAACACCATGCGCTCCACCGGCACCTTCGGCTTCAACGTCTCCAGCAAGTGCCACGCGATCGCCTCACCCTCACGGTCCGGGTCTGTCGCCAGCAGCAGCCTGTCCGCCTGCTTCAACTTCGCCTTCAGGTCAGCGACCTTCTTCTTCTTGTCAGGACTGACAACATATATAGGTGCAAACCCAGACTCCGGATTCACACCCAACTTCGCCCACGGTTCCTTCTTGTACTTCGCAGGGATGTCAGCAGCGCGGCCCGGAAGATCACGAATGTGCCCCACGGAAGCTTCCACAATGTAGTCGCTCCCCAGATACTTCTGGATCTTCTTCGCCTTCGTCGCGGACTCCACGATGACGAGGGTCTTGCCGTCTTCAGCCACGCTTCGTGACACCTCACTTCAAGAACTATGTTCGTTAACTCACATAAGTTGTATCAGACAATATGAATAGCAACCCTACAACTCCTCGTTTTCACCCCCACCAACTACACTGAACCCCCATGAGCACCATCGGGCACCCAAGGAGGTAAAACCCCAGATGATCGACTCCCTCATCGGCTTCCTCCACACCCTGATGGGCACACCCCTCTTCTACCCACTCGTCATACTCCTCATCCTCGGCGACGCACTCATCCCCCTCATCCCCTCCGAAACCGTCCTCAACCTCTCCGGCGCCTTCTCCGCATCCCAAGGCGTCCCCAACGCGTGGGGCATCATCGCCGCCGCCATCATCGGCGGCATCATCGGCGACAACATCTGCTTCCTCCTCGGCGGACGCCTCATCCACGTCGTCGACCGCCTCGACCCCAACTCCAAAGCCGGCCAAGCCATCGACTGGGTGCGCCGCAACATGAACCGCGGCGCCGGCATCACCGTCCTCGTCGCCAGGTTCCTTCCCTGGGCCAGGTGGGTCGCCACGATCGTGCTGGGCAGCGTGCGCTACAACTGGTTCGCCTTCTTCCTCTACGACACCATCGGCGTCATCATCTGGGCTTGCCTCTCCGTCGGCCTCGGCTACGCCGGCGGCTCCCTCCTTTCCGACTTCCCCCTCCTCGGCATGATCGTCGGCATCGCCCTCGGCGCCCTCGTCGGCTGGATCATGCAGCGCATCCAGTCCTACATCTTCGAACTTTTTGACGTCCGGCGCGGCGTCTCCGCCGTGTAGGTCTTGAGTGCTGCGCGCGTGCTTCCCAGGTGGCTAATTTCGGCGAGGGAATTTGGTGCTAGTAAACAGGAGCCAGTGCCAAAGGACGCACCCCGCTTTTCACGACCTGGGCTTTTCTCGAATCCCCCGGAAGGAATTGCGTCTATTGGCACTGGCACGTGAATGGAACTCAAAAGCAAAAACCCCGGCCGGAGCCGGGGTGTGCACCTATATAGATTAGAGAGCGGTGACCTGCTGGGCCTGTGGGCCCTTGGCGCCCTCGCCGATTTCGAACTCGACCTTCTGGTTCTCCTCGAGGGTGCGGAAGCCGCTGCCCTGGATCTCGGAGTAGTGGACGAAGACGTCGGCGGAGCCGTCGTCTGGAGCGATGAAGCCGAAGCCCTTTTCTGCGTTAAACCACTTCACGATGCCTGTAGCCATTGGTGTGTTCCCTTTCAAAAGATGGATAAATGAAGCCGTCCACCAGGGCTGATGTCCTGGCGCCCGCGTAAACAATCCCTCGCGAGCACCTTTGAAGGCGCGCACAAAATTTGTTACTGCCAACCAGTGTGCCACAAACTGGCATACTTTGCTGTGTCATGAAGCAGGATTTTTGTTCTTTTGGGGGCGAGCTCGTTCGCGGGCTTCGCGAGCAGTTCCCCCACTCCACGATCACGCACGTGGAGGAGATTCCGGCGCGCCCGGCGGAGTACGGCGAGTGGCCCGAGTGGGTGCATCCGGCGCTGCGTCACGCACTCGAACAACGTGGCATTCAGCGGCTGTTTCGCCATCAGCAGCAGTGCGCCGAGGCGGCTTGGCGGGGTGAGGACGTTGTGGTGGCGACGGGGACGTCGTCAGGTAAGTCGTTGGGGTATCAGCTGCCGGTGCTGTCTGCGTTGGCGGCAGACGAGCGGGCGTGTGCGCTGTACATCACGCCGACGAAGGCGCTGGGGTCAGATCAGTTGCAGGCGACACTTGCCTTGACGAAGGATCTGCCTGGGATTACGCCGGCGCCGTATGACGGGGATACGCCGGTTGATGCGCGGCGCGCGATTCGGGATCAGTCGCGGTTCGTGTTCACGAATCCGGACATGTTGCACGCGAGCATCCTTGGTTCGCACGAGCGGTGGGCGCGCCTGTTGCGCCACCTGCGTTTCATCGTGGTGGATGAGTCGCACACTTATCGAGGGGTGTTCGGCGCCAATGTGTCTCTTGTTTTTCGACGCCTGCTTCGCCTCGCCCGCGCGTACGGTTCAGAGCCGACGTTGGTGTTTGCGTCGGCGACGTCGGCAGCCCCGGCGGAGCACGCGGAGCTGTTGTGCGGCAGGCCGGTTCGGGCGGTGGATGTGGATACGGCGCCGACGGGCGAGCGCACCGTGGTGTTGTGGGAGCCGGGTTTCATCGAGGGCGCGGAGGGTGAGCACGGCGCCCCGGTGAGGTACGCGGCGACGACGGAAGCGGCGTCGATAATGGGCTGGTTGGTGCGTGAGGGGGCGCGGACCTTGACGTTTGTGCGCTCGCGGCCGGCGGCGGAGATTGTGGCGATGCGCGCGCAGGAGGACTTGAGTGCTGCGGGGCGGCCGGATTTCGCGCGGCGGATCGCGGCGTATCGGGCGGGCTATCTGGCAGAGGACCGTCGTGCGCTGGAGCGCGCCCTGGACGAGGGCGACATCCTGGGCATGGCCACGACGAACGCGCTTGAGCTGGGTATCGACGTCGGCGGGTTGGATGCCGTGGTGATGGCGGGCTATCCGGGGACGGTGGCGTCGTTTCGACAGCAGGCGGGCCGGGCGGGACGCCGCGGGCAGGGATCGCTGGTGGTGCTGGTTGCCCGCGATGAGCCGATGGATGCCTTCCTGGTGCACCACCCCGAGGCACTGCTGGGACGCCCGGTGGAGCGCAGCGTGTTCAACCCGTCGAACCCGTACATCCTGCGCGGCCACCTCTACCACGCAGCACTTGAGCGCCCGCTGACCTCGAAGGACGTCGACGACTTCGGCGCCCACGACGTGGTGGAGCAGATGTGCGAGGAGGGCCTGCTGCGCAAGCGTCCCCGCGGCTGGTTCCCGGCGCCCGACGCTGAGGTGACCGTCTCTATCCGCGGCGGTGCTGGTGCCGAGGTGATGATCGTGGACGTCAGCGACGGCCGCCTCCTGGGCACCGTCGATGCCGCCCGCGCCCTCACCCAGGTCCACGAGGGCGCCGTGTACGTACACCAGGGCGAGCACTTCGTGGTGCAGGAGCTCAACCTGGATGACTACGTAGCGCTCGTGGAGCCCGCGCAGCCCGACTACACCACCCGCGCCCGTTCCACGACGGACATCCGCATCCTGGGCGAAGCTCACGAGACCCGCCAGCTTGCGAAGGGCGTGTGGGTGGCCAGCGTGGACGTCGAGGTCACCGACCGCGTCACCGGCTACGTCGTCCGCCTGGCGGACGGATCGGTCAGCGAACACATCCCGCTGGACCTGCCCGCGCAACACCTGGAAACCCGAGCGGTCGCCTACACGATCGACCCGCTGGTCCTGGACTCGCTGGGCATCAGCGCGGGCGAGGTGCCCGGCGCGCTGCACGCGGCGGAGCACGCGGCGATCGGACTGCTGCCCCTCATCGCCACGTGCGACCGCTGGGACATCGGCGGCGTATCGACGGCCCTCCACCAAGACACGCTGCTGCCCACAGTATTCGTCTACGACGGCCACCCCGGCGGCGCCGGCATGAGCGACGAAGGCTTCGCCCGCTTCCACACGTGGATCACCGCCACCTACGGCGCAGTGGAGTCCTGCCCGTGCGAGCACGGCTGCCCGTCCTGCATCCAGTCTCCAAAGTGCGGCAACGGGAATCAGCCGCTGGATAAGCAGGCGGCGCTGAAGGTGTTGGGGCTCCTGAGCAAGGCGTCATCCGTGGACGCAGAAAACCGGGAATTTGGTGCATAGATCGGGGAGCGAGTGACAAAGGACGCAATCCGGTCGGCCGAATCCGGCAAAAGCCCAGGTCGCAAAAAGTGGGTTGCGTCCTTTGTCACTCGGTTCTGCTGGGGTGACACCAAATCCCTTTGCGCAGGGGTCGCGACCTGGGGAAACGCCACGGCGCCATCCCGAAAAGCGGGATTTTGGTGCACACCTTGGCGCAGCACGCACCAAAATCCATCACAGCCCCTAGCGAGCGGAAATGCTATCCTTTACCTCGAAAGCCCCGGAACGATCCCTGCACTACGAAAGTAGGAGTAAATCGCCGGGGTTATTGATTTTTCAGCTTAATCGTAGTCCTTTTGATTGATACACTGCGGGGCATGGATAAACGCACACTCCGCATGTGGATCCCAAACCAGCACGGCGCGTGGGCGATGGCGCTCACCCCCGCCATTGTGGGGACCCTTGGCGTCGCGTTCGGCACCGAGCGTTTCCCGGCCGCGATCGTGTGGTTGTTGATTGCGTGGTTTATTGGATATTGCGCGTTCTTCACGTTCGGCCAGGCGGCCCGGGCACGCACTGTGGAGCGTCGCCGCCAGTACATGCCGCCGGTACTCACCTACGGAGCGATCTCCCTGGTTGCGGTAGCGATCGTGGTCGTCCTCGACCCGTCGGTGCTCGAGTGGGCGTGGTGCTACGCTCCGCTGGTCTGGATCGCTGTGTGGGAAACACTGCAACGCAGGCCGCGCTCGCTGGCCAGTGGCGCAGCGACGACGGTCGCCTCCGCGCTGTTGGTCGCGGTGATCGCGCACCTAGCCGGGTTGCCGACTGGCTGGTCCAGCCCGGCGATGGTGGCAACGACGTTTTTGGCGCTCTACTTCACCGGGACGGTGCCGCTGGTTAAGACGATGGTGCGTGACCGCGGCAGCAGCGCCATGTTGGCGTTCAGTATCGGCTACCACGTGGTGGCAATCGTGGTGATGGTCGTGTATGCCGTCCTTGTTGGGTTCGGTTGGTGGATGGTCGCGGTACTGGTGTTGGCACTGGCCCGCGCACTGTACTTCCCACTGAGCGCGCGTCGCGGGAAGCGGTGGACCGCCAAGGACATCGGCAAGGCGGAGGTTGTGCCGTGCGTCCTGGCGGCGCTCGCGGCACTTGGGGTGCTGCTCACCGGATAGAGCGGCGCCTGACCAGATTGAGCAGGGTGTATCACAGATCTTCCGCTTCTCTGGCGGTAAAGCTGGGATACTGTAGTTTATGTCCTCTCGAAAAATTCTGCTTCGTCCAGAGTATAGCCATCCAAGCTCTTTATGGCCGTCTAAAGAACTAGTAGTCTCTGAGCCTAAAAACCTAGGGTTCTATCTTCCTGAGGAGATAGGGATTAAGCCAGCTTTAGGAAACGAAATCCTTGAGTGGACGAGGGAATTTCAGGATAATTTTCTCGAGAAACCCGATAGCTTTCATCAGCGCCCGCGCTGGAAAGACCAATTCGATAGATTTCAATGGTATGACGCGGGCTGGGATATCACGTACGCCTTGAGAGATTCATTCCCATCGACGCAGATCATTCCCCGGTTTTCGCAATTTGTTTTTTCCATCAATGAGCGAAGAGAGAATTTCGGAAAGCAGCCACTATGCCTTCCCGGGGACGAACGGGAAGGGTACGTGTCCATCAAGGAATGTCGGGAATAATGAAGAATTGTGGATCGCGCCGTCTGGGACAAATATTGCGAACCAAAACCTAAATAAGTTCAAGGGCTTCTTACCCGCGCCGATATATGCTTTTCCTCATAAAATAATCGATGTTCAAACCTACAAGACCCCGTGGCCGGGTGACCCTCGTGTCAATATTCAAAATGCGAAGGGCAAGGCCAAGCCATATCAAGTGAACCAGGTTCTCGAAGCAATTGAGAAACTAGGCACGCAGAAGAGTGAATCGGAGTAGCCAGCATGGACATCAATAAGTACACCTATCAAGTCTCCTGGTCGGAAGAAGATCAGGAGTACGTGGCGACCGTGGCTGAGTTCCCCTCATTGTCTTGGCTGGATGCAGATCGGCACCAGGCCGAGCGCGGTTTGATTGATCTTGTGACTGAGGTTGTCGAAGACATGGAGGCCTCCGGCGAGGTGGTTCCCGTGCCATTGGGGAGTCGTAACTATTCGGGGAAGTTCAACGTGCGCACGTCTCCGTCGCTGCATCGGCGGTTGGTTATCGCCGCTAAAACAGAGGGAATTTCTCTCAACGCACTAGTCAATCAAAAACTCGCGTCCGTCTAACTGGCGCACAGACCACACGCGCACTGAGATGCTCACGACGAGACGCCACTCACCTGCTAGACCGGCCCGGCGCGCGCCTTCTGCACGGCCCGGCCGACGCGCACGCTGACCTGCACGTCCGGCCCGTCAACCTCGCACGTGTCGACGCTTCCACCGTTGGCCTGGGCGGTGTCGTTGGCGGTGGAGCAGGCCTCGACACCTTGGTAGAGGGCGGTGGCCGCGGCGACAGCTGCGAGGTCGGCGGCGACGCGCGCCCGATGGGTGTTCGCCACCCCGGCAACCACCGCCGCAACCGCAAGAGCCAGCGCGGTCACCGCGGCGATGATGCCCGCCGTGGTGACAGATGCGGAGCCTTCGTCGCTTCGGAGTTGACCAAGCATGTCTAGCCTCCGAACTCGGTTGGGAAGACGGCGGTGGCCTCCATGCCGCGCACGCGGGCGGTCACGGTGACCATGCCGCCGCGTTCCTGGGTGGTCACGCGCCCGGCGGGCGGGTCGTAGTCCAGGCCGATGGCGTGCGCGCGGGCTGCGGCCCCGGCGATGTCCACCGCCGAGATGTAGGCGCCCATCGCGGCCAGCGCCGCCACGATCACACCGGCGACGACCACCAGGGCGCTCAGGGAGAGCGCTGCCTCGATGGTGTTCATGGGCTAGCCCGGCTTGTTGGTCAGCGCGTCGGTGATCACGCCTTCGATGGCGTCGGAGACGCCGTTGCTGGTGACCACCATGTAGAGCACCCCGGCAAGGGCCGCGGCAGCCAAAGTACCAAAGGCGTATTCGATGGTCGAAAGCCCGTCGTCGTTGGATAGTTTCGCCTGCATGCGCGTGATAATTCGGGCAGCTGCAGCGTGAACAAGATTCATAGACATTTTTATCTCCTTATTAGTTGTTGGTGTTTTAAAACAGGGTTTGGCCCAGGCTGACCACCACGGGCGCCAAGCCGAGGACGAAGAACGCCGGCAGGAAGAAAGCGGTCAGTGGGAGTGCGATGAGCACCCCGGCGCGCTCGGCGCGGGCGGTGGCGTGGTCGGCGGCGTCCGCGGTCAGGCTGACCGCGATGCGCTCGCAACCCGTGGCGAGGGTGGCGCCGGTGGCGTTGGAGAGTGCCACCAGGTGCGCGAGCTCCTCCCCGCCCGGCACTGTGTGCAGCTCCGCCCAGGCGCGTGCCGGGTCGGCCCCGAGCACGCTGAGCGCCGCCACGGTGTGCCATGGGCTTGAGTCCTCGCCGTGGGTGTCGGCCACTGCGCCCGCGGCGGCGGCAACCGGCAGGCCGGCGCGGCAGCACGCCGCGAAGAGCCGGATGTCGGTTGCGCTCCTGCCGGGGCTTGGCGACGGCCCGTCCCGCGGGGTCTTCGGCGCACGGGGCACGTCGCGCCCCACCCGGCCGCGCGGACTGCTCCCGGAGACGACCATCGCGCCGGCGACGCACAAAGCGGTAACAAACGTACTCATTGGGTTGCCCTTTCGATGATGTGTTGTGACGTACAGAAACCGGCCCCCACCAGCGCGGTACCGACAATGAGCAGCACCCCGCCCAGGTTGGTGCCGGCCAAAAAGTGCAGCGGGCGCGCCCCCATCGCAGCCCCCATCCCGATCCCTGCCAGCGGAAGTAGGGAGAGCACCACCGCACTCGTCTTTGGCCCGGCCAACGCCGCAGCGGTGGCGGCGCGGTGGCGCAGCGCAGCGTCGATCTCCTCGCGTGCGGCGGTGACCAGGGAGGCGATCGGCACGCCGCGTTGCACCCCGACCCGCCACAGCGCCTCCACCCGGGACAGCTCCGGGGTGCGAAGCCCCGCGGCGTCGCCGGTGCGTAGCACGTGGCAGAACAGGGAGGCGTCGGCAAGCAGGTCGGTGGGGGTGGTGTCGGGGAGTTGGTCGGTGGCGCGAAGGGTGGCGTCGAGAAGCGAGGAACCTGCCTGCAGGCTGGCGCTGATGTGGCCGAGGAACTGCGAGGCTGCCTCCTGGCGCCGCACCAACGCCTGCCCGGCGCGGCGCCGCGAGTAGGCGTAGAGCACCGTCGCCCCGGCGAGCGCCGCAGCGATAACCACCGCCGCGCGATCCGTCACGATGACCAGCAGCGCCACCGCGAGCACCACCGGCGGCACCCACCCCCAGGACACCGCGCGCGGGCGAATCCGGCGCGCAGGCACCCCTCCCGTCCAGGCCACACAGGCCGCGAATGCGAACAGGTACGTCATGGCCGCTGCCAGATCACTCGTGTGGACACCGGGTTGCCCTCCAAGACGCCGATCTGGTGCAGGACGCGGCGGCCGTCGGGGCGGCGCTGCATCACAATCACCGCGTCCAGGGCTGGCGCGAGCTGCGCGTGCAGGGCGTCGCGCCCCATCCCGCCGAGCGCGGCGAGCGCCTCAAACCGGGCCGGGACCTCCTCGATCGCGTTGGCGTGCAAGGTGCCAGCGCCGCCCTCGTGACCGGTGTTCAGCGCCGCGAGGAGGTCCGTCACCTCCGCACCGCGGATCTCCCCCACCACGATCCGGTCCGGGCGCATCCGCAGCGACTGGCGCACCAGGTCCGCGATCGTCACCTGGCCGGCGCCCTCCGTGTTCACCGCCCGCGTATTCAGGTTCAGCACGTGTGGGTGGTTCGGGGTCAGCTCCAGGGTGTCCTCGATCGCCAGGATCCGCTCGTGCGGCGCCACCTCTGCGAGCATCGCGGAGAGCAACGTCGTCTTGCCCGACCCGGTCCCGCCCACGATGACGAAGGCGCGCCGGGCCCGCACGATTTCGCGGAGCATCTCGGCGCGTTCCTCGTCCATCGTGCCGCTGGCCACCAGCTCGTCGAGGGTGGCGGTGGTGGTGCGCAGCACGCGCAGCGACAGGCACGTGCCTGCCACGGCCGTGGGTGCCAGCACCGCGTGGAAGCGGATAATCGAGCCGTCCGGCCTGCGGAAATGTCCGTCGCAGTAGGGTTGGGCGTCGTCAAGGCGGCGCCCGCAGCGCAGTGCGAGGCGCGTGGCCAGGCGGCGCACGGACTCCTCGGAGTCGAAGCGGATCTCGCTGCGCTCGAGGCCGTGCCCGCGGTCCACGAACACGCGGTCGGGGGCGTTGACGCAGATGTCGGTCACCCCGCCACCGACGAGCAGCGGCTCCAGGGGCCCGGCGCCGGAGGTGTCGTCGCGAAGTTGGCGCATCGCGGCCAGCACGTCCACGTCACTGATGACGACGGCCTCTTCGCGGATTAGCGCCGCAAGCCGGGTGGCATCGATCTCCCCGGGCTCGTCGGCCATGCGACGCTGGACGCGCAGTAACAAGTCCCGATCCATTAGGCCACCTCCTCGAGCACAGCCTTCGCCGCCTTCGCAAGCCCCGCGGGCAAGCGCGACGGTAGGCCGCGCTGCTCGACGCGCTTCGTCAGCCCGCGCACCTGGCCGATGGTGGCCACCACCCGCGAGCCCGCAATGGCGGCGATCTCGTCCACGCCGATGCCAGCCCACCCGATGTCCCTGACCACCAGCACGTGCCGCAGTCCTGCTCGCTCGCACTGGGCGACCAGTTGCGCCGCCGCGGACACCGCCCTGACTTGGGGCGCGACCAGGATCGCCACTACGTCGCAGCGCGCGGGCAGCTGCGCGCACGGGGCGTCCACCACGGTCACCCCGCCGGTGCCGAGCACCTCCACCAGCGCCTCAAGCTCATCCGCATCATCCCCGAGACCAGCGCCGGAGACCTCCCTGCTACACGTCATCACCGCCACGCCGTCCGGGGTGACGGGCAGCGCGCGGCGCACGTCCTCGCGGGCGACCGCGCCCTCCCCGATCGCGATCTCGCCCCACCGGGCGCCGATCTCCTCCTCGATACCGAGCAGCAGGTCCAGCCCGCCGGAGTGCGCGTGCCCATCAACCAGGGTCGACGGGGCCGCGGCCCTGGCGCACGCCGCCGCGAATGTTGAGGCGCCCACGCCGCCGGACGCGCCCACCACGCCGATCACCCGACCCCGCTCCTTCGGTGTCCGCAGCGCCCCGAGCGCGCGCAGCAGCTGCCCGGACTGGTCCGGGACGTCGTAGGCGCCACGCTGCTGGCCGAGCTCGAAACAGTTCGGGCGGCGCAGTACCGCGGGTGGCAGGTGGGTGGCGAAGTGGGCGTCGATAAGTATGGCGAAGGCCTGCTCACAGCGGCGGGCGACCTCCGCCGGCTCGGCGCTACTGAGGTCGGTGACGGGCATACCTGTTGCCGCCGCGAGGTGCATGGCCTCGGGGTGCAGTGCCGCGTCGTTGACGGCGATGGTGATGTTGTGCGTGCTCATGGCTTCGAGCATCACCCACGCCACAACCGCCCCACAACGATTTGGAACGCGCCTGTGGATAACTCCCCTGTTCACTGAACGCTCGACCCTGATTTGTGGATAACATTCTGCACACCCAAACGCGTTCGTGTATGTGGCGTTAGAATGTGCCTCATGGCTTCGAACTCGGCACCGGTAGCGGCGTTTTTTGATCTGGATAAGACGATCATCGCCACCTCGTCCGTGTTCGCGTTCGGCAAAGAGTTCCTGAACAACGGCATGATCACGCGCCAGGAAGCGCTGGACCTCTACCTGACCAAAGCCGCCTACATGCTCATCGGGCAGAGCAGCGAAAAGATGGACACCACCCGCGACAACCTGGCCAACATGATCACCGGCTGGAGCGTCGAGGATGTCACCGCTGTGACCACCGAGACCATGCACAACGTGATCACCCCGGCGATCTACTCGGAGGCCCGCGAGCTCATCGAGGCGCACCGCGAGCTCGGCCACGACGTCATTATTATCTCGGCGTCGGCAAATATCCTGGTCGCGCCGATTGCGAAGGAGCTGGGCATCGACATGATCGTCGCCAGCGAGGTCGAGGTTGTCGACGGCACCCTCACCGGCCGCATCACCCGCTACCTCAAAGGCGACGCCAAGGCCGAAGCCATCCGCGAATTCGTCGCCGAACACGGCTACGACCTGGAGCGAAGCTACGCCTACTCCGACTCCGCCACCGACATCCCCATGCTGGAGCTGGTTGGCAACCCCGTCGCCGTCAACCCGGACCGGGCGCTGCGCAAGCACGCGCAGGCGGAGGGCTGGGACGTGCAGACGTTCAAAAACCCGGAGCCGCTGATCCAGATGCCGAACGCGAAAGAAGTCGGTATCGGGGCGTCCGTCATCGCGGGCGTGACCGCGTTAGCCGTGGCAGGGACGCTGCTGGCGAAGGCCATTAAGAAAGATAAGTCTGCCTAAGCCCTGAGGGTGTGCGACAAATCCCATCAATGGTTGCTAGGGTTGAGTGCATTCAATAATCGCAGGAAGGTTGAACATACAGTGAGCAACGAAGGTCTGTACACCAGTGGAACGTCCGCAGTGTCCGCAAAGGTTAACTCGATTCCTTTGCACGACACCGATGTCACCCACCCGGGCAAGGACTCCATCGGTACGTTGATTTCGAACGCCTCCGAGCAGGTTTCCACGCTTGTTCGCGGCGAGATTGAGCTGGCCAAGGCCGAGGTCATCGGCGAGGCCAAGAAGGGCGCCGTCGGCGGCGGCCTCCTGGGCGTCGCGGGTGTTATCGCCCTGTACTCCTCCTTCTTCCTCTTCTTCGCGTTCGCCGAGATGCTGTCCTCCTGGATGCACCGGGGTTGGGCGTTCCTGATTGTCTTCGCCATCATGATCGCCCTGGCGGGCATTCTGGCGCTGGTCGGCGTGAAGAGCCTGAAGAAGATCCGCGCGCCGAAGAAGACCATCGATTCCGTCAACGAGCTGAAGAACCTGCGCCCAGGCCAGGCGCAGAAGAACCTTGCCAAGGACAGCTCGGGGCTCTACACGGGCTCGAACTAGGGCGTGCCAGACTTTTCGACGTCCCCTTCGGCTATCGACCTACCTGGTCCTTTTACCCACGAGTGGTTGCACACTCGTGGGTTGCGTCTGCATGCGGCCGTCGCGGGCGACCCTACGAATCCCCTGCTGTTGCTGCTGCACAGCGCGTTCGGCGGCTGGTATGACTACCGCAACCGCATCGCCGACTTTGCCGATTCCGGCTATCACGTCGCAGCCCTCGACCTGCGTGGCTGCGGTCTGTCCGACAAGCCGGTGCGCCGCAGCGGCGACGCCCTCTTGCTGCACGCCGGTGACCTGAAGGGCGCGATCCACACGCTGGGCCACGACTCCGCGGAGGTGATCAGCGCGGGCGCCTCCACCGTGATCACGAACACGCTGCGGGAGCGGTCCCCGCACCTGGTCACGCGCCACACCTCAGCACCATGGACCGGCAGCAAAGCCGCCTTTGTGCCGACGCCCCTCTACCGCCACTTCCCGGCCCTCTTCGACCAACTGTGGCTGCGTGACCTGCTACGCAACCAGCCCGAGGACGCCACCGCCGACCACCTGCGCCTGCGCCGGGACGGCACCCACATCACCAATGCGCTGCCCTACATTCTGGAACTCGCGCGCATCGAAGCCCGCATGTAGCTAGCGCCCGACGCACGCCCCCGTACCAACCTGCTCACGCAGCCCAGCGATCTCGCCCGTACGCTCCAGGATCTGCTGCGCGGTGAGCACGTAACCGGTCTCCGTGGCGTCCACAGAGGCACCGAACACCATGCCCGCGACACCGCCGGACGGGGTCAGCATCGGCCCACCCGAGTTGCCCTGACGGATATTGCCGCGGATCGTATACACCTGGCGTTGCACGTGCCGCTTCGCGTAAATATCGGGGCCAGACAGGCTGACTTGGTTGCGCACCCGCACCGGCATCGCCTCAAACGGGCCGGACTCCGGGAAACCCATCACCAGGGCGCTGTCGCCGGTGCGCAGCGTGCCCTCGGCCCAGCGCAGCGGCGCGATCCCCAGCGCCTCCGCGTGCAGCACCGCGATGTCCGCCTCCGAGTCGTAGAAGACCACTTTGGCCTTCTTCACCCCAAGCACCGTGTCCAAGGACACCGTCTCCGTACCCGCCACCACGTGCGCGTTGGTGAGCACGTAACCGTCCTCGATCACGAATCCGGAGCCCATCAGCCGCCGACTGCAGGACTCCGCGTCCCCCATCACGTGCACCACGGAGGCGCGGACGGCGTCGACAAGCTCGGGGCGCGCAACCGACGGGTCCGGGGCGTCGACCTCCGCATGCCCATCCGAGGCAAACGGGGAAATCAGCGGCGGCAGACCCGAATCCGCCAGCACCGCCGCCACCTGCGACGGCAACTGCTTGCCCGCCGCCGGCATCGCGGCATCAATCTGCGTGAGCACCCGCGAGCTCTGCAGGTGCTTCGCCCATGCCCCCGGCAACGACGCCGCCAACGGCATACACACGCACCACACCAACGCCACCGCTACGGCCCCCTGGAACAGGGCACCGAACAGCGAATCGAGACGCTGCGCCGCCTTCCGTCGGAACCGGTCATGCACCCAGTCACCCACCGTCGATCCCGCGAAGGACCCCAGGCAGACCACCAGGACAACCACCACAATAAGCACCGCCACGCGCACCCACTGCGCTTCCGCGCGCTGAATCAACGGCGGCACCCCCACCACCGCGAGCGTCAGGCCAGCCACGATCCCCAGGGCCGACAGCACCGCCGAAAACGCACCGCGCCGCCAACCACTCACACAGGCGGCGAGCACGATGATGAGGATGAGGACGTCGATAAGCACTAGAGCCCCACCGCTTCCTCAAGCTCCTCCAGCGAGCCGAACTCCTTCGGGAACAACCCAACCTGCCGCCCATCGCGCAACACCAACGTCAACGGCACCACCGCAGGCAGCCCCAACGCGCCCGCGAATGCATTCTCACTGTCCTGGTAACTCGGCACATCGACACCCAGATCCCCCAACAACGCCGCCCCATTCGCAGCGTTGCCATCCGCGTGCACACCCACCACACGCACGTCCGGGTGCGCCTTCGCCAGCGCGTCAAACAACGGCAACTCCGCGCGGCACGGCTCGCACCACCACGCCCACACGTTCACCACCGTCAAGCCCGACTCCGACTCCTGGCCCGACTCCCCACCCAAACACGGCAACGCGACGCCGGCCACAGTCGGGCCCGGGCAATCCGGGCGCTGCGCCACCTGCGCCGTCGTGGCGGGCTGGTTATCCGGCTGCGCCGGTTCCCCAGGTTGCAACAACTGCCACGCACCCCCAACCACCAGCGCCGACACCACCACAATCGCAGCGACGCTCGCAACCACCGACCTACTCGCGCTCACACCTGCTCCATCTCGCCCTTGACACGTTTCGCCGCCTCAGCAGGATCCGTCGGACCCTCCAGACCAAAGCTGGGACAATCGTACGCGATAGGGCAGACACCACACGCCGGCGACTTGGCATGACAGACCCTCCGGCCCTCAAAAATGATCCGATGCGAAAACATCGTCCACTCCGAAGGCTCAATCAACTCAGCCACAGCATGCTCGATCTTCACCGCATTTGAGCCTAAGGAGGCGTCGATAAGCTTCAGCCTGTGCATCAAACGCTGAAAATGCGTATCGACGGTCAGCCCCGGCCTCCCAAACGCATTCCCCCGCACAACGTGCGCCGTCTTGCGCCCCACCCCCGGCAAGCTCACCAAGTCCTCCAACGCGACCGGCACCTCACCCTCAAAATCCGACACCAACTTCTGCCCCAACCCAATCAAGTTCGCAGCCTTCGCACGGAAGAAACCCGTCGGGCGAATGATCTCCTCCACCTCCGCCTGCGACGCCGCCGCATAATCCGCCGCCGTCGGGTACGCCCGGAACAGCGCGGGGGTGACCTGATTCACCCGCACATCCGTCGTCTGCGCCGACAACACCGTCGCCACAAGCAACTCCAGCGGGTTCGAAAAATCCAACTCCGCATGGGCATCAGGGAACGCTTTCGCCAGCGTACGATTAATCCTCCGCGCGCGACGCTTCCGCGTCAACGGCGACTCCTCCCCCTTCAACACCGGATGCTTACCAGGGACCCGCCGCTGCTGCGGCGTCAACGAACCAGACATGCTTTCTCACCTTAACGGGGTAAGCGATACGATGGACGCATGGCAGTACTCTTAGTCGTCGCGATTCCCCTCATTCTCGGGCTGTTCACCATAGGAATGGAACACTTAGAGTCCGCAGTCGTCGACTAGTGGTACAGTTCCAGTGTGGTGTGACTCACGCACACTTCAAGAGCTAACGTGACAACCGACACGGACTGTCACACCCGTCCACAAGGAGGATTCATGGAAGGCGCACACGAAATTCTCGCCCGCGCGGGCATATTTCAAGGCGTGGATCCCGCGGCCGTCGCAGCACTGATCCAAGACATGGAAACAGTCACATTCAACCGCGGCACCACTATTTTCGACGAAGGTGAACCCGGCAACCGCCTCTACATCATCATCAGCGGCAAAGTGAAACTCGCGCGCCACGCCCCCGACGGACGCGAAAACCTCCTCTCCGTCATGGGCCCCTCCGACATGTTCGGCGAACTGTCCATCTTCGACCCAGGACCACGCACCTCCTCCGCAGTGTGCGTCACCGAAGTCACCGCGGCCACCATGGACTCCATGCTGCTGAAGAAGTGGATCGACAACCACCCAGAGATCTCCCAGCAGCTCCTCCGCGTCCTGGCCCGCCGCCTCCGCCGCACCAACGCGTCCCTCGCCGACCTCATCTTCACCGACGTCCCCGGCCGCGTTGCCAAAACCCTCCTCCAGCTGGCCAACCGGTTCGGCACCCAGGAAGGCGGCGTCCTGCGCGTGAACCACGACCTCACCCAGGAAGAAATCGCCCAGCTTGTCGGCGCCTCCCGCGAGACCGTCAACAAAGCCCTGGCAACCTTCGCCCACCGCGACTGGATCCGCCTCGAAGGCAAGTCCGTGGTCATCGTGAACACGGAGCACCTCGCCCGCCGCGCACGGTAGGCTGCTGTTCTAGTTTTTGCCTGTTTTGTGAGCCCCCGGGCCTTCCCCGGGGGTTTTCTTCTGCACTTGTGAGGTCCCCCCTTCACCGCCAGTGCCAAAGGACGTACCTTCTTTTGAGTAGTCCTTTTTCTACCAGGCTGTTTGAATGTCTAGTTTCTTTTGGATTGCGTCCCTTGGCACTGGAGCCCTGGGAGTGTGCACCAAATTCCCACACTAGGCTTCGGCGACCTGGGCCTTTGCAGACCGGCCTGCCCAAAACCGGGAATTTGGTGCCGAGCAGATTGAGCCAAGCACCAAAGGCAACACAAAAGCCCTAGCTGCCAGCATCCACAACTAAGGCAACTAGGGCTCTAGAACTCAAAACACCAACAACTAGTGTTCCTTCAGGTAACGCAGGGCGACGCGCGTGGACTGTTCGGCGGCGCCGCGGAGGACTGGGTCGACGTCGTCGTAGATGGCGTCGACAAGGGTGTTGATGTCTACGTCCTCGCCGTACTTCTTCAGGGCCTCACGGATCTGGTCGAGGCGCTGCTCGCGACGGTCGATGTACTTGCGGGCGAACGCGGAGAGGTCCGGGGCATCAGGTCCGTGACCTGGCAGCAGCGGGATGTTCTTACCGCGGCGCTCCAGCATGGACAGCGTTTCCAGGTATTGCGCCAGGTCGCCGTCGGTTTCAGAGATCATGGTGGTGTGGCGGCCGGCGATGGTATCGCCGGTAATGATGCCTTCGAGCTGGTCGTCTTCGACGTCGTGGGTGTAGACGAAGAAGCAGGTAGAGTCCGCGGTGTGACCCGGGGTCGCGACGACCTGGATCTTGGGGGAGACGCCTTCGATGGAGATGATTTCGCCATCGGTGAGCGGTTCGGCGCCGTGGGTGTAGCGGGCGTCAAGAGCGCGGATTGGGGCGCCGGTGAGCTGCGAGAAGCGGCGGGCGCCGTCGGCGTGGTCGTGGTGGCGGTGGGTCAGCAGGATGAGGGCAACCTTGTCCGCTTTGGACTGCAGGACGTTGAGGTGGCCTTCGTCTTCTGGGCCCGGGTCGACGACGATGCTGTACTCGTCTTCGGGGTCGCGCACAACCCAGGAGTTTGTGCCTTCGAGCGCCACGTAGCTTGGATTGGGCGCAAGAACGACCGCGACGGATGCCGTTACAGGACGCAACTGACTATAAGCGGGATGCTGCATGCCACCCACCCTACCGCCTTGCGCGCGGATTTTGCTGCGAAACAACGCGATTCCCCCGCTTAGGGGCACCGCGCGGTATCACTGCAGCTCGACGACGAGCTCCACTTCGACTGGGCTGTCGAGCGGCAGCACGGCAACGCCGACGGCGGAGCGGGCGTGGGCGCCGGCGTCGCCGAAAATGTCGCCGATGACGTCGGAGGCGCCGTTGATCACGCCGGGCTGGCCGGTGAAGGCCGGGTCGGAGGCGACGAAGCCCACGACTTTCACCACGCGCTTGATGCGCTCGAGGCCCACCAAATTATCGACGGCAGCTAACGCGTTGAGGGCGGCCTGCCGGGCGTAGCCGTAGGCGTCCTCGGCGGAGACGTCCGCGCCGACTTTGCCGGTGGCAGGCAGGGTGCCGTCGATAAATGGGAGCTGCCCCGAGGTGTGCACGTGGTTGCCGGTCTGCACCGCAGGGACGTAGGCCGCGACGGGCGCGGCGACGGCGGGCAGGGTGATGCCGAGTTCGGTAAGGCGCGCGGCCCAATCAGTGTGTGCCATGGCCTACTCCAGCGGGCGCTTCATGTAGGCGACGACGCTGTCCGGCGTCGGCCCTGGGGTGACGGTGACCAGTTCCCAGCCGTCTTCACCCCAGGTGTCCAGGATTTGCTTCGTGGCGTGCGTGAGCAACGGAACCGTTGCGTATTCCCATTTCGTCATGGCCACTACCCTAGACGAATTCTAGAGGCCGATAATCTCGCGGCCGGCGACGAGGTGCTCGCCCCAGTCGTTGACCTGTGGGTTCTTACGCAGGACGGCGCGGCGCTGGCGCTCGGTCAGGCCGCCCCACACGCCGAACTCGACACGGTTTTCCAGCGCCTCGGCGAGGCACTCGAGTTGGACGGGGCAGCGTCGACAAATTTCTGCAGCCTTGCGCTGCTCGGCACCTTGCACGAAGAGAGCATCCGGGTCACCTGTGCGACAGATTGCACGCGTAATCCACTCCCCACGGTCAAACACAAGATCCCCAGCAGAGTTCACGCGGCGCGGAATGGCGCGGGTGTCCTCGCAAGTCGCGGTTCCAAGAGTGGCAGTCATGAATCGGTCTCCTTTCAAGCGGAGGCAAAGTATAATACTTAGACCCATTAAGCGCTTGTAAGTGTATTCACAGGGTATGCACCTTGTAAAATGCATCACATGAAAGGTGGGGGCGTCCTATTCACTCTCCCCCGCGTTTCATTTAAGGTAACGGTGTGACTGCACTTCGTTCCTTTGGAAACCTTTTGCTCGGCCTTTGCGCCGTTGCGCTGGCGATTGCCCTGTGTTTGGCGCCGGTCGCAGGCCTGACGGGCCTCGCGATTGCGCGCACCGCGAATACAATGCAGTCGAATCTGCTCGACCTGACACACGGCGATGTCCCCGGTGTCACGACCGTTACGGACGTCAACGGCACCCCCATTGCGTGGTTATACAAACAGCGTAGATACGAGGTTCCAAGCGAAAAAATTTCAGCGCATGTAAAACATGCGCTGGTTTCCACAGAGGATCGACGCTTTTATATGCACGACGGCGTTGATATGCAGGGCTTTGCGAGGGCCATGGTGACCAATGTGCTGGCGGGTGGTGTCGAGCAGGGGGCGTCGACAATTAATCAGCAGTACGTGAAGAACTACCTGTGGTTGGTTGAGGCAGGCAATGATGAGGAGGCGCAGGCGGCGACCGAGCAGTCGATCCCGAGGAAGCTGCGCGAAATGCGCATGGCCTCCGACCTGGACAAGACGCTGACGAAGGACGAGATCCTTACCCGCTACCTCAACCTAGTTTCCTTCGGAAACCACGCCTACGGCATCGAAGCCGCAGCCCGCATCTATTTTGACATCCCCGCCGCTGAACTGAACCCGCCACAGGCGGCGCTGCTGGTGGGGCTGCTGCAGTCCGTGGAGTACCTGAACCCGTACACGAACCCGGAGGGTGCGACGCAGCGCCGCAACACCGTGCTGCAGAACATGGTGAACGAAGGCCACCTCACGCAGGCGGAAGCGGACCGCTACGCGGCGACCCCACTGGGCGTGGTGGACAAGCCGAAGGGTTTGCCGGACGGCTGTATCACCGCCGGTGACGCAGGCTTTATGTGCGACTACGCCCTGCAGTACCTGGAGAGCAAAGGCTTAAGCCTCGACGAGATCGAGCGCGGATCCTACACCATCACCACCACCCTCGACCCGGCGGTGCAGGCCTCGACAGTGCAGGCGGTACGCAACAACGTCAACCCAGCCACCCACGGCGTGGCCGAGGTCCTCAACGTGATCCGGCCTGGCACGGACTCCCGCGACATCCTCGCGATGGCATCCTCGCGCTACTACGGCCTCGAGCTGGAGAAGCACCAGACGATCATGCCGCAGCCGACCTCCATGGTGGGCAATGGCGCCGGTTCCGTGTTCAAGATTTTCACGGCGGCTGCAGCGCTCGAGCAGGGCTACGGCCTCGACTCCATGCTGAACACCCCGGCACGCTCCGTGGTCTACGGCATGGGCAAGGGCGGCGCCGCCGGCTGCCCGCCGGGCGCCTACTGCGTGGAGAACGCCGGCGTCTACCCGCCGCAGATGACGCTGCGCGACGCCCTGGCTAAGTCCCCGAACACCTCGTTCATCGAGCTCATCCAGAGCGTCGGCGTCACCCCAACAGTGGATATGGCGGTGCGCCTGGGCCTTCGCTCCTACACCGAACCCAATACGTTTGGCGACGGCCGCTCCGTCGCCCAAGCCGCGAAGGAAGAGAACATGGGCTCCTTCGTCCTGGGCCCCACGGCCGTGAACCCGCTCGAGCTGTCCAACGTGGGCGCCACCCTCGCCGCCGGCGGCCGCTGGTGCGAGCCGAACCCGATCAAGAGCGTCGTGGATAAGCACGGGCAGGAAGTGTTCATCCAGCGCCCGCCGTGCGAGCAAGTCATCGACCCAGACATCGCCGGCGCGCTCGCCCTCGGCATGTCACACGACACTATCGACGGCACCGCCAAGGACGCAGCCGCCGCCTCCCGGTGGACCGCGCCCGTCGCGGCCAAGACCGGCACCACGGAGTCCCACCAGTCCTCCGCGTTCCTCGGGTTCACCCGCGGGATGGCCGGCGCACCGTACATCTTCAACGACGGCACCCAACCCCCCCCGCTGTGCACCGGCCCGGTGCGCCAGTGCTCCGTTGGCAACCTGTTCGGCGGCAACGAGGCCGCGCGCACCTGGTTCCAGGCCGCCCACGGCGTCCCCGGCGCCGCGGGCGCAGGCCTACCACCGACCAACGCGACCTACACGCGCGGCACGAAGCAATCGGCGCTCGACGCCGTCGTCGGCCTCCCGGCCGCCACAGCGAAGCAGCAGCTCCAGGCGCAAGGGTTCAACGTGACCACCCAAACCGTCTTCGGCAACGGGGTGCCCGCCGGCAACGTCATCGCCGCGATCCCCGCCAACCCCGCGCTCACGCAGGGCACCATGGTGACCCTCAACGTGTCCGACGGCAGCGCCGCCGCCCCCACCGCGTCACCGTCGGCGTCCACACCCCCGCCGACCAGCACGCAGGCCCCCGCCGTCGACTTCGACGGCATCCAGCAATCACTTAACGACGCCCGCGATGCGCTCACGAACGTCTTCCAATAAGGCTGGGTGCTAGCTCAGCCTTAGCTCAGGCGGGCCTTGACCGCCGTGGAGAGCCGCTTGCCGTCAACACGGCCGGCGGCTTTCGCGTTCGCAGCCTTCATGACCTGTCCCATCTGCGCCATCGACTCCGCACCAACCTCGGCGACGGCCTCCTCCACCAGGGCGTCAACCTCCTCGTCCGTGAGCTGGGCAGGCTGGTACGCTTCGAGGATTTCGGCTTCGCGGAGTTCGGCGTCGGCAAGCTCTTGGCGGCCGTTCGTGGCGTAAATCTCCGCGGACTCGCGGCGCTTCTTCACCTCGCGGGCAATGATCTTCAGGATCTCCGCATCGTCCACCTCGTGCTTCGTGCCCTCGGTCTCAGCGGTCTGGATCGCTGCCAGCAACATACGGATCGTGCCGGTGCGTTCCTTCTCCTTCGCCTTCATCGCGGTCTTCAGGTCTGCGCGCAGCTGTGCTTTCAATTCACTCATGTGGGAAAGCGTAGTCCATCTGTACGCTAGGACGCGTGAATACTTCCCTCAAACGCCTGACACGCGCCGTCGGCGTCATCGCTGCGACCGGCATGGCCACCGCCGCGTACGGCGTGAGCCAACTCAACAACTACCGACTGAAGGAATACACCCTCCCCCTCCTCCCTCCCGGCACCCTCAACGGGCGGGACTCCTTCGACATCTTGCACGTCAGCGACCTCCACATGATCCCAGGCCAACGCGCCAAAGTCGCCTGGGTCTCCAGCCTCGCCGAACTCCAACCCGACCTGGTGATCAACACCGGCGACAACCTCTCCGACCCCAAGGGCGTGCCCTGGGTCTTCCAGGCCCTCGGCCCCCTCCTCGACGTCCCGGGTGCGTTCGTCTTCGGCACCAACGACTACTGGGCACCCCGCCCCGTCAACCCCTTCAAATACCTCCTCGGCACCAAGCGCGAGCCCTCCTACGTCGACCTCCCCTGGGAAGGCATGCGCGCCGCATTCCAGGAGCACGGCTGGCACGACGCCACACACCGCAGGCTCGAATTCAAAATTAACGACGTCCGCCTCGCCCTCGCAGGCGTCGACGACCCACACCACAACCTGCACGACTACTCCACCATCGCCGGCGCCCCCAACCCCGACGCCGACCTCTCCATCGCGCTTCTCCACGCCCCCTACCGGGAAGTCCTCGACGCCTTCGAGCGCGACGGCTACCAACTGGCGCTATCCGGCCACACCCACGGCGGGCAGATCTGCCTACCTGGCGAGCGCGCCATCGTCACCAACGCCGACATCGACCGTGAGCGCGCCTCCGGCCTCCACCGCTTCGGCCGCATGTGGATGGAAGTCTCCAACGGGCTGGGCACCTCCAAATACGCCCCCGTACGGATCTTCTGCCCGCCATCCGCAGCGCTCCTCCACATCACGGAGCGGCCCTGACCACGGCTTTTGTTTTTCGCGGGCACAGGAGTAAAGTAACCAGGTGCCCACGGGATATGGCGCAGCTTGGTAGCGCGCTTCGTTCGGGACGAAGAGGTCGCAGGTTCAAATCCTGTTATCCCGACCAATAGAACCCCGCCGCTTTCGCGGCGGGGTTTCGCGTTGCTCAGGTGGGCTTGGGACCCGCGCACCACATTCCTTGTTTTTTGGGGAGCACCGTCGGCGTTTCCCCAGGTCGCCAAGGGGCAGGGTGGGAATTTGGTGTCACGACGAACGGGCTAGACACCAAATTCCCGGTTTTCCCACGCAGATCCGGAAAAGCCCAGGTCACGAAAACCTCGTACAGGAATTTGGTGTCACCCCAACCGGGGCGAGTGCCAAAGGACGCAACACCATTTGGATTAGACGTCTAAACTCGCAGGTCCCAAAAGGCCTACTTTTCGGAAGATGCGTCCTTTGGCACTGGCTCACCATCTTTGGAGGAACCGAGGACGGTCATGCCACGGTCAAAGCCCTCGGGCTGGCATGCCTGCGCGATCAGGGAGATCGCCAGGCTGCCGACTGCGATGGCTCCAAGCGCGATAGCAACGGGCTGCAGCTGACGGGCGTCGACGCCGAACTGCCTGTTAATGGCGGCAATCTGGCCCTCGAACCCGTGGCCTACGTGGCGCAGGGAGTCGTTGAACTGCCCAAGAGCGGCGTTGATCTGTGGCTGCATCGTGTTCGCAACGCCAATGCCAACTGCGGCGGCGAGCCCGATTGGCAGCAGCCAGAGGATCGGGCTGTTGAGCGCGAACATGTTGGCCATGCAGCGCTTGAAGCCGTCGGCAGATGAATCGGCTGGAGTGGGAGTAGATGTGGTCGGCGCAGGCGTGGTCGGACTCGTGGTAGTGCCACCCTTCGCGATGACCCCCACGACAGTCTTCACCTCGTATGTTGCGCCCGTGGCTGTGGTGACGGTGACGGGGATGTCAACCTTCTCACCGACTTCGGCGGAGGCGGGTGGGGTGACCAGCAGATCTCCCGAGGCGGACACGGAGGCCCGCCACCCGGTCGGCAGGGCGCCGAGCTTGTAGGTGTTGCCGTCGGTGTGGCCGCTGATCTTGATGGACGTCGGCACGCCCGGCGCGGTGATGGCCGGCGGGTACGACGGTGCTGGCGCGATAGGTACAGAAGGAGCAGTCGGAGTGGCAGTCGGGGACGGCTCCGGCGCAGCAGTCGCGGAAGAAGTAGGTTCAACTGGCCCGGTCGGCACGTTGGCCACGGTGAAGACGGCCTGGGTGGTGTAGGCCTCGCCGTGGGCTGGGGTGACGGTGACAGGGACGCGGATCCAGGCACCTGGGGTGGCGGACTTCGGCGCGGTCGCGGTAACGGTGCCGTGCTCGTCGACGCTCACCTTCCAGCCATTGACCCGGTCGGGTACCGAGTAGCGGTTGCCGTCGGTGGCGTTGGTTGCAGGCTGAGTACTCGTCTCGCCGGGAAGGACGGAGGCGGAGGCGTAGCTGACGTGCGGGGATTCGTCGGTTTCCTTGATGGCCGCGAACGCCGGGACTACCAGGATGGCTCCGTCGGTGTAGGTGACCTTGACGGGGATGAGGATGGAGTCGCCGGGCTTGGCATCGGCTGGCGGCGTCGAGAAGACGCGGCCGTGCTCGTCGACGGTGGCGGTCCAGCCCGGGATGGTTGGCTTCCACTCGGGGTCGATTTCGAAGGTAGCGTCAGAAGGCACCTTGGAGCCTTCGTGGAGAGGGACCTCATCGGTTACGCCCGGTTCCTGGACGACCTTGCCGTAGGTTGGCACGATGTGGCCGACGCCGACCTCGATGATGCGCTTGACCGGGGTCTTGGTCGTGGTGGTGTGTTCGACGGGGTTGCCGACGACGTGGCCGTCGACAAGCTGCCAGGTCTTCTCCGTGATGGTTTGGCCGTAGGAGCCTTCCTGGATGGTCTTGACCACGCCAGCGGGCAGGCTGTCTACCTGGCGGATTTCGGTCTCGAACGGCACGGGGGTGTGGATGGTCTCGCGTAGCTCTGTCTGCTTGGATTCCTTCTTGGTGCCGACCAAAATGACCTGGTCCTCAGCGTCGACGACCTGCGGTTTCTGCGCGATGCCGTCGATAATTTTGTAGGAGATCCTGCCCACCTTGCCGCGCTGTGCGACCTTGTGGGTGCCGGCTTCGAGCGTCGGGTCTTCCCGGATGATGACGCGGTACGGCGTCTCTTCAGACCAGTGGATTTCCGGCGTGACGCCCGGTGTTTCCTTCGTGCCGACGCGCACGATGCGATCCTGCGGGTCCGCGATGCGCGTCTGCTCGATGCGTGTGCTGACCACCTCGGAGTTCGTGATGGTCCTGGTCGTGGTCACTTTGTCGGTGCCGAGCACGCCGGGGTGTTCGGCGTCGACGACCTGCGTGCCTACGTCGAGTGTGGGGTCGAAGACGATCTGTGTCTCAAACGGCACGATGACTTCGTACTCGGTGTTGATGTCGAAGGAGACGTCAGGCGCGGGCTCCCTGACCACGACGAACGCCGCGGTGACCACGTCTTTCGAGCCGTCCTGGTAGGTAACGGTGACGGGGACGTTGAGGTGGTTACCCGACTCGGCATCCTTCGGCGGGGTCGCGGTGACCACGCCAGCGTCGTCGACGCGCAGCTTCCAGCCGTCGAGGCTCGCAGGCACGCTGAACGGCGTCTTTTCCGCGAGGTCGCGGGCAGGGATGCGGGTGGGCTCGGTGATCTCAGATCGCTTGTCGACGCCCGGCTTCGCCTCCTGCTGCTCGTATCGCGGCTCGTAGACGGCGCGCTGCTCACCGAGGACGACCACGGTGGCGACGATGATGGCGGTCGTGCCGTCCTTATAGGTCACGCGCACCGGGATGTCCGCGGAGCTGCCCGGTACGGCGCGCTCGCTGACCGGGGTGGTGATGGTGCCCGTCTTCGGGTCGATCTTGACCTGCTCCCACCGGAGGTTACGCGGCGGAGCGATGTAGTGCTTGTCCTTCGGGTCCGTGATCAGTGCGAACTTCGGTTCCGAAATGTCCCGGACGCTTCCAGTGTCCAGCTTGCTCGTGACCGTGGTGCCCGGCTTGCCCGACTTGGTTTGGTACCGCGGGTTGTTCATGCCCTTGTCGTCGCCGACGACGGTGAACGCCGCCGGGACGTCCGCCTCGGAGCCGTCCGGGTAGCGGACGTGGATGTCGATGATCGCCTGGTCACCGGGCCGCGCATCCTTCGGCGGAGTGGCCGTGACCACGCCCTCCTTCGACACGTCGAACGTCCAGCCGTCCGGGAGTTGCTCCGGCAGGCTGTATTTCGCCTTCACCGGGTCCGCCAGCAGGGTGCTGATCATCGAGGAGACCGGCAGCCCGGGCTTGGTGAAGCTCTGCGGGTAGTTCGCAACGTCGGTGCCCGTACCGTCGCCGATCACGTTGATGGTGGCGGTGGTTTCCTGCGGCACGGCGCCGCTAGCGTAGTGGGTTCGCACCGGCACCGTGATGTAGGCGCCCGGCAGCGCGGTGTCCGGGATGGTGACGGTCAGCTCGCCGGTGGTGGCGTCGAGAGTGACGCTCCAGTCGCCGACTTTGTACTGCTGGGAGCCGTTAGGGAAGGTGTAGCGGTTCGGTGTTTCGTCGTGCGCGTTGCCGCCGAGGCCAACCTTCGGCACGGTCGGCGTAAGCGTCACGCGGTCTGCCGCCTCACCCGAGACCGAGCCATATGACGGCACCTTCACGTCCGAGAACACCTGGAAGGACACCGACGCTTCGTCGGTTGTGCCATCCGGGTAGGTCGCCTTCACCACGGGTTTGATGGTGGTGAAGTTCGGCACGGTTGCCTTCGCCTTGGCGATGACGGTGCCTTCCTTATCGACTGTGACGTTCCAGCCGTCTTTGTCGGAGGGGGCGTCGATAAGCTCGAATTTCTTCGGCTTGATGACGTCCCCCTTGCCCAGCACCCGCGTCAGGCTCGCCTTGGCGGTAAGTGTTGTGTTTTGGGCGCCCCGCACTGGCTCCGCGGGGTACTCGAGGTTGGTCTGCTGCGTGTGATTCGGCTCGACGACAACGAGCAGCGGGATGGCGTCCTTGGAGCCGTTCGAGTAACGAACATGCACCACAGGCTGCGCAAACGTCCCAGGGGTCGGCTTATCGACGCCCTCCGGCGCCGTCATGATCACCCTGTAGTCGCCCTTTTCCTCGTCGGCGAACTTGGCGGTCCAGCCGTCGTAGACGAGGCTCTCGTCGAGGGTGATGGTGGCGTCGAACTTCTCCCTCAGGTCGGCGAGGGTGTGCCCGTTTGCGTCGGGACGCTCCTCGAAGACAATCGCATCCTTTGAGATCCCGGAGGTGATGTTGACCTCAGACCTGGTGAACTGCGGATCGTGGTAAAGCGTGTCATCCACGCTGATCGCGTGCGAGCTGAGCTCGTTGGCGGTGTTATAGCGTGGCAGCGCAATGGAGCTGGCCGTTACCCCAACCCTTGTATCTTCGTACGCGTGGTTCTGAGCGATAGCCTCGAGCTCCTCGACACTGCGCGGCAGCGCAACCGCGGTAAACGTGAGGCCCTGGAGGCCGTCGAGCTCGGCGTCGTCGGCGAACTTCGGCCAGGTAAGGAAGAAGTCGGAGCCATCGCGCGTGATGGTGACGTGCTCGAGCACCTTGCCGCTGCCGTCCGCGACCTGAATGCGCAGACGATCCAGGTCACGTTCCGTGAACATCCCGCCGGCAGAGGCGATCTTGACCTTCTCCCCCGGCTTGATCACGGCCTTCGAAATGTGCTCCCAATCAAGTTTGAGGGGGACGCAATCGTCGGTCTCGCTCGGCCAAGGGTTTGCGTTCGCGTCAGCTTGGAAGTTTTGGCTTTTGAAAAACCTGTGGTCAGAGTCTTCCTTTGTGTAAGCCCCTTTCCACGCAAAGGTGAGCCCTTCCGGGCTCACGGCTTGTTGCTGGAACTGTTCCGTGAAGGGGAACGCGCCGTTCAAGTTGCGCTGAACTCGGGAAGCGGTAATTTCGGCGGGCTCAGCAGTGTTGTTCACCGTGAACGGGTTACCGCCATCGAGCTTCTCGTCCGCGGGGACAACGCCTAGCTCGCCAGCTTCGACTGGAACAGGCCCGCTGTCGCTAAACCCTGTATCCGTGAAGGTGCGCTGCTTGTCCGCGTTGAAGTGCAGCTGAATGCCGAACTCAGTTGCGCTCTCGGAGTACTCGCCAGGGTTGAGCGCGTCAAACCTGAAACCCGCAACGTCCTTGCCGACATCGTCCTTCTCCAGCACCACTCGGCAGGCATCATCGCCCAGCCCCTCTGACTTCGCCAGCTGCTCAGCGCCGATCACCGCACCGGTGTACGCCAAGTTCTCCTGCGCATATGCAGCAGGGGAAGGTACAACCACAGCCGCGCTCCCCAACGCGAGCGCTATCGCAGACGTTACGGTAATTCCAACACGTACTTTCCGACGCCCCGCGCCCGGAAATGTGCCTTGCATGTGGCTGCCCTTCACTTTTCACAACGATTTGTCAGTAACAGCGTAATTCGGGCTGTGCGCTTCGTACACTCTTAACGTTGCATAAGTGGCAATAAGTGAAGGCCCCGCCAGCCGAAGCCGACGGGGCCTTCCCCATCCCTAACCCCTTTCTTGCCCACAATGGGCGAAAGGAGACCACTCAATCCAAGCCCCTATTACTTGAAATGAGCATCGCTAGATTAACACAAACCCATCCGAAAGTAGGAACCATGTCCGTGTGCTCGGATTATTCCTCCACGTGAACCGCAACGTCACGTCGCTGCGGTACTCCGCCCAGCAGCCCGACCGCCGCGACGAGCGCGCTCATAGCGATACCAATCCATAGTGCCTGCGCAGAGCCGTTATTGCCCGCGCTCGAGAGCGACGCGGCCAGCCAGTGCATCGGCATCGCCGAAGAAAGTGCCTCGAGGACCCCACTAACAGGGGCAGCCGCGGCGGCTTTCCAAACCCACCCGACTACCCCCATCTGAAGAATTATCAGGATTGCGGCAACCAGACTCCCCCATCCGCGGCCAAACAGCGCCGCGAGCGCCGTCGTCACACCAACGGAGGCGGCCGCACCGCACAGCAGCGCGAGAGCCGCGATCCCCAGAGCGGCCGGGCTCAGGTTGTGGCCGAGGATGAACACCAGCACCCAGCCAGCAACCGCCAGGAGCACGACGCCTAGCGCCAGCGCCAGCCAGCGCCTCGTGCGGGACATCCACGCCGCCGCAGCGACGCCGACGCCACCCAGCCCCACGAGCGCCGCGACCAGCATCGCCGCAACCGGCGCCAGCGAGGACTCCTGCGGCTCCTGCGCCTCCGCACCCGCCTGCGCCGCCGCCGGCGCCGGGAGCGCGCCACGCACCGCGCGAATCTGGTCGGCGGTCAGGTTCGCCATGTGGTCAATCTTTGCGACACCCTCATCAAGCTGTGCAATACCGCCGACCGCGCCCTGCGCCTCGTTATTGAGCTGAGTCAGTCCACTCGCCAGCTGCTGGGCGCCGTTCGTGGCCGTGTAGACGCCGTCGTGGTAGGCGTAGCCCGGCACCGCTAGCTGGTTGGCTACCTCGCGGGAGCCGTCGCGCAGCTTGTTCATCTGGGCGACAACCTCCGGCGGCAACTGGGCATTGTCCGCCTGGACCTTCAGTTGTTGAAGCTGCTCGCGTGCGGCGATGACGTCCGGGTCCTTGGAGGCCTTCGTCGATACGAGGGCGCGGTCGATGGCAGCGGTGACCTGGCCACGCACCGCATCGAAGGCCGTGGCCTGCTCAACAACCTGGCCAATCGCGTCCGCGACCTCCGTCGCGCCACCCCCGAGCTGGCCCGTCGCCGCCTGTAGCTGCACCATCCCGGCCGACAACTCCTGCGCACCAGCCTGCGCCTGGGAGATCGCGGCGACGAGTTCGTCGGCGCCGCCGGTGAGTTGGGAGGTGCCGTCGACAAGCTCTTTGGTGCCCTGCGTGAGAAAGCCCGCCTGCGTGTTGGCCTCCCCCGCCGCGCGGCGCGCCTCGTTCGGGTTGCCCTGATCCGACGGCAACTGCGGCGCGCTGGCATCCCCCTGCGTGGACATCCAAGTACTCACCGGGCTCAACGGCAGGAACGCCGCAACAATACACACCAACAACACACACAACACGCGCCACTTCATGGTGCACAATGTAACCCCTGCAACTGCATGAATGCTGGAAGGCACACCGCACGCTCCCAAAGATGTTGTGGCCTTGTCCAAGCTTGTTGCTACCCTTTAAAGCAACTGACAGTTTTCAAATCCCAAACTCAGAGAGGGTTCACCATGGCACTACCTCTCGTGCTCGCATTCGTGGCCGCGACAGTTCCGCTATCGCCGCTGCTCGTGCGAGTTTTCGACAGGAAAGCAGGCTGGCCGCTGGCGCTCCTGCTGTTCGCCGCAGCGGTCACGCTGGGCCGCGAATTTCCCAGCATTTCCCAAGGCAACGTGGAAACGTGGTCCGTCACCTGGGCCAACGACATCCTCGGGCCCGGCACCGAAATCGCGTTCTCACTGCGCGCGGACGGCCTGAGCATCTTCTTTGCGTTGCTCGCACTCGTCATTGGCGGCATTGTCCTCATATATTCGGCCGCATACCTGCCGAAGCGCGAGGGCAACACCAGCTTCTACACCATCATGACGGCGTTTACCCTCTCGGTGCTGCTGCTCGTGCTTGCGGACGACACCGTGCTCCTCTTCATCGGCTGGGAGCTCGTCTCGATCGCGTCCTTCATGCTCATCGCCCGCTCCGGCTCCGGCGGCGAAGCCGGCTCCTACCGCACGCTCATCCTGACCTTCTTCGGCGGGCTGACGCTGCTGGCGGGCCTGGCGGTCGTCTCCGTCGCGGCAGGAACGACGCAGCTCAGCGCAGTGCTCGCGTCGCCGGTCTGGGCGCAGTCGCCGGGGCTGACCACCACGGTGGCGCTGCTCATCGGCTTCTCCGCCTTCACCAAGGCCGCGCAATTCCCCTTCCACTTCTGGCTGCCTGAAGCCATGGCGGCAGCCACGCCAGTCTCCGCGTTCCTGCACGCGGCGGCAGTGGTCAAGGCGGGCGTCTACGTCCTGCTGCGCTTCTCCACCATCTTCCACGACGTCACCGCGTGGAACACGCTGCTGCTGGTCACCGGCCTGTTTACCGCGCTGATGTCGGCAGCCTTCGCCATTACGAAGACGGACCTGAAGCACCTGACGGCTTACTCCACGGTTTCCCACCTGGGTTGGATCGTCGCGGCGATCGGCATCGGCACCCCGGCGGCACTCGCCGCCGCGATGGTGCACACGCTGGCCCACGCGCTATTCAAGTCCTCCCTGTTCATGCTCATCGGCGTCATTGACCACCAGGCCGGCTCCCGCGACATCCGCCGCCTCGGCCAGCTGTACAAGCAGCTGCCGTTCACCTTCGCCTCCACCTGCGTGGCCGCGGCCTCCATGGCCGCCATCCCGCCGCTGTTCGGCTTCATTTCGAAGGAATCCATCCTCACGGCGTTCGACGCCACAAGCTTCGGCCCGCTGCTGCTCGCCGTCGCGGGTCTTGCCGCCCTGCTGACCTTCATCTACTCGGCGAAGATCGTCTTCGGCGCATTTATCGACGGCACCAAGCCCATGCCGCACGTCACCGAAGCGCCCGTCGCGCTCTGGCTGCCAGCCGCGCTGCCCGGCCTGACCTCCCTGGTCCTGCCGTTCACGCTCGGCTGGGTAGACAACCCGATCAACGCGGGCGTGCGCACCATCACTGGCGACACCGAGTTCCACTCACACCTGGCACTGTGGCACGGTCTGAACGCGCCATTCATCGTCTCGCTCATCGTGCTCGTGCTGGGTGTTTGCTTCGTCCTCTTCGTGCGCAAACCGTTCTTCGCGGCCGTCGAGAACAAGCAGCTGCTGCCAACCAGCGGCAATGACCTACTCAACGCCATGGTCCGCGGGCTTTCCAAGGTGGGCCGCGGGCTCGGCGCGATGGCGGACACGTTCAACCCGTCGCGCCACCTGCTGCCACTCGTGCTGTGCATCCTCGTCCTGGGCGTCAGCACCGCCGTGCTCACCCAGGGTGTCGACGGCATGCCGCTCGCCCCACGCGCCGAGGGCATCGACGTGTGGTGGGACCTCATCCCATTCGCCATCATCGCCCTGTCCGTCATCGGCCTGGTGCGCACCCGCTCCCGCCTCGCCGCGGCGGTACTGCTGGGCACCACCGGCGTCGGCATGACGCTGCAGATGCTCATGCTCGGCGCACCCGACGTGGCACTCACCCAGTTCCTCGTCGAGTCGCTGACCGTCGTGATCATCATGGTGGTGCTGCGCTACCAGCCACGCACCTTCCCCAAGACCCCGACCTCACGCAAGGTCTTCGCGGCCGTCGTCGCTGCCATCGCCGGCGTGGTCGCCTTCCTCGGCGTCTACGCCCTGCTGGGCCGCCACGACCGCTCCGACCTCGCCCTGTGGTACCTCACCGAGGGCGGCAAGATGACCAGCGCCGACAACATCGTCGCCGTCATCATCGTTGAGTTCCGTGGCTTCGATACCCTCGGCGAGCTCTCCGTGCTCGGCATGGCGGCAGTGGTCATCGCGGCCGTCGTCCAGTCCATGCCACGTCACATGTTCGAGGCCGGCACCCGCCCACGCCCATTCGGCCAGTCGCAGCTCAACTCGCTGCCACTGCGCAAGGCGTCTGCGCTCGTCGTACCGATCCTGGCGCTGCTGTCCGTCCTCATCTTCTTCCGTGGCCACACCGCGCCCGGCGGCGGCTTCGTCGCAGCGCTCGTACTGGCCACCGCGTTCGGCCTCAACTACCTGTCCCGTGGCGCGGACGCGTACGTCGTCAAGCAACTCACCCCGATCAGGCTGACGGGCTGGGGCATCATCATCGCCATCAGCTCCGGCTTCCTCGGGTTCCTCGAAGGCGGCTTCATGTACGCCATCCACGGCACCATCGCGGGGGAGCACATGACGACGTCCCTCATCTTCGACTTCGGCATCTACCTCGCCGTGCTCGGCATGGTCACGCAGGCGCTCAACGCGCTCGGCGGCTACCTGCGCCCAGGCACCGAGATTTCCGACCTCACCTACACCCGCGGCGGCGAGAACCCGCTGCCGGACGTGCCAGAGCCAGAGGCGCCCGCCGAGCCTGTCGACGCCCACCCAGCCCCACTCAACCCCGCGGAAAACCCGCGCCCAGTTACCACGAAGGAGCTGTAAACCACATGGTCATGGCACTTACCATCGCGGTCCTGGTTGCAGGGTCCGTCTACATGATCCTGCAGCGCGGCATGGTCCGCATCATCTTCGGCATGTCCCTCTTCGGGCACGCCTCCAACCTGACGCTGCTTGCCACCGGCGTCGGCGCCTGGCGCGGCGAGGCATTCCCCTCCCGCACCGAATTCGCCGACTTGTCCGACCCACTCCCGCAGGCCTTCGTGCTCACCGCCATCGTCATCGCCATGGCGACGACCACGATCCTGCTCATGCTGGCCTCACTCGGCAAGGATGACGACACCATGGACAACCCGACCGGCGTCGCAGGCACCTACGACCTGATGCGCCTGAGCCCGTCCGCGCTGTCCACCGCAGGCCGCACCGCGCGCCTCAACCCGAACAAGATGAACAACACGGAAGGAGCACCACGCGCATGAGTGCGGACGCAATCCTCCCAGTCTTCGTCGCGCTGCCGCTCATCATGGCGGCGGTGACGACGCTCAGTCCCTGGAAGCGCGGCAACGACGCCCTGGGCCTCATCATCCCCGCTATCAACCTCGGCCTGGCCATTTGGCTGTACAGCTACACCGCCGAGCACGGCACCATCTCCCACGTCATCGGCCTGTACCAGGGTGGCGTCGGCATCTCCTTTGCTGCCGACCAGTTCTCGGCCATCATGCTGATCACCACCATGATCGTGGCGCTGACCTCCAACTGGTTCGCCAGCGTGGCCGGTGAAACCCAGGCGCGCTACTTCACGCCGCTGACCCTGGTGCTCATCACTGGTGTCTCCGGCGCGCTGCTCACCGCGGATCTGTTCAACTTCTTCGTCATGATCGAGGTCATGCTGCTGCCGTCCTATGGCCTCATCGCCATGACCGGCACCCGCAACCGCCTGCTGTCCGCCCGCACGTTCGTGCTGGTGAACCTGGCGGCGTCGACACTGCTCGTGATGGGCGTGGGCTACATCTACGGTGTGGCCGGCGCGGTCAACATCGCCGCCCTGCGCGGTGCCGCGGCCGGCAACGGCCCGATCACCGTGGCCACCGGCCTGGTCGTCATCGCCATCGCCGCCAAGGCCGGCGTCTTCCCGGTCCATACCTGGCTGCCACGCACCTACCCCTCCACCAGTGCCGCCGTCATGGGCCTGTTCTCCGGCCTGCACACCAAGGTGGCCGTCTACATGCTCTTCCGCATCTGGGTGGTCATCTTCGACATGGACGCGCGCTGGAACGCACTGATCATCGTCATCATGGTGATCTCCATGCTCATCGGTGGCTTCGCCGGCCTTGCCGAGCACACCATGCGCCGCGTCCTGGGCTACCAGATGGTCAACGGCATGCCGTTCATCCTCATCATGCTGGCCTTTACTAACGACGACGCCCGCTACGCGCTTGCCGCCGGCCTCATGTACACGCTGCATCACATGATCACCATCGCAGCACTCGTGCTCAACGTCGGTGCCATCGAGGAAACCTACGGCACCGGCACCATCTCGAAGCTGTCCGGCCTCGCACGCCGCGACCCGCTGACCTCCGCCGTCTTCGTCGCCGGCGCGTTCTCCATCGTCGGCTTCCCGCCGTTCTCCGGCCTCTTCGGCAAAGTCACCATCGTGCTCGCCGCCGCTACACCCGGCGACTGGCGCTCCTGGGTGGCAATCACCACCATCATCGTCGCGTCCTTCGGTGCGCTGCTGTCCATGATGCGCGTCTGGAAGCGCGTCTTCTGGGGCCGCCCAATGCAGCACTACCCGAAGGCCCTCAACGTCCGCGCGAAGCTGCTCGCACCGTCCGCGCTGCTCATGTTCATGTCCCTCGGCATGTTCATCGGCGCCGGCCCACTCTGGGCAGCCAGCACCGCGGCCGTCGATAGCCTTCTCGACGTCGACTCCTACACCACCGCCGTCCTCGGCGACGACGCCATCGGCATCCCCGATGTGGACACCCTCCAAGGAGGTAACTAACCATGCTGCAACGCTTCGCACACGGCGTGGGCTACACCGCCTGGCTCATCAAAGAAATCTTCGCCTCCGGCTTCAGCGCAGCCGCCGCCGCGTTCAAGCCCAACACCGGGCTGGACCCGATCATCATCTACTACCCGCTGCGCCTGACCACCGACTGGCAGATCTTCTGGTACTCCACCTCCATCACCGTCACCCCGGGCACGCTGTCCCTCGGACTGCGCTACCCCGCCCAGGAAGGCGGCCCGATCGTGTTGCTGGTGCAGGCCGCGTTCGGCAGCGACCCTTTAGAGCAGATCGCCGGCCTCATCGACATGGAAGAGCGCATCAACCCGGCAGTCAAAGCCACCCCGCTGGACCCCGCATCCATCGGGTGGGACCACTACGTGGACCTCGGCGACCCCGACGACCACACCCTGCCACCAGCGGAAAGGATGGACTAGAACATGTTTGAAACAATTCTCATGGGCTGCGTCATCGTCATGGCGCTCAGCCTGCTCGTCGGCCTCGCCGGCCTCATCCTGGTGAAGGACGAACTCTCCCGCGCCGTCATGGCCGACCTCATCTTCTACGCCATGGTCACTATCTTCCTCGTCTGGTCCATCTGGACCCCGACCATGATCGGCTACGAAATCGCCATCCTCGCAGGCCTTGTCTGTGGCGTCATTCCGACCATCTCCATGGCCCGCATCATCACGAGAGGACGCCGCTAATGACCATCATCGAAATCATCGTCGCAGCGCTCGTCATCGTGGCCACCCTGCTCGTGGTCGCCACCGCGCTCCTGCAGCTTCGCGCCCCCGACGCCCTGACCCGCGCGAACCTGCTCGGCCCAACCGTCTGCCTCGCCTTCCCGATCCTGGTCGTTGCCAAGCTGATCTGGTCCTGGTCCACCACCGGTTTCGACCTCAACGACTTCCTCCGCGCCATCATCGCCATCGCCGGCGTATGGATCGTCGGCTCCGTCGGCTCCTTCATCATGGGCCGCACCCTCTACGGCGTGACCGTCTCCGATAAGCGCGACCGGCACCCGAACCGGCCGAACCACCGGATCTAGGTTCCGGTTCTGGGGTTTGCTGGCGCCCAAAACCATTCATAGCGTGGGCTTAAAGGAGTGCGATGCAGGTCGCGCATTTTCACCCGCCCGAGCCGATTTCCGGCGACCAGCATCGCACTCCATTAACACCTCGACACGAACAAAACGCTCGGGGTGGCGCCGTGTCTGTACCCAACAAACACCTAAACCCGCCGGGACGTCACCGTCCTGGCGGGTTTAAATCGTTAAGGGTTACTTCTGCTGCGCAGCGCGCTTAGCAGCAAGGGACTCGCGAACCTTGGTCTCCAGGTCAGCGTCGACCTTGCCCCAGTATTCGTAGACGCGCTCCTCGATCTCCTTGTTGGTGATCGCCATCATCTTGTTCGTGATGTTATGCACGAAGCGCTCCTTGGCGGCGTCGTCGAAGACGTCGCGGTAGAGGGTGCCGGCTTGGCCGAAGTCATCATCCTCAGCGTGCTTGACGTAGGCGGCGCGCACCAGGTCGGTGCCCTCCGGATCCGGGTTGACGTACAGGTTCTCGGCGAGGCCGAGGTCCTGGCCGCTGGCGGAGGTTTCGCCGTCGTCGAGGTAGCCGGCGCCCTTCTCGTAGGAGTTCGGGCTGTAGTTTGGCTCGTTCTCCTCGTTGAAGAAGTACGCCATGGAGCCACGCTCGGCGTAGGTGTTCACCTGGTTGATCGGGCGGTTGACCGGCAGGTCCTTGTAGTTCGCGCCGATGCGGTAGCGCTGCTGGTCAGCGTACGCAAAGACGCGCGCCTGCAGCATACGGTCCGGGGACAGGCCAATGCCTGGGACCAGGTTGGCTGGGTCGAGTGCCAGCTGCTCGATCTGGGCGTGGAAGTTCTTCGGGTTGCGGTTGAGGACGAAGTAGCCGACGTCGATAAGCGGGTAGTCCTTCTGCGACCACGTCTTGGTGAGGTCGAACGGGTTGAAGCGGTAGTCCTTCGCTTCCTCGAACGGCATGATCTGCACCTTGACGTCCCAAATCGGGTAGTCCCCATCCTTGATGGCGTTGAAGAGGTCCTCGCGCTGGAAGTCCGGGTCCGTGCCGGCCTTCTCGGTGGCTTCTTCGTCGGTGAAGCACTCCCAGCCCTGGCGGGTCTTGAAGTGGTACTTGACCCAGACCGGCGTGCCTTCCTCGTTGATCCACTGAAAGGTGTGGGAACCGAATCCGTCCTGGTGGCGGGAAGTCTTCGGGGTGCCGCGGTCGCCGAGCAGGTAGGTCACCTGGTGGGCGGATTCAGGGGTGCGAGTCCAGAAATCCCACTGCATCTCGTCGTCGCGCAGGCCGGAGTTCGGCTGGCGCTTCTGGGAGTGGATGAAGTCCGGGAACTTGATGCCGTCGCGCAGGAAGAACGTCGGGGTGTTATTGCCGACAATGTCATAGTTGCCGTCTTCGGTGTAGAAGCGCAGTGCGAAACCGTGAACGTCACGCCAAGTGTCTGGGGAGCCTGCCTCACCAGCAACGGTGGAGAAGCGTGCAGCCATCGGGGTGACGGTGCCAGGCTGGAAGAGCTTCGCCTTCGTGTACTTGGACACGTCCTCGGTGATGTGCAGCTCACCGAATGCTCCGTGGCCCTTCGCGTGTGGAATACGTTCGGGGACATTCTCGCGGTTGAAGTGCGCAAGCTTCTCGATGAGGTGAATGTCATCCAGGACATTCGCGCCCTGACGGCCCTGCGTAACACTCACGTTTTCCGATGGGACGGGCTGGCCGCCGAGCTGAGTGGTTTGACCCTTGCCCGCTGGACGTTCGCCGTTCGAAAGGATGTGGTCTACGTTCTTCTCTGCCATTGTTAGGCCCTCCTTATTGTTAGGGTTCGATTTATACAGTACGCGAATATCAGAGTGGCATCAAGGGTTTTTCCAATACTGGTACCCTTTTTATTCGTGAACAGCAGCGATAGCCAGTACGTCACCGACCTCGCCCTCCGGGCCGGCCGGGGCGACAAAGCTGCCCTCACCGACTTCATCGCCGCCACCCAAGACGACGTCTGGCGCCTCCTCGCCCACCTCGCAGGACACGATGCCGCCGACGACCTCACCCAAGAGACCTACCTGCGCGCCCTCGGCGCCCTCCCGCGCTTCGCCGGCCGCTCCACCGCCCGCACGTGGCTCCTCTCCATCGCGCGCCGCACCTGGATCGACTCCGTGCGCCACGACCGCAGCCGCCCGCGCGCCACCAACAGTGACTACGACGACGTCGCCAACCAACAGCCCAGCACCGACGACCCGAACCTGTGGCCCGAAGTTATCGACGCCCACAACCTCCTCAACGAACTCGCCCCCGACAGGCGCGAAGCCATCGTCCTCACGCAAGTGCTCGGCTACAGCTACGAGGAAGCCGCCAAAATCGCTGGCGTGCGCATCGGGACCATCCGCTCCCGCGTCGCCCGCGCCCGAAAAGACATCATGCGACTCACTGAACAGACCTAGTTCATAATCCCATTTTTCGTTTATTGCACAGCAGGCCCTCGAAGACCTTGACATCGCGCTTTCACAACCCCACTCGAGCAGCGTCGACATTGTCGTCGATGGGTCCCAGCAGCCGCTACGGATTCCACGATCCGCCGCCTCTACACTACGCGAAGTGCTCGCCAACGAGGTGGAGGGCAGGCCGGTTGAAATAGTGCCCGTACGTAAAGAACTCACCACCCAGCAGGCGGCGGACCTCCTCCACGTGTCCAGGCCTCACGTCGTGAAGCTCATCGACACCGGCCAATTAGCCGGCCACAAAGTCGGGGCGCACCGGCGCCTATACGCCGACGACGTCTTCGCATTCATACGCAAAAGGGACGCAGCGCAGCGCGCCAACACGGACGAATGATCCACATGGAACCAAACCAAAAAGGTTCCGAATTCACCGACCAGGCCCAACCCATCAACTACACTGCCTTTTATGATTCGAAACGCAATAGCGATCTCCTTTGCCTTCATCGGCATCGTTGTCGGCGCCGGGTTTGCGTCCGGGCAGGAAGCGATGCAGTACTTTGTAGCCTTCGGCACGCAAGGCATTTGGGGAGCACTCTTGAGCTCGGCCCTGATGCTGGTCGGCGGTATCTCCATCCTCCAGCTTGGCTCCTACTTCCAGGCGACTGAACACATGGAAGTGCTCGGCAACATCACGGGCAAGGTCATGGGCTGGGTGCTCGACATCTCGACCATCATCACGCTGTTCTCCATCGGGTTCATCATGTTCGCAGGTGCGGGCGCGAACCTGAACCAGCAGTTCGGCATCCCGGTCTGGATCGGCGCCGTCATCATGCTGGCAATGGTGCTCGGTGTTGGCATGCTGGACGTCAATAAGGTGACCGGCGCGATCGGCATCCTCACCCCATTCCTCCTGATCTTCGTGATCGGCGGCTGCACCTGGACCATCGTCAACGCGCAGCCAGACTGGGATAGCATCAACATCGCAGCCCAGGACGTCGCAACCGAGCTGCCAAACTGGTGGATCGCCGCACTGAACTACACCGGCCTGAACTTCATCTGCGTTGTGTCCATGGCGGTCGTCATCGGCGGCAACTACCTCGACCCGCGCGAAACCGGCCTCGGCGGCCTCTTCGGCGGTATTGCCTACCTCGCGATGCTGCTCCTGCTCGGCATGGGCCTCATGGTCAGCATCAGCGACGTCAACGGCCACGACATGCCGATGCTCACCCTCATCAACAACATCAACCCAACACTCGGCCTCATCATGACGTTCGTGATCTTCGGCATGATTTTCGCCACCTCGTTGGGCATGTTCTACGCCCTGGGCAAGCGCCTGGCGCGCGGTCGCCAGCAGAAGTTCCGCGTCATCTACATCTCCGCGTGCCTGATCGGGTTCGTCCTGTCCTTCGTCGGCTTCAAGGACTTAATCTCGTTCGTCTACCCGATCCTGGGCTACCTGGGCCTGGTACTCATCGTCGTGGTCACATCAGCCCGCATCCGCGGCTCGGAAACCCTGCGCCACGAAGGCAGCCTGCGACGCCGCGCCCTCGAGCTCATGAAGGACAAACTCGATCCGCGCGTGAAGTTCACCCGCCACGACCAGCGCGAGCTGGACAAGATTACCGAGAAGTCCGTCATGGAAAATAAGGACTTCAAGGAAGCCATGATCGAAGAGGCCGAGCAGGCCCTCGAAGCGGAAGAAGTCCTCGAGACGGAAGAGGCTGAGAGCCAGGCTAAATAATCCTGCCCAGCCAAGTGCCAAGGGACGCAAGATGCGTGCTTTGGCACTTTTTCTTTGGCTCTTACAAGGGTGAGCGCACCAAATTCCTGTTTTTCGGAGAGGAGTCGGAACGTTTCCCCAGGTCGTAGGCAGTACCGCTTGATGGAATGTGGTGTCCCCACCACCCGGTCCGACACCAAATTCCCGCTTTCAGGAGCAGCCCTGAGCGTTTCCCCAGGTCGTTGATTCTGCATGGGCGAATTTGGTGTGCACCCAGAGAGGCCTAGTGCCAAAGGACGCAACCTGTTTTGGTGCAGCCATTCAACACTGCAGGTCAGCAATGTGCTAGATGTTTTCAGGTGTGTCCATTGGCACTGGTTACCTAGCAACCACACCTCAAACCCTGGATCCAGGAAAGTATTTGGGCATTTCCCCTGGTCACGGACCGGCCTGCCCCAAAAGCCGAAGCAGAAAAGCGGCCCCGCCAGGGAACAAACCCCAGGGGACCGCCCTCAAGCGCCCTCAAGTGCCCTCAAGAAGCCAGAAAAGCTACTTCACAAGCAGCTCCGCGATCTGAATCGTGTTCAGTGCGGCGCCCTTGCGCAGGTTGTCGCCGGAGACGACGAACACGAGGCCGCGGTTGCCGTCGACGGCCTGGTCCTGGCGGATGCGACCGACGAGGGAATCGTCCTTGCCGGCGGCGGCGAGAGGGGTCGGTACGTCGACGACGGAGACGCCCGGCGCGGCCTCCAGGACGGCGCGAGCCTGGTCAGGGGTGATTTCCTTCTCAAACTCGGCGTGGACGACCATGGTGTGCCCGGTGAACACTGGGACGCGGACGCAGGTGCCGGAGACGCGCAGGTCTGGGATGGAGAGGATCTTGCGCGATTCGTTGCGGAGTTTCTGCTCCTCGTCGGTTTCTTCGGTGCCGTCGTCGACGAGGTTGCCGGCGAGTGGCAGCGCATTGAAGGCGATCGGTGCGACGTATGGGCCGAGCTCCTCGGGCTGGAGGAGGGAGCCGTCGAGGGCGAGTTCGGTGTTGCGCTCGCCGATTTCGGCGACCTGGTTTGCAAGCGCCTGCACACCGGCGAGGCCGGAGCCGGAGACCGCCTGGTAGGAGGCTACGCGCATGGTGTGAAGGCCGGCGGCGTCATGGAGTGCCTTGGCCACGGGCATGATTGCCATGGTGGTGCAGTTCGGGTTCGCGATGATGCCTTTGGCTGGCGCCTTGGCTTCGTCGGGGTTGACCTCGGAGACGATGAGGGGGACGTCGTCGTCCTTGCGCCACGCGGAGGAGTTGTCTACGACGGTGGCGCCGGCGGCTGCGAAGACTGGGGCCCACTGCTTGGAGGTGCCGCCGCCTGCGGAAAAGAGCGCGATGTCGACGTCGGCGACGGAGTCTTCGGTGACCTGGGTGAGGTCTTCGACGACGACGTCCTGGCCGCGGTATTCGAGGTGCTTACCCGCGGAGCGCGGTGATGCGAAGAAGCGCACCTTGTCCGCTGGGAAGTCTCGTTCGGCGAGGATTTCGCGCATGACGCGGCCGACCTGGCCGGTTGCACCTACTACTGCGATGGTGGTCATGAAGTGTGTCCTTTCTTAGCGTCCGGTGCCAGCGTAGACGATGGCTGGTTCGTCGCCACCGAGTTCGAACTTGTCGTGGATGGCGCGGGTGGCTTCCTCGAGGTCGATTTCGCGCACCACGGCGGTGATGCGGATTTCGGAGGTGGTGATCATGTCGATGTTCACGCCGGCGTCGCGAAGTGCTTCGGTGAAGTCGGCGGTGACGCCCGGGTGGGTCTTCATGCCTGCACCGATGAGGGACACCTTGCCGATCTGGTCGTTGTAGGTGATGTTGTCCCAGCCTTCTTTCGCCTGGAGGGCCTTGAGCAGTTCCATGGCGCGGGGGCCGTCGGCAATTGGGAGGGTGAAGGTGATGTCGGTGGTCAGGTTGTGGAGGCTGGAGATGTTCTGCAGCACCATGTCGATGTTGATCTCGTTGTCGGCGAGGACGCGGAACACCTTGGCGGCCTCCCCTGGCAGGTCCTTGACGCCGAGGATGGTGATTTTCGCTTCGGAGGCGTCGGTGGCAACGCCGGACAGTACTGCTTCTTCCATGGGGATATCCTCCAATGCTCCGGCGACGAGGGTGCCGGGATCGTTGCTGTATGACGAACGCACCCGCATGGGTACGTTGAATGCGCGCGCATATTCCACACTGCGCAGCACAAGGATTTTCGAGCCGGACGCGGCGAGCTCAAGCATCTCTTCGAAGCAGAGCTTGTCGAGTTTGCGGGCATCGTGGACGATGCGTGGGTCGGCGGTGTAGACGCCGTCGACGTCCGAGTAGATTTCGCACTCGTCGGCGCCGAGGGCGGCGGCGAGGGCGACGGCGGTGGTGTCGGACCCGCCGCGGCCGAGGGTGGTGACGTCCTTGGTGTCACGGTTGACGCCCTGGAAGCCGGCGACGATGGCGATGCGGCCGGCGTCGATAGCTTCTTGGACGCGGCCCGGCGTCACCTCAATAATGCGGGCGTTGCCGTGGCGCTCGGTGGTGATGACGCCCGCCTGCGAGCCGGTGAAGGACTGCACATCAGCGCCGAAGGATGCGACCGCCATCGCGACCAGCGAGTTCGAGATGCGCTCGCCTGCGGTGAGCAGCATGTCCATCTCGCGGGCTGGCGGCGTTGGGTTGACGCGGGCGGCGAGGTCCAGCAGCTCGTCGGTGGTGTCGCCCATTGCGGAACACACCACCACGACATCGTGCCCCTGCTTCTTAGTGGCAACGATGCGTTCAGCAACCGCGCGTATGCGGTCGGCGCTTTCGAGGGACGAGCCCCCGTATTTCTGCACGATCAATGCCATGGTAGAACCTTCCATCGGTGTAAAAACTGTCGCGTGAAAATCCGCACTATAAGAATAGCGTCCCAAAAACGACTATGGGACGACATGGCACAGAAAATTAGTATTATCGTTCACCATGCAGAACGACTTCCTCGCGATTAGCTTTGCGCTCACGTCTGCGCTGCTCATCGCGGTGGGGACGGTGTGGCGCCACCGCATCTTGCGCGCCGGCCGCTCCACAACGGAGGTCAATCCCTCACCGCTTTCTTCTTTGCGACGCCCCGCCTGGTGGGCATCGCTCGCCCTTGCGCTGGCCGCGTACGGATTTCAGGCGCTGGCGCTGGCGTTCGGATCCCTGCTGGTAGTCCAGCCGATTCTGGTGCTGTCACTGATGTTCACGCTGCTACTTTCGGCGCGCGTGGAGCACCGCACAATGTCGCCGCAGGGCACGGCGTGGGCGACGCTGCTGACCATTTTCGTTGCGGTGGTGATCCTGGTGGGCCGCCCGGTGCCGGGCACCGCCCCGCCGGGAATGGTCGGCTGGGTGCTGGCAATCGGGGTTGGGCTGGCCTGGATGGTCGGGACGGTCGCGTTCGCCCGCACCCGTGGCGCCGCTACGCAGGCGCTGGCCTACGGCATCCTGTGCGGCGCGATCTTCGGCTACCTGGCGGTGTTTTCCAAGGTGGCTGTGGACGCCTACGTACACGGCGGAGTCGTTGGACTTGTGGAGTCGTGGCAGTTCTGGGCCATGCTGGCCTGCGCGGTGCTGGGCACGGCAGTGCAGCAGTTCGCGTTCGGCGCCAGCAAGCTGGCCACCACGCTGCCGGCCATGAAGGTTGTTGAGCCGCTGGTAGCGCTCACCTTGGGCATCGTGCTGCTTGGGGAGAACTTCGCCGTGTCCAGTGTTGGGGGTTGGGTGGCGATGGTGGCGTCGATAATTATGATGCTGGCCAGCGCGGCGATGCTCACACGGGTCAGTATTCAAGTGGGATAGGCGCAAACCGTGTATGCTTTGGCGCATGTCACATCAGCTGCTGCTCCTAATCTGCCGCGGCGGGATACAGGCCTCGTTGTAACACGGCCGGCGCCCGTCGCGGAGTTTGTGCACGCCGACCGTGAAACTCGCCACGAAGGAGAACAGCCACAATGACCACCCAACCAGCCTGGAATAAGCAGCAGCCATCGAAGATGCCAGCGCACCGCTACCTGCCGTTTGCGCAGGAAGTGGAGCCTATCCGCCTGCCGGATCGCACCTGGCCAGACGCCACCATCACGCACGCGCCACAGTGGTGCGCGGTGGACCTGCGCGACGGCAACCAGGCCCTGATTGACCCGATGAACCCGGAGCGCAAGCGCCGCATGTTCAACCTGCTGATGGAGATGGGTTACAAGGAGATCGAGGTGGGCTTCCCGTCCGCCTCGCAGACTGACTTCAACTTTGTGCGCGAGATCATCGAGCAGGACATGATCCCGGATGACGTCACCATCCAGGTGCTGGTACAGGCCCGTGAGCACCTGATTCGTCGCACGTTCGAGGCTTGCTCGGGCGCGAAGAACGTGATCGTGCACTTCTACAACTCCACGTCGAAGCTGCAGCGCGAGGTGGTATTCCGCAAGGACCGCCCGGCGATCAAGAAGCTGGCGACGGACGCGGCGGAGCTGATCAAGGGCATCGCGAAGGATTACCCGGACACGAACTGGCGCTGGCAGTACTCGCCGGAATCTTTCACCGGCACTGAGCTGGACTTTGCGGCTGAGGTGTGCGACGCCGTCGTCGAGATCATGGACGCGACCCCTGAGCAGCCGATGATCATCAACCTGCCGGCGACCGTCGAAATGATTACCCCAAATGTGTACGCGGACTCGGTCGAGTGGATGCACCGCAACCTGAAGCGCCGCGACTCCGTCATCCTGTCGCTGCACCCCCACAACGACCGCGGCGAAGGCATCGCCGCGGCCGAGCTGGGCTACATGGCGGGCGCGGACCGCATCGAAGGCTGCCTGTTCGGCAACGGTGAACGCACCGGCAACGTCGACCTGGTCACGCTGGGCCTGAACATGCTGACGCAGGGCGTCGACCCGCAGATCGACTTCTCTGATATCCAGCGCATCCGCGACGTCGTGGAGTACTGCAACCAGCTGCGCGTCCCCGAGCGCCACCCATACGGCGGCGACCTGGTCTTCACGGCGTTCTCCGGCTCGCACCAGGACGCTATTAATAAAGGCCTGGACGCACTGGCGAGCAAGGTGCGCCCCGGCGCGAACTCCACTGAGGTGCAGTGGGAAGAGCTGCGCGAGACGGTCTGGGAGGTCCCATACCTGCCGATCGACCCGAAGGATGTGGGCCGCGACTACGAGGCTGTCATCCGCGTCAACTCCCAGTCCGGCAAGGGTGGCGTTGCCTACATCATGAAGACGGACCACGGCATCGATATGCCAAAGGCGATGCAGCCGGAGTTCTCCGCGGTGGTGCAGAACATCACCGACAACGAGGGCGGCGAGGTCAACTCGAAGAACATGTGGGACATCTTCGCCACGACCTACCTGGATCCAGATTCGCCACTGGAGCTGCACTCCTTCCGCACGTCGGATGAGGAAGGCAAGGACGCCACGACGACCGGGATCCGCGCGCGCGTGACCTACAACGGCCAGGACCACGAAGTCACGGGTGTCGGTAACGGCCCGATCGCGGCGTTCGCGAACGCGCTGGAGCACATCGGCATCAACGTCGAGGTGCAGGACTACTCGCAGCGCGCCCGCTCCGCGGGTGACGACGCCGACGCGGCCTGCTACATCTACGCGGATGTCGACGGCAAGTGTGCGTGGGGCGCTGGCGTGGCAGGATCGACGACGCTGGCGTCGATGCAGGCCATCGTGTCCGCGGTGAACCGCTCGACGGTCGCGTAACACCACCCCCGTCAGGGGGGTCGTTCTGCCTGGCGGACTGAGATGCGAGTGATAAAGCGCGCTCGCTTCTCTTACGCCTCTCTCAGCGTATAAGAATCCGCGCTGCGTACGAACGTGACGTGTCACACGCCTCCACAGGTCGACATGCGTTTACCCAGGTGCGCGCCTTATACTCATTGCTCGGAGATTTATCTACTGGCGAGGCAGCGACCGGGTAAGGCAGGGCGAAATGGCAACAACATACGTGGTTCCAGACCACGGGCTTGGTGCTGTTCGCAACATCCCGGTACACGAGGCGGAGCAAGAGCACATCATTCAACTGCTCGATTCCGCCGATACGGACGTTGCGGACCTCGCGGCGCTGCTTATCCCGCGCGCTGAGAGCTGCGGGTTCGACATTCACTTCCAGGACTCGGTGCTCGGCAGCATGAGCGCCTCGGACGCGCGCGAGTACGCGGAGCTGTCCTGGATCGTGGAAGCCTCGATGATCCCGCAGGTCACGGTGCGCGCCATCCGCCTTGCGGACGGCTCCCTGCAAACCGTCCTTCGCCTGCCACGCCCCGGCCTGTGCATCCCCACCAACCAGCCCCCGACCGAGCCGTGGGTGTTTCTCGACGACACCCGCACCTACGACGTCTCCTTCCTCCCGGACGCGCAGGAAGCCCAGGAAGTTTCGGTGCTGGACCGGAAGCATTACCTGCTCACGCTGAGCGCCACGGAGGATGCTGCCGAAGATACTGTGCAGGTCGCGATTGGGGATCGGGCCGTCGGCACCCTGGTGGGGCCAGTGGCCACCGCGCTGCTGCCGACGCTGCAGTCCCTCAGCGAGCGTGGCCTGCTGGCGGTAGCTCACGGCTACCTCGCGCCGCTGGGTGGCAAGCCGTCGTTGAGCGTGACCGTTGGCCCACTCGCCCCGGACGTGCTTCCGCCCCTCTCCCCGATTCCGCCGGTGCAGGTCCACCCGCGTCACCCGGATACCTCGGCGATGTCGGCGACCACCGTGATCCCCGTGGTACGCCCAGAGGAGCTGGAAGACAGCGCCGACGCGGTGGCCAAGTCCGCCGCAGCGAAGGCTGATTCGGAGGAGTTCCCCGCCGTGGAGACCCCGGCGGACGAGAAGACCCCGGAGGCGCAGCCGAAGAAGAACCAGCCAATCCACCCGATGCGCTGGGTAGCCGCTGTCATCGGCGCGCTGCTGATCGCACTGATCGGCTCGGTGGCGTTCAGCGAGCAGTGGAGCGGCTCGCCGGACACAGTTTCCACGTACATGACGGAGCCTGCGCACTCCCCGAGCAAGTCCGGCCAGAAGCCGGAACCTTCGAAGCGGTCGACGGAACAGACCACCGAAGAGACCACGCCGCCTTCTTCGGAGCCCGCGTCTGAGCCGGCCTCGGCGCCAGCCCCGGCGCAACAGGAACCGGCGTACCAGGTGCCAGCACAACCGGCCCCGGTGTGGCAGGCTCCAGACCCTGCGCCCGTGCCCGCCCCTGCGCCTGCACCAGCGCCTGTGCAGCAGCCCGCTCCCGTGCAGGAACAGCCCGCGCCGGCCCCTGCACCAGCGCCTGCCCCCGACTACCAGTACAATTTCGGCGGCCTGCAGATCCAGTCGGACACGCCGCTCGGCGGGCCATTACACCGCGTGCAGTGGCCATAGCTACTATCAGAGTGATGACAACACCTGACCACGAGCTCTTTCCGTTCGTCGCGGTAAGCGCCCTTTCGACAAGCATCCACCCCTCTACGGGGCGTTTGCTCACCCTCGATGCGGTCACGTTCGACGAAAACGGCGAGGTCGGCGAGGACTTCCACGCCGTATTCAACCCGGTCAAAGACGCCGGCCCACGCCACCTGCACAACCTGGAGAAGAGCGACTTCGCCCAGGCGCCACGGTTCGCGCGGCACCTCAAGACACTCAACAAGCTTATCGACGACCGCACCCTCATCGTGCTCGACAGCCCCACGGAGTGGGGGTACCTCGTCTCCGAGTCGCGCCGCGCCATGAACGCCGCCGCCCGCGCCAACCGCCAACGCGCCCGCAAGCACAACCGGCGCCGCCAGCGCGTCGGCCACATCCCGCGCCCCGAAGCAATCGTGGACATCCTCGGCAGCGCGCGCCGCCAGGGCCACATCCTCATCGACGAGCGACTCAACGCCGTGGCCAACCAAGTCGGCGTGCTCTCCGAACCGGCCACCGCCACCGTCGAGCGCGCCAGCGTCCCCGAGGAGGAACTCTCCCGGGCGGCCACACTGAAGCTCGTCGCGGTGTACCTGCAGCTGCGCGAAAACGGCACGCTGACCAGCATCGAACCGGAGGACCTCAAGGCGGACCGCTTCGGCCTGCAGCGCTCCGCACTGCGGGTGGACGCGCATAAGCGCGAAGGGGACGTCGATAATCCGGGCGTCTACACGGGTGCGGGCCTCAAGCCAGGCATGGAGATCTCCATCTCCGACGACGTCGCCGTCGACCCCGACGAGCTCATCCAGGCCGCGCTCGACGCCGGGCTGAACTACCAAGAAAAGCTCACACGCACCGCATCCCTCGTAGTATCCGACGCCCCCTCCCGCGGCGCAGAACTGCGTGGCAAAGCGATGCACGCGCACCGCAAAAACATCCCGGTGCTCAGCGCGCAGGAGTTTCTCCAGGCCGTAGCGCGCGACTAACGTAGAGGCATGCTCTCACAACTGCGTACCTCTGTTGCGCTGGCCGCCGCGAAGGCCGCCACGTTCGCGTCGCGCGCCACCGGCCGCGGCGCCGGCGGCATGATCGGCGGGCTCGTTGCCAACGCGATCGACCCGAACATCATGGCAGGCCTGTCCAAGGGGCGCCCGGCCGTGCTGGTGACGGGCACGAACGGCAAGTCCACCACCACAAAGATGCTGGTAGCGGCGCTGCGCTCCACCAGGACCGTCGCCACCAACGACGGCGGCGACAACATGGACGCCGGCATCATCTCCGCGCTCATGGCGGGCAAGGACGCCTCCACGATCGCCCTCGAGGTCGACGAGCTGCACGTCCCCCACGTCGCCGACCGGCTGCAGCCGAAGGCGTTCGTGCTGCTCAACCTGTCGCGCGACCAGCTGGACCGCGTCGGCGAGATCAACAAGATCGAGCGCGCCCTCCGCGGCGCCGTCAACGCCCACCCGGAGGCCACCGTCATCGCTAACTGCGACGACGTGCTGATGACCTCCGTCGCCTGGGACCACCCCAACGTCATCTGGGTTTCCGCGGGCGCCGGCTGGCTCGGAGACTCCGTCACCAACCCCCGCAGCGGCGGCCACGTCGTACGCACCGAGGACGACTGGTACGCCGTCGAACCCCTCCCCGATGGCTCCGAGTTTCGACGCCCTACCCCCACCTACGCCGTCACCGACGACGGCCTGCGCTGCCCGGATGGGGGCGTCGTCACGCTTGACCTGGCGCTACCCGGGCGGGCCAACCGCGGCAACGCCGCACAGGCCGTAGCCTGCGCCGTCGACGTCTTCGGTGTACCACTCGCCTCCGCGCTCGCCGCCGTCGCCGACGTCCAAGACGTCGCCGGGCGCTACTCCACCATCCACTTCGGCGACCACGAAGTCCGCCTCCTGCTGGCCAAGAACCCGGCAGGCTGGCAAGAGGCCCTCTCCATGGTGGACCGCACCGCCGACGGCCTCGTCATCGCCGTCAACGGCCAAGTCGCCGACGGCGAAGACCTCTCCTGGCTCTGGGACGTCAAGTTCGAAGACTTCCACGGCATCGCCGTCAAAGCCGCCGGCGAACGCGGCACCGACCTCGCCGTGCGCCTGCTCTACGCCGACATCGAACACGAACTGATCCACAACTGCGTCGACGCCATCCGCGCCTGCCCACCCGGCCGCGTCGAAGTGCTGGCCAACTACACCGCCTTCCGCGACCTCAAAAAGGACCTACACAAGGAGCTGGACCGTGACTAACACTTTGACCATCGGCCTGCTGCTGCCCGACGTACTCGGCACCTACGGCGACGACGGCAACGCACTCGTCCTGCGCCAACGCGCCCGCATGCGAGGCATCGACACCCACATCCGACCCATCCCCCTCACCGAGGACATCCCCTCCGACTGCGACATCTACACCCTCGGCGGCGGCGAGGACTCCGCCCAAATCATTGCGGCCTCCCGCCTGCAAGCATCCCCCGGCCTGCAGCGCGCCATCGACGCCGGCCGCCCCGTCTTCGCCGTCTGCGCCGGCATGCAGGTCCTCGGCCACAGCTTCACCGCCCACGGCGAGGAAGTCGCCGGCATCGGCGTCCTCGACGTCCGCACCTCCCCCATGCCCGAGCGCGCCATCGGGGAAGTCCAATCCCACCCACTTCTCGACGGCCTCTCCGCCCCCCTCACCGGATTCGAAAACCACATGGGTGGCACCACTCTCGGCCCCGACGCCTCCCCCCTCGGCCAGGTGAAACGCGGCGTGGGCAACAACGTGGGTGCTGGTTCGGGCGCCGGTTCTCGGGCTGGCGTTGAGGGCGTTGTGCAGGGCAGTGTCATCGCCACCTACATGCACGGCCCTGCCCTGGCCCGCAACCCCGAACTTGCCGACCTCCTCCTCGCCCGCGCCCTCGGCATCGACGCCCAGGAACTCACCCCACTCGCGTTGCCCGAGGTGGACCAGCTACGCAAGGAGCGCCTCAGGTAGGTTGCCGCTAGCGCCCTAGGAGCCAGTGCCAAAGGACGCATTTCCTTCCGAGGAACTCGGGAAAAGCCCAGGTCGCGAAAAAGGTGTTGCGTCTTTTGGCACTCGGCCCGGTTGGTGGGACACCAAATTCCCTCATTGGATTTTGGCGACCTGGGGAAACGCTTCAGGGCCTACTCGAAAAGCGTGAATTTGGTGTCCAGCTCGTTGGTCACAACACCAAATTCCTAGTTTTTCGCGGGCGAATTTGAAAAAGCCCAGGTCGCTGGAGCTCAGTGAGGGAATTTGGTGCACAGCACCTTTTACAACGTGAGCCGCCCGGAGAGCGCGCGGGACAGGGTGAGCTCGTCGACGAACTCGAGGTCGCCGCCGAGCGGCATGCCGGAGGCCAGGCGGGAGACGGTCAGATCTGGGAAGTCCTTGAGCAGGCGGGCCAGGTAGGAGGCGGTGGCTTCGCCTTCGGTGTCGGGGTCGGTGGCGAGGATGACTTCGGTGATTTGGGGGGCGTCGTCGCCGTCGAGGTCGGGAAGGACGCCGCCGATGCGCTTCAGCAGGGGCGTGACGGCGAGGTCCTTGGGGCCCACGTTCGCAAGTGGGTCCAGTGCCCCACCGAGCACGTGGTAGCGGCCGTTGAACTCACCGGTCCGCTCGATGACCTGGATATCTTTGGCGTCTTCGACGACGCAGATGAGGTCTTTTTTGCGGCCGGAGTCGGCGCAGATGCGGCAGACCGCTTCGCGGGAGACGTTGTTGCAGATGCGACAGAACGTCACGCCGTCGCGGACGCCGGCGAGGGCGGCGCGGAGCCGGTCGATATCTTCGGGCTCGGTTTGGAGAAGGTGGAAGGCGATCCGTTGCGCAGACTTGGGTCCGACGCCGGGGAGGCGCGAGAGCTCGTCGATAAGGTCTTGGAGCGGTCCTTCGAACATGGGGGTCCTTTACAACACAAAACGCCTGGCGAAGTGCCAGGCGTTCAAGCGGGTGGGTTTAGATGATGCCGCCGAACGGAATCTCACCAGGTGCAGGCTGCTGACCACCAGGAGCCTCCTGTGGCATTGCGCCGCCGGTCAGTGGGCCGATCTTCTCCTGCGCCAGTTCGCCGGCCTTGTTGTGGGCGTCGCGGTATGCGGCGAGGATGAGGTCCTGCAGCGTCTCGACGTCGTCGGCGTCAACAGCCTCCGGCTTGATCTGCAGGTCGGTGATCTCTGCGCCACCGGTCATGACGACGGTGACCAGGCCGCCGCCAGCGGTGCCGGTGACGGTGGTGCTGAGCAGCTCCTGCTGTGCCTGCTGCAGCGCCTGCTGCACCTCGGCTGCCTGGCGGATGAGTTCCTGCATGTCCTGAGGCATATTTGGCTGGGTCATGGTGTGTAACACCCTTTCGTGTCAGTGATTTTGTCTAATTTGCTCACCAGTGTACCCGGTAGTTCCTGAATGCTTACAAGGGCTTGGCTCCAAGTTCGCTGGCAAGCAGGTCCATGGCAACTTCGGTGGCGTCACGACGGTCGAAGGTCGCCGACTCGGCCTCGGCCTGGTCGACCATGTCGCGCTCTTCGTCCTCTTGGCTGTAGGGCTCGGGCGGCGGCGGAGGCGGTTCCCATCCGGCGTCGTCGTGGGGCGGTTCGGGCGGCGGCGGGACTTCCTCGCGCTCGCGGCGCTCCTGTTGCGCGCTGCGCTGCCCGGCGGCCTTCGCTATCGCCCGCCAGTCAGTGGGCTGCTGCGCTGCGGGTTTTGGGGTTGCTTCACTTTTCGACGCCCCCTTCGCCCCTTTCGTGCCCACCACGCAACGCACGGCAACCTTGGTGCCAAGCGCTTCGGAGAACACCGCGACGATGTCCCCGTTGTTGTTGTCGGCGTTGAGGCGCTCCGCGAGGGCACCCGTGTTGTGTCCGATGAGCAGTGTGGGCTGGCCGTCTTCGTTGTCGAGGGAGAGCGGTTTTGCCTCGGCAAGCATGATTTCGGCGACCTGGTTGCGCTTGCCCACAGCTTGGCGCAGCTTCATCCAGTCACGCTGCACGCGTTCGAGGAGGTCTTCCGCAGGTGCTGGCTCTGGCTTCGGTGCCGGGGTTGGTTCCGGCTTCGGCGGCGTTGCGGGTTCCGCGGGTGGTTGCGGCACCGGCTTCGGTTCAGGCTTCGGCTCGGGCTTGTGCTCAGGCTTCGCTGCAGGCTCGGGCTTGGGCTCAGGCTTCGGCGTGTTCTGCGCCTTTCGGCGCTCCGCGATCCTGGCCGCAGCAGCCGCAGCGGCCGCGGCTCCCCCACCCTGCGAAGGAGTCTGCGACGGGGCCGGCTGGGCAGGCTGGGCCGCCTGCGCAGGGGTAGCAGGCGCCGGTGCAGCTGAGGTAGCCGAGGAGACCGCCGGGCGGTCGCCCATCGTGAGCAGGTGCGCCATCATCACTTCCAACAACAGGCGCGGGGACGTCGCGCCGCGGAGATCCGCGATCCGGTCGTTGACCTCGGTCGCGAGTGCCGCCAGCGTCGACGGGTGGAACTGCTGCGCTTGGGCGCGGAGGATTTCGGCGCGGTCGACGGGGGCGTCGACAAGCCCTTCGCCGAAGGCATCCGGCACGGTGACGATGAGCAGCAGGTCACGCAGCCGGTCCAGCAGGTCGAGGGCGAAACGGCGCGGCTCGTGGCCGGACTCGATCACCTTGTCGATGGTGTGGAACATCGCCGCGGCGTCCTTGGTGGCGAGGGCGTCGATGGCGGCGTCGAGAAGCGTGAGGTCCGTGACCCCGAGCAGCGGCAGCGCCATCTCGTAGGTCAGGCCGTCCGGCCCGGCGCCCGCCAACAGCTGGTCCAGCACGGACAGCGTGTCGCGCGGCGACCCGCCGCCAGCGCGGATGACCAGCGGGTACACGTTCTCGTCGACGAACGCGCCCTCCTCCGCAACGATGTTTTCCAGCAGGTGGCGCATCGCCTGCGGGGTCAGCAGGCGGAACGGGTAGTTGTGGGTACGCGAGCGAATCGTGCCGAGGATCTTCTCCGGCTCGGTCGTCGCAAAGATGAAGATGAGGTGCTCTGGCGGCTCCTCCACAATCTTGAGCAGGGCGTTGTTGCCGGAGGGCGAAATCATGTGCGCCTCGTCGATGATGAAGACGCGGTAGCGGGACTCCGCAGGCGCGAACATGGCGCGTTCGCGCAGCTCACGCATGTCGTCGACACCGCCGTGGGAGGCGGCGTCCAGCTCCATCACGTCCAGGTTCCCGGTGCCACCCGGCGCCAGCGACACGCAGGACGCGCACTTGCCGCACGGAGTGGACGTCGGCCCCTCAACGCAGTTCAACGAGCGCGCCAGAATGCGCGCAGAGGACGTCTTGCCGCACCCCCGCGGCCCCGAAAACAGGTACGCATGGCTGATGCGCCCGTTGTCGAGAGCGTTCGATAACGGCACAGTCACCTGGTCTTGCCCAACCAGCTCACCAAACGTTGCAGGACGATATTTCCGGTACAGAGCCACGGCGCCAAGTGTAGACGATCAGCCCTCTTCCCGGCACCAATCTTTCACATCCACGCCACGCCTGCGCAGACGCCGCTCCAGCACCGGATAGCCCTGCTCGGAGGCGATCCCGAACTCCTCATCGGTGAGCGCAATCAGCTCCAGAAGCAGCGTGATCCGGCGCGGCTCACGCACCATCGGGGTGCCCTGCGCGAACACCTCCGGCTCCCGCAGCAGCCCGTGCCGCACGGTGCCCGGCGCGTCCGCCAGCAGCCCCTCGAGTAGCACGCCAGGCTGCCCCGGCACGCCAAGGCGCTCAAGCTCGCGGGTCACGTCCACAACGGCCTGGGCAAGCACCTGCTTATCGACGTCCCCCACCGCCATCACCTCGCACACAACTTCGGGGCCGCCATCGTGAAGCGCCACCAGCCCCATGTCAGTACCGCTGAACCCGGCGGTAACCGCCACGTTCGCACCGTTCAGTTCCGCGGTGGCGACGGCGCGGGCGTCGACAAGCGAAAGCTGCATCCCCGGAAACACCGAGGCCAGCCAGGCGACAAGCTCGTCGCCCGTCATGCGCCGAGCTTCTCCACCGCCGCCAGCAGCACGCACGTGGCCACGCCGTCCATCGCCTTCGTGACCTCCTCAAGCGGCGGCAGCGACGGCGCCAAACGAATATTACGATCGTGCGGGTCCTTCCCCTTCGGGAACGCCGAACCCGCCTTCGTCAGGCTGATGCCGGCCTGCTTCGCCAGCTCCCACACGCGAGTCGCAGTCCCATCCATCACGTCCAAGGAGATGAAGTAGCCGCCCTTCGGCGTCGACCAAGACGCCACGCCCGTGCCCCCGAGCCGGTTCTCCAGCACCTCAAGCACAGCCTCAAACTTCGGCGCCAGCGACTCAGCATGCTTCCGCATCACCTCACGCACACCATTCGCGTCCTTGAAGTACATCGCGTGCGCCAACTGGTTCACCTTGTTCGGGCCGATGCCTCGCACATTCGCGATCGACTCATACCACTCCAGGTTCTCCTCCGACGAGGCAAAGAACGCCACACCCGAGCCCGCGTGCGTAATTTTCGACGTCGACGACATGTACCAGAACCGGTTCGGGTTACCCGCCTTCGCCGACAGCGCAAGCACGTCCGCGTTCACCGGGAACGTATCCGTCAGCGTGTGTACCGCGTACGCGTTGTCCCACACAATGCGGAAGTCCGGCGCGGCCGTCTCCATCGCCGCCAGGCGCTCGATAGTCGCCTGCGAGTACACCGCGCCCGTCGGGTTAGAAAACACCGGCACGCACCACATGCCCTTCACGGCAGGGTCCTTCACCAGCTCCTCCACGACGTCCATGTCGGGACCGTCCTCAAGCAGCGGGACAGTGATCATTTCGAAGCCGAAGCGCTCCGTAATCGTGAAGTGGCGGTCATAGCCGGGCACTGGGCACAGCCACTTAATCGCGTGCTCGCGCTGCTCATCCGCCCACGGCCGCGGCGAATCATTCGTCCCAAACGTGTACGCCCAGGACACCAGGTCAAACATAATATTTAGCGACGACGAGTCTCCCGCCACCAACAGCTTCGGGTCAATGCCGAGCGCCTCGGCCCACAACTCACGCAACTGCAAAATGCCCGTCAGGCCGCCGTAATTACGCACGTCCACACCCGAGGCGTCACGGTGATTCCCCACACCCGGCAGGGCCAACAGGTCGTCCGCCAAGTCCAACTGGCGCGCCGAGGGCTTCCCCCTCGTGAGATCCAACGCCATGTTGGTCTCCTCCAGCTGCTTGTACTGCTCACGCAACTCAGCAGCCAGGCTTGCAAGCTGCTCAGCATCTAGTTCTTTCAACGGGGTGTTCAATGTCTTGGTGTCCTATTCGAGTACGTCGGCGTATCTACTAACGACCCATCATCGTACTAGCGACACCCCACCCCGCGCGACGGTTTTTCCCCAGTTTTACCCCATAAAAAAGGGGACCTCACGCACCTGCCAGCGCCCGCTTACCCTTGCTGCGTTCCCGCCCTGGGGGAGTTCACGAGATGAGCACCGCGTGAGATCCTGCAGAACACTCTAGCCTGAAGCTTTAGGCGTTGCAAAACATTGACTGCGCAGGCGTTTTGTCGGAACCTGGGGGGATGGGTTAAAGTAGTCCCTCGACGCATGATGTGTCGCAACTAGGAGGATTCGACTAGCGGCCTATGTCACACGCCTGGAACGCGTGCGGGTTTCACGACCCTCGTGGGTTCAAATCCCACATCCTCCGCGCTTTTTGACAGCGCATCCGGTTGAAGTTTTCGCCGGGTGCGCTGTTTTTGTATTTGCATTGGGCTTGCTGTGCACCACATTCCCTGTTTTTCGGAGTGGTGCCCGAGCATTTCCCCAGGTCGCGCTCGCTTCGTGAGGGAATCTGGTGCACTACCCATCGCCCGAGTGCCAAAGGACGCAACCCACTTTTCACGACCTGGGCTTTTACCCCCTCCCCCAACAAAAACTGCGTCCTTTGGCACTTGCACCACGCACGGAGACACCAAATTCCCCCACCGGCTGCCAGTGACCTTGATTTTTCCAATCCGTCCCGCGAAAAGCGGGAATGTGGTGCGCGAGGAGGGTAGTTGCGCACCAAAATCCGGCATTTTGAAAAGTCGCCAAGGCATTTCCCCAGGTCGCACCGACCGTATGAGGGAATTTGGTGCGCGGGTCCAGCATGCGCAAAACCCCGCGACCCAACTCACAGGTCGCGGGGTTTTATACAGAGGAGCTACTTGTTCTCTGTAGTGGTCGGCTCAGCCGAGGTCGTGGCTGGTGCCGTCGTGGGAGCTGCCGTCGAGGTCGTGGCAGTTGCCGTGGTCGATGGCTTCCGGCCGAGGAAGTCGCCGAGCGAGGAGCCCTCGTTGGAGCTCTGCTGGATCTTGTTGGCTGCGCCGTTCTCGCCTGGGGCACACAGGGAGAGCAGGCCGGCCAGGGCACCAATGCCGAGCGTGACCGCTGCGATGGCGCCGAGGGCTTCGGTGGCCTGCGGGCCGAACTTGGCGTTCAGGCGGGCGGCTTCAACGTCGAGCTGCTTCAGGAAGTCAGGTCGGTTGTCGCCGAAGTTGCCGAACGGGTTCGGGATGTTCATCTGCTCGGAGACACGGCGCGCGGAGGCGCTGATCTCTGGGCCCATTGCGGCGATGAGTGGCGCGCCGACGGCGACTGCCAACCCGAGCGGGATGAGCCACAGGAGTGGCCCGCCGTGGGAGGACATGTCGGCGAAGCAGCGCTGCAGGTCATCGGTCGAGCTCTTGCCTGGGGTCTTCGGCTGGTCTTCACCCTGGACAACGACGTGGACGGTGACGTCGCCTTCGCGGCCTGGGATCGTGATGTCGAAGCCCTTGGGGTCCGGGGTTCGCTCAGCTGGCGGGACGATGATGACCTTGTCGCCCTCGCGCTGAGCGGTCCAGCCGTCGGGGAGTTTGAGGTCGCCGATGTTAGCACCTGGCACGTGGACCTCAACGTGCGATGTGCCCGGTTTGACCTCAATGGTCGGAGGGGTGTTACCTGCGGAGGTCGACGGGGTGTCGTCACTGACAGTTACAACCGCCGGGCGGGTGACGGTCTTGCCGTCCGGGTAGGTGATTTCTACTGGGACGACGACCTGCTCGCCTGGCTTGGCGTCGGCAGGTGGCGTGACGGAGACGGAGCCGCCGTCGTTGATGGTGACGGTCCAGCCTTCCGGTGCCTTCCAGCCGTCGACGATCTTGAAGGTCGCGCCGTCAGGCTGCGTGCTTGGCGGCACGACAACGGTGACGCCGCCCTTGGTACGGCCAGGGTTGTAGTCAACTGGTGGCTGGCCTTCGGGGGTGTCGGCGTCGTCAACAACCAGGATGGTTGCTGGGCGCGTGACCTTCTGGCCGCCTGGGTAGGTGATGTCGACTGGGACGACGGTGTAGTCGCCGGACTTGGCGTCGGCAGGCGGGGTGGCGGTGACGGAGCCGTCCTCGCCGACGGTGACCTTCCAGCCCTTCGACGCCTTGTACTCAGGCGAGATGACGAAGGTGGTGCCGCCCGGCGCGCGTGGCGTCGGGTTGACGGTCACGGTCTGGTTCGGCTTGGTCTGCTTCGGGGCGTAGTTCTGGTCGGGGGCGGACGGGGTGGCCGGGTTCGGGTCGACGGGTGCGGCCGGGTCGTCGATGACGGTCACGACGATTGGGCGCGTGATGGTGTTGCCGTTCGGGTCGGTGACCTGCACGTTGATCACGCCGAAGTCGCCTGGCTTGGCGTCTGCTGGTGGGGTGACGTGGGAGACACCGGTGTTTTCGTCGATGTTGATGGTCCAGCCTTCAGGAATGTCCTTCTGCTCGACAACGTAGGTGGAGCCCTCGGTGCCGCCCTTAGGGGTGACAACTACGACGGTGCCCGGCTTGGTCGGCTTCGGTGGGAACTGGACGTCGTTGGTGCCCTTGGGGGCGTCGTCGACAACTACGACGACTGCTGGGCGGGTGATCGAGGAACCATCCGGGTAGGTGATCTGGACGGGCACGACAATGCGGTCGCCTGGCTTGGCATCGGCCGGCGGGGTCGCAGTGACGGAGCCGTCCTCACCGACGTTGACCTTCCAGCCCTTCGGGACCTCGTAGGCGTCATGGATGGTGAACGTGGTGCCCTTCGGCGCATCAGCGCTGAACTCTGGGGCGTCCACGGTGACCTCGACACCTGGGCGGGTGGTTTCCGCCAGGTAGTACGCGTCTGGGTTCTGTGCCTGCGGCGGCGCGCTGACGATGACGGTGCCCGGTACGACCTTGGTGGAGCCGTCTGGGAAGGTCACCTCGACGTTGATGGTCTTCGTTTCGCCGTCGCGGGCGTTCGCCGGCGGCGTTGCGGTGATCTCGCCGGTGCGCTTATCGACGCCCACCGTCCAATCACCGAGCTGCTGGTCAGGGGCGATCTTGAAGGTCGTGTCGGCCGGCAGCTCCTGGTCACGGACCTGCGGCAGCGCCACTGTGACGGATGGGCGGGTGATCACCACGTCATAGCCAGGGGTGTGCTCCTGTGCCAGGGTCGTGTCAACGCCGACCACGGACTCCAGCACGTCGTGGGATCCGTCTGGGTAGGTGGCCTTGACCTGCACGGTCACGGTGTCTTCCAGGCGCGCGCTGATCGGCGCGGTGACCTTGAGCGCGTTGCTGCCCTCTTCCAGGGTGACGTCCCATGGGCGAGCCTCGCTGCTTGGGGTAGCGCCGATAACCTCGAAGGTGGTGCCGTCAGGGTACTTCGGGCTGCCCGGCTTCAGCGCGACGGTTGCCGTCTTGCCCGGGGAGGTCTTCTCGTTGCCGTAGCTTGGGGCCCACTGCTGGGTCTTCAGCTGGAACGTTTCGCCGATCTTGGCGTTGTCCTTGTACTTCTGCAGGTTGAGCTGGTCGGAGCCGTCGCGCGGGGTGGCGTACACCTCAACCTGGAGCGCTTCAGGCTTGTCATTGTCGATTTCGCCGGTCCCGCCGACAGGCAGGGTGACATGCACGCGGCCATCCCTATCGACGCGCGCATTCGCGCCCTCGACAGCCTTACCGTTTCGCGTCACGACAGCAATCACGCGAGCGTAATCTTCCCCAGCACCGTTGGTGACCTGGATGTTCGTCGCAAACTCCTTGCCGTTCGCGGTGACAACCGGCACCTCGTCCTGAGCCGCCTGCAGCGGGAAGCACTGCGCGTTCTCTGCCGGGACCGGCAGCAGGTCAACCTCGGCGATGTTGCGGGCTTCGAAGCCCAGGCGGTTCGGGAAGTTCTCGTAGCCGTTGCCTACGCTTCGGGCGACCCACGCGAACGTGCGTGTCTCGTCTTCCTTGATGTCCTTCACGTCCTCGAGGATGACCTTCGCGGACACCACCGGGGAGCCTTCCGAAAGGTGCAGCTCGACCGGCTCAACGTGCGCGGTGCCGGTGACGTTCAGGTCCATATTGGTGGTGCTATCCTCGCCGGAACGCACCGCACCTGGGATAGTCTCCCCTACAGACACCGCCGAAAGGGTGAAGGTCTCCTCGAAATCAGAGATGCGAGTCTGGTTCATGCGCAGCTCGGAAACCATCGAGTCCACAGCGTGCTCGCCGTCGCCGTGGAGGCTGACCCAGTAGTACACCTCAACCTGGCCCTGCTCGTTGACAACGGCGCGGGTGCCCGGCTCAAACGAGCCCTCGTTCGGAGTACTCACGCCACCGATGCGCTGGTGCGGGAACAAGGTGTTCGCGCTCAGCACGTCGTGGCATCGGTTCTCTTCGGCGCTCTGCGCGTCCACCTGTGGCACCACGAGCGCGGACGCCCCCAGCGCCAGCGCCACCACAGTGGCTGACATTCTACGATTTCGCATTCTGAAACTCCCCTCAAAGGCAACTGTGTGTTATTTGTGCTATCCATTCATCATGAACGGTTTTTAAGAAGTTTCAAGTACTTTTGACAGTTTATTTTCAGCGAACGTCCGGACCTGCACAGTTGTCGTCAAAATATTTGCATCACATGCATGTTATTCAACCAGCGGTTACCCCCGCTCGGGTGTATTTGTCCAGACGAAAGGATCCGCTGAGAGCCTCTCAGGGTCAAAGCGCTCAAGGATCTCCTGCGCCGTCACAGCGCCTGCGCACCCAATCGATTCTGCAAGCGCCCGCACCACGCCATCCACCCCAACGCGCTGCGACATCTCCGCAAACGTCACCGCCCCGTCGCGCTTCGCCAACCGCTTGCCCTCCGCGTTGAGCACCAGCGGCACGTGCACATACTCGGGTTCCTGCCCGCCCAACAAGTGCGTCATGTACGCCTGCGCGGGCGCCGACATCAACAAATCATCCCCACGAACCACCTGGTCAACACCCTGGTCCACGTCGTCGACGACCACCGCCAAGTTATACGCCCAGTCCCCCGCCTGCGCCTGCGCAAGGTTACCGCCGCGACGCACCACCACGTCATCGACAGGCCCAGTCACCTCCCCGGCAAAGAAGTCCCGGACCGTCCACTCCCGCACATCGACACGCAGGCGAAGGGCAGGCATGCGGCCCTCTTGCGAAAGCTGGTGACGTCGAAAAGCTCGCTGCTCCTCATCCAAGTCCCTGCACGTGCCCGGGTACATCCCAGGCTGCGCATGCGGCGCACTCGCCGCCTCCCGAATCTCGCGGCGCGTGCAGTAGCACTCATACACCGGGAGCTGCGACAACGCCGCCTCATACAACGCCGAACGCTGCGACTGCCACACCACCGGCGGATCAAAATCAAGGCCCAGCGCCAACAAGTCCTCTATTTGACGACGCCCCGCCGCCTCCGACGAACGCTCCGAATCAACATCCTCCACCCGCAGCCAAAAACGCCGCCCACTCCGACGCGCGAACAGCCAGGCCAGCAGCGCCGTCCGCAGATTGCCAAAATGGAGATCCCCACTCGGAGAAGGTGCATACCGTCCAGCATTCATGTGTATAGGATATGTAGCCGTGACAAACCAAGAAACTTTTGCGCGATCGCTTTACCCTGTCCTGGTATCTGTGTTCTGCGCCGTCTTCCTCATTTCCAACATCACAGCACAGAAGGGAGTCGCCCTCGGACCATTCATCACCGACGGCGCCTTTTTCCTCTTCCCACTTGCATACGTCCTCGGCGACGTGCTCGCCGAAGTCTACGGATTCAAAGCCGCCCGCCGGGCGATCTTCACCGGATTCGGCATCGCCATCCTGGCCGTCGTGTCCTTCTACATCGCCATCTGGCTCCCCGGCGCCGACTTCTACGACATGCAAGAACCCTTCTCGACGATCCTCGGCCTCATGCCGCGCATCGTCATGGCGTCCCTGGCCGGCTACATCGCAGGCCAGCTGCTCAACGCGTGGGTGTTGCAGAAAATGAAAGACCGGTTCGGACACGACCGCCTGTGGGCACGCCTCATCGGCTCCACCATCGTCGGCGAGTTCGCCGATACCCTCCTGTTCTGCGCCATCGCAGCGGCGGTCATCGGCATCGAAACGCCGGGTCAGTTCATCAACTACGTCGTCGTGGGCTTCCTATGGAAGACCCTGCTCGAAGTCGTCCTACTCCCGATCACGTACCCGACCATCGCGTGGGTACGCCGCCGCGAACAGGAACTGCACGCGGAGCTGCGAAGCTAACGCCCAGAGCCAGCGCTAGGAGCTGGCTCGAACACCAATCTGAGATCAAGGGCCGCAAGCACTTTGAGCAAAGTGTCAACAGTCGGGTTACCAAGCCCGTTTTCAATGCGGCTCAACTCGGCTTGCTGGATCCCAGCGGAATCTGCAACCTCTTGCTGCGTTGCGTCGCGTTCTTTCCTCGCTGCCATCAGGGCAGCACCCACTGCCCTTCGGTCTGCAATCTCGGAAGCAAACGCACGAGCAGCAGCATCTCGCACGATCTCAGCAGCTGGTGAAGCTGCTTCCCGATACGGTTTTACGAATTCTTCAAATGCTGTAGTCCCCATTCCCACACCTTTCATCCGCTGATTCAATACCCCTGATCTTATGTGTTACAGCACATAAGATCAAGAGGGTTGGTCACGCTTCCACTGCTCCAACGCAGCCCTTGCAGCTCGAATCTCCTTCTGTTCTTGCTTGCTACTTGGCGCACGCAGTTTGTTGTACCCACCCAGCAACAGAACGATCTTATCGCCGTGAAAAGTGCAGTAGACACGGATCAATACGCGTTTCTTCCACCAACGTTTTGGCACCCGATCAGCTGCTCCCGAGGGCCCATGCTCGCGAAGAATTGTGTCGATGCTTCTTCTTATTCGAAGTTCAAACAGCCCCCTACCAAGGCTTTTGCCCCATTCGCTTTCACAGATGCGAATCCCCAGCGGCGCTAAGACATACTGGACTGCTGCGTCCGTGACTGCTCGTTCCACTTCATCCAGGCGTTTGTAAAAACGATGAAAGTTTCCACCATCGAAAACCTCGACACGCCAAAGTTGATCAGACAATATACCCCCTTGTCCCCCGAAATGCGCTCTAGCTTAACGCCTATAAGAGCCTCTAACCACCATCATCTACTTCCCCGCGTAGTACCTGCCCATAAACTCGTCTCGGAACGCCTCGTACTCCCCGGCATCGATGGCGTGGCGGATGTTGTCCACCAGGCGGATCATGAACTCCAGGTTGTGCATGGTGCACAGCGTGCCCGCCAGGAACTCCTTGGCCTTGAGCAGGTGGTGGATGTAGGCGCGCGAGTAGTTCTCGGAGACGTAGCCACCGAACTCCTCATCGACGCCGGAGAAGTCCCGCTTGAACCGGGCGTTCATCAGGTTCATGCGCCCATCTAGCGTATAGACGCCACCGCGGCGACCAAGCCGCGTCGGCGCGACGCAGTCGAACGTGTCGGCGCCGGCTTCGACGGCGGTGAAAATGTCGTCCGGCTCGGAGATGCCCAGCAGGTGGCGCGGCTTGTCCACGGGCAGCTCATCGGTGACCCAGCCGACGATGGTGCCCAGGTTTTCCTTCTCCAGGGCGCCGCCGATGCCGAAGCCGCCGAAGCCGCGTCGGCCGGCCTCGCGCGCCTCCCTGTCGAGGTCGAGCAGTCCGCGGGTGGCGTGGCGTCGTAAATCTTCGTACTGGGCGCCCTGCACCACGCCCCACAGTGACTGCTTCGGGCGGTGCGTGCGCGCCTCGGTGAGGCGGTGGTGCTCGTCGAGGCAGCGCTTCGCCCAGCGGTGGGTGCGCTCCACGGAACGCTCCTGGTAGTCGCGGGTATCCACGAGGGTGGTGAGCTCGTCGAAGGCGAACATGATGTCGGCGCCGAGCTGGTGTTGGATCTGCATGCTCACCTCGGGGGTGAAGCGGTGCTTGGAACCGTCGATGACAGACTTGAAGTCGACGCCGTCTTCGTCGACCATCGCCATGCGCTTACGCTTCTCGGCCCGGATGTCTTTGTCGGTGAGCCCGGCGGTGTCCATGGCCAGGACCTTCTTGAAGCCGACGCCCAGGCTCATCACCTGGAAGCCACCCGAGTCCGTGTAGGTCGGGCCGTCCCAGTTTTCGAAGGCGGCGACGCCCCCGGCCTCGTCCACGATGTCGGGACCCGGCTGAAGGTACAGGTGGTAGGCGTTGGACAGGATCGCCTGCGCACCGGTCTGGTGGATCTGCTCCGGGGTGAGCGTCTTCACCGTGGCCTTCGTGGCCACCGGGATGAACGCGGGGGTCTGGATCGGGCCGTGCGGCGTATGGATCACACCCGTGCGCCCATGCTTGCCCGGCGCGTCATACAGGGTGGTGTTCAGGTCGAAGGAAAGGTCGTCGGTCATGCGTGCTCCAGTGATTCGGGGTGGAATTCGGCTTCGAGTTCGGTGCCCTCCACGTCAACTTCCGGCAGCACCTTGTCCAGCCACTTCGGCATCCACCAGGTGGAACGGCCCAGGATGAACATCGTAGCGGGGACGAGCGCCATGCGGACGAAGAAGGCGTCGAAAAATACGGCGGCGCCGAGCGTAAAGCCAAAGATTTGTATGAATGGCAACGGCTGGTCGATGAACGCCACGAACACCGCAATCATGATGACTGCTGCGGCCGTGACCACGCGCGCGCCCTGCACGAAGCCCTCGACGGTGGACTCGCGCACCGCCTTGATTTCCGCCTCCGGGTCGCCGGCGCGGCGCAACTTCAGGTAGCGCTCGCGGATACGGGTGACAAGGAAGACCTGGTAGTCCATGGCCAGGCCGAACGTGACGCCGATCAGGAAGATCGGCATAAATGACAGGATCGGGCCGGGAGTGTTCACAAGTCCGCCCCAGCCGAGCTGGAACAGGCCCACCGTCATACCGAACGCCGCACCGACCGACAGCAGGAAGCCCAGGCCCGCCACCACCGGCACCAGGATGGAGCGGAACACCAGGATCAGCAGGATGATCGCCAGCCCAACCACAATCGCCAGGTAGAGCGGCATCGCGTCGCCCAGCTCCTCAGTAATGTCCATCTGCACCGCAGTGAGACCCGTCAGGCCTATCGACGTCCCCGTCGCATCCTCCACCTGGACATTGTTCGCACGCAGCGCATGCGCCACCTCCAGCGTGTATTCCTCTTCCGGACCGCCCTTCGGGGTGGCCAGGATCCGGGCCGCCGTCAGGTCCTCATTCGCGCCGACGAGCTGCGCGTGCTCGATCCCGTTGACGCTGTTGGCCTCCTGCACCGCGTACATAAACGACGCCAGCGCCGCCTTCTGCGCGCGCCCGCCGGCTTCGTCCGGCATCATCGCCATGTACGGCTGCAGCATCTCCGCGTCCGGGTTGACGGAGGTGGCGTCGACAACCAGGAGGAACGGCGCGTTGACCCCCGGGCCGAAGCCCTCCGCCATCAGGTCCGCCGACTTACGCTGCGTGGTGTCCAGGTTCGACGTCGTATCCGACGGCAGCGCCATCTCCAGCTGCAGCAACGGCGACGCCAGCGCACCCAGCCCCAGCACGACGACCGTCATCACCACCACCGGGAACCTGCGCACCACGTTCACCCAGGACCGGCCCACCGACTTCGCCGACAAGTCGCGGCCAGGCCGCTTACCCGGGCCAGGGTTGCCCGCGAACCACGGCAGCTTCCCACCAAACGAGCGATCACCCCACACCCCCAGCAGCGCCGGGAGCAGCGTTAACGCCACAAGCACCGCGATGAGCACCGTCAGCGCCGCCGCCAGGCCCATCCACGTCAAAAACTCAATACCTGCCAAGGAGAGCGCCACCAGCGCTGTGAACACCGTCGCCCCCGCGAACACCACCGAGGACCCAGCCGTGCCCACCGCCAGGCCCGCCGCCTCCGGCGCGTCCAGCGTCTGCCGCTCCTGCCTGTACCGCGACAGGATGAACAGCGCGTAGTCAATACCGACAGCCAGGCCGATCATCACCGCCAGCACCGGCGTGACCTCGTTGAGCTCCACCCAATGCGTCGTGATCAGCACCGCCAGCACACCAATGCCCACCCCCACAACAGCGCTCACAATCGGCATTGTCGACGCCACCAAGGACCCAAACGTCACAATCAGCACCACAAACGCCACCGCGAGCCCCACCATCTCCGACGTCGTCTTAATCTGAATCGGATCGCCGAACCCGGCACCACCGGCTTCAACCTGCAGGCCAGCCTCCCGGCCGATCTCCAGTGCCTCATTCACCACGGCGCGCTCTTCCTCCGACACCGTCATCGAAGACTCCGCGCCAAACTCGAACGTGGTGTACCCAATCCGGCCATCGTCCGACACCATCCGCAGGTAATAGGCGTCCTGCTTCGCCTGCTCCTCAGGCAGGCCCATCTGCGTCATCTGCCCGACGATCATCTCCCCCAGCTCCCGGTTCACATGCACCGGGTTGCCAAACCTGTCCGTCCCCGTCAGCCCCTCCAGGTGCTCCTCGATGTAGCCGACCGTCGCGTCCATCCCCGCCATGAACTCCGGCTCATCTAATCGACGCCCCTCCGGCGCCGCAAACACCAAATTCACCCCAGGCGCCGTCGCCACGTTCCCTTCACCCGGGAAGTGCCGCTCCATGTCCTCGAGTGCTTCGATGCCGGGCGTACCCGAAATCGGAAACTCCGACGTAAACGGCTTCATCAGCGAAAACGCCCCCGCCGCCGTGGCGCCGAGCAGCAACAGCCACGCCACGATCACCTTCCACTTATGCAGAAATGACCAGCGCCCAAGCCGAAACAGCATCTTCGCCACGGTGTTTACGTCCTCACTGTCGCTTCTCGATTCTGACTGCCACCAAACCGTGGCACACTACCAGGCCATCTTATAGGCGAAACCTTGCTGGACTCGATTTCCCTTCATACCCAGGTCACCGGTTTGACCAAGCGAAATTGTTCCCCGCTGCACCAAATTCCATCGCCAGACTTAGACAACCTGGGGAAACGCACCGACCCCTCCTCAAAATCCGGGAATGTGGTGCACATACAAAGGAGCGAGTGCCAAAAGACGCAACGCAATAATTCTAGCCCTTTTTTGGCCTGCGGGAATACAAATGCTCGTTTTGCGAATTGCGTCCTTTGGCACTCGCGCACTCGGGGCCCCCAAAAACCAAAACAACGCACCCCAGGCGAACCCAGGGTGCGTTGTTTTTAATTGGCGGTAGCGGCGGGATTTGAACCCGCGGAGGTTTTACCCTCACTCGCTTTCGAGGCGAGTACCTTCGGCCGCTCGGACACGCTACCGCAAACCAGATTAACGGTTATTGCCCGAGCAACCAAATCAAGGCGTGGACTAGTCGTTCAGCTTGTCCTCGACCTTGGCGGCAACTTCGTTTGCCTTGTCCTTGACGGAGTCGGCTGCCTCGTTGACCTTGTCCTTTGCGTCGCCAATGAGCTGGTTTGCCTTGCCTTCGTTCTCGAGGGACTTGTCGTCGGAAAGCTTGCCAGCTGCTTCCTTAGCGGTGCCCTTCAGCTTGTCTGCTGCTCCTTCAAAAGCCATGAGATTGCTCCTTTTCGTTTCGTATTTAAGCTAACGGTTCCCCATGGTAGCCACTTTGGCAGGACGGCGCTGTAACAATTCGGTTAAGTATTAGCGCAGGCCCCGGAAAAAGTCGGCGAGGAGGGCGGCGTTTTCGGGCTCCATGATCCCGCCGCGGACTTGGATTTGGTGGAGATGGTGAGGGTCGCGGAGGGCATCAAGCAGGGAGCCGACGGCGCCGGTTTTGGGCTCGAAGGCGCCGAAGATGAGCGAGTCGATGCGGGCGCCGAGCAGGGCCCCGGCACACATGGTGCAGGGTTCCAAGGTGACGACGAGCTCGCAACCGTCAAGGCGCCAGGTCCCGAGGGTGCGCGCGGCGTCCCGGATCGCTTCGACTTCGGCGTGGGCGGTGGGGTCTTGGCGTTGTTCGCGCCGGTTGACGCCGCGGCCGATCACCTCGCCGCCAGCGTCGAAGACGAGGGCGCCGACGGGCACGTCGCCGGGCGGGGTCGTGGCTGCGAGGTCGAGCGCTTGTTGCATGCGGGCGGTGGCGCGCCGCTGCCAGCTTGAGCAGGCCAACGTTACCGCAGTGCTTCGTGAAGTTCGTCGGCGAAGCCGAGGGCGTCGGCGATGTCGTCGATGAGGTCGGCGGGTTCTTCGTCGGCGTCGAGAAGGAGGCTGAGGCGTTCTTCGGTGAGGCCGAGGTCGGCGAGGATGTCGAAGTCGCCGTCGGCCCAGCTGTCGGTGTCGTCGAGGTCATCGGGGTCGATGTCGGGGATGTCGCAGCCGGCTTCCTCGAGGGCGTCGGCGGCGTAGTCGTCGTCGACGGCGATGGGGGCGTCGCTTAGCAAAATGCGTGCCCTGTTTGGGCCTGGGCGCAGCACCACAACGTACTCATTTTCGACGTTGAGCAGCGCAAACGTGGGTCCTTCGCTGCGGAGGCGGCGTACTGCGGCGATGGTGTCTTCCAGCGAGTCGAAGTTGTCGTTGTAGCGGTGCACGGACCATGCGCCATCGTGCTGGGCGACTGTCACTGCGTACCCGTCTGGAAATTCCTGTGCCATGTCTCACGACATTAGCCTGCACGCAGTGAATTTGTCACTAGAATGTGAAACCGTGACTGCCTCTTTCCTACATTCTTCGCGCCACCTGCCTCCTGTCTGCATTGTTGGGCTGGGGTTGATCGGTGGCTCCATCATTCGCGACCTCACCGCGGCTGGCCACGATGCGTTCGGCTACACGCACTCGAATGCGGGCACGAGGGCTGCGCAAAAAGATGGTTTCGACGTCACCAACGACCTCGAGGCCGCACTGCAGAAGGCAGAGGCGCAGCAGGCCCTGATCGTGATCGCGGTACCGATGGATGCCGTGGCGACCGTCCTTGACGCCATCGCGGAGCACGCCCCGAGCTGCGGCATCACCGACGTGGTGAGCGTGAAGCAGCCCGTGTACGACCTCGTGCTGGAGCGCGGTCTTGAGGAGCGCTACGTTGGCGGGCACCCAATGGCCGGCACCGAGTTTTCCGGCTGGTCGGCGTCCCAAGAGGGGCTGTTCCAGCGCGCGGCGTGGGTGGTGACGTATGACTACGCGGAGAGCGTCGACAAGGTGCCGCAGACGTGGGCGAGCCTGTTCGCTGACGTGTGCAACCTGGTCGCGGTGACGGGCGCTGAGGCCGTGCCGGTGTCAGTGAAGCGCCACGACGAGGCAGTGGCCCGCGTGTCCCACCTTCCGCATGTGATCGCGGAGGCCCTGTCGGTGGTCGGGGATCGCGGCGGCACCCTGGCGCAGTCGCTTGCGGCTGGCTCATTCAAGGGCGCCACGCGCGTCGCGGGCACGGACCCGTCGCTGGTCCGCAACATGTGCGAAACCAACGCGGAGAGCCTCGTCAGCATCATCGACGAGTTCACCGAACTTCTTGCCGACGCCCGCTCCGCCCTCTCCGCCGACGCTCCTTCCATGAAGCGCCTCGCCGAGAACGGCCACCGGGCGCACACCCGTATGCTGGCGCGTTCGGGCGCGCGACGTGAGTCGGTGTCACCGGTGAAGATTTCTTCGCGCCCTGTGATGCGCCTGCACCCGGGCGCGCCAGGCTGGGTGAAGCAGCTGCGCCAGATCGAGTCTCTGGGCGGACGCGTCGAGGTGTTCTAACTCGCGTTTGCTGGGTACGGCAAAGGCCCGAGGGGATCACTCCCTTCGGGCCTTTCCTATGTGTTGCTTACGCGCCTTGTGCGCCTTATGCGTCGCGGCGACGTCCCATGAAGACGTACGCGCCACCAATCAGGAACAGCACGATGCCGAGCGTGATCACGCCGGACATCGGGGTACCGGTATCGGCGAGGTCCCCGCTGCGGGTCGACGTGGTCGTCGAGGAGGACTTGCTGGAGCTGCGCTTGCTGGTGCTCTTCGCCGTGGAGCGCGTGCCAGCGGTGCTGCGGGACGTTGCGCTGGTGGTGCGGCCGGTGGACACGGTGCCGGAGCTCTTGGAGTTGGAGAATGTCGACGTCGACTTCGTCGTGGTGGACTTCGACTTCGAACCTGCCGCACCCGCGCCTGCGAGGGCACCGAACGCGCCGAGCAGCGGCTTGACTTCCTTGAACACCTCGAGGATTTCCTGCGGCTTGGACATCGTGCTCGTTGCACGGGTGTCCTTGTCCAGGGTGATTTCCTTGACCAGGTCATCCTTCTTGATCTGGATGGACTTGTTCTTGTAGCCTTCCGGTGCCTCTACGAGGCGGACAGTGAAGCTCTTGTCGTTGAGCTCTGCTGGCAGGGTGGTAGACAGGTAGCCGTCGGCGTCGGTTGCGCCTTCGAGTTCGAGGTTGTCCAGGCTCGGGACGACCAGGCGTGCGCCCTCGACCGGCTTCTTCTTTTCACCAGTGCCGACGTAGATCTCGACCTCGAGCGTGCGCTGCTCGGTGGCCTCTGGCGTCGGAGTTGAGGACGGCTTCTCATTGTTGTTGGCCGGAGGCTGCTGCTTGTCCGCATCCTTGTTCGTCGGCTCAGTAGGCTTCGCAGCTTCAGCGTCAGACTTCGTCGGTTCGGACGGCTTCTTATCCGCCTGCTCCGCAGTATTGTCAGACTTCGGGGCCTCCGCATCGGCCTTCGTCTTGTCCGAAGCCGGCGTCTCCGCGTCCTTTTCCTCACCCGCGTGCTTGATGGCGGTGAATCCGAACTTCTTATCGGCGCCGAGCACCTCACTGAGCGTGTCGTCTCCGTCCTGGGAGAACGTGGCCACGAGCTCGTCACCAGGGCCGATCTTGAGCTGCGTCGGCTTGAACTCGACGGTGTTGCCGTCCTTGTCGCCCGCAACGAAGACGTCGGTGTCCTTGGTCACTGCGTAGGCAACCTCACCCAGACGGTCGATGCCCTCGGTCTTCACACCACGCGCCACCTTCAGCGTGGTCACGCTGAGCTTGTCGGTGTCGGTGTTCAGGGTCCACAGCGCTGGCTTGCCGTCGAGGGTTTCAGCGTATGCGTGCAGGTACTCCCCCTTCGGGTCGACCTTCTTGGAGGCCGTGCCCCACGCACCGGGTGCCTTGAAGTCCTTCGGCTTGCTGAAGGTATCCACCGACACCTTGTGCTCGGTGAACACCGGGGTGGAGGCCGTGCTCAGCTTGTCCAGGTCGATGGCGTAGTAGCTGTCGCCGTCCTTAGCCAGCTCCTCCGACACAATCAGGCGACCATGAGAGGTAATGGTTGCCGTGGTGATGTCGGTTGGAAGTGCGCCGTGCTCGACGCGTGCAGCCCCAAGATCCTCGACGTTGCCCGTCGCCGGGTCGATCTTCAGCAGGTGGTTCTCCTGCGGCGCGGTGGACAGCGCGTAGACGCTGCCGTCGGTTGGGTGCCCCGCCACCGCCGTGTACGTCCACGCACCGGACTCGAGCTCTACACCGCTCGTACCAGTGCCCGGCTTATCACTTGTCGACGCCTTCTTCGCCTTCGCTGGCGTCGTCGCCACTGCTGGCGCACCCGCGACGGACGGAGAAACGCTCACGGTTGGGGTGGCGCTGGCGCTCGGCGTCACGCTGGAGGAAGCAATGCTCGAAGGAGCGGTTGCTGTCGTGGTGACGGGCGCCTGGGTGGGCGTCTCGGTCGTGGTGTCAGCGTTCGCTGCCACTGGGACGAGTGTGAATGTCCCGGCGAGTGCGGACGCCATCGCCAAGCGGCCGTAGTAACCGGCGGTCTTCGAAAATTTCATTGTTCCCTCTCGTATAGGTTGCGGGGCTGCAAACCCAGTAATCCACCATTCAATGTACAAAACGATGTGGTACTTCTCAAGCAGCAACCCGCCACCATTTTCGTGGTGGCGGGTTGATTTTCGCTCGTCCTTAGCGCTTTGGACTAAGAGACCTTTTCCTTGCTAGGGGTCTGCTCTTTCTTGCTGGAGCTTTCTCCCTTGCTGGAGCCGTCAGCACCAGCTTCGCAGGCTGCGTAAGCAAGGCCCACCGCGATGGCACCGACCGCGACCAGGATGATGGCCAGCACTGCCGGACCCGCTGCTGGGTGCAGCTGCTCAAGCTGGCGGCTGATCTGGTTCATCCACGCCGGACGCTCGATTGCGAGCTGCGGCATCGCCTGGTTGAACTGCTTGACCACGGCGTTGAACTGATCCTCGTAGATGACCAGGCTGCCCGCCATCGCGCCGACCAGCAGGCCGAGCGGGATGAGGTACATCGCCGGGTTCGAGGCAGAGGAGGTCTCCGTGATGCAGCGCCCAAGGGAGCTGCCTTCCTTCGGAACTTCCGCCTTCACCAGCTGGATGCTGAGGTCCGTCGGCTGTTCTGCTTCGACCTCGAACAGCTTGGTGGTGATCTTCCCACCCTGTGCTGCCTTCTCGGTCGGGATGCCGTACTCGCCAGCGATCTTCATGACGTCCTCGGACGGGTTGGTCACGCGCAACTTGTACTTGCCTGGCGTGACGTTGCCGTAGGCAAACTTTCCGTTACCGTCGACGGTTGCGCTCAGGGAGGTCTTGTTGTCCTCCGAGATGAGCTCAACCTTCGCCTCCGTGAGCAGGCCAGCCGGCAGGCCGCTGAGCACACCATCGATGTAGCCCTTCGGGGTCTTGCCCTCAGACACAATCACGTGTGCGTTACCCCACGAGTTCTTGTTCGGGGTAACCGTCAGGATTGACGGTGGGTCCTCCTCGTAGATGCCCTTCTCTTCCTCAATACCTGGGCTACGACGAGGCTGGTCAAGGTCGGCCTTCACCAGTGCCTTGTTGTGGTGACGGGTGCCTGGCTTCAGCGGCGGTAGCGCAGCGGTGAGGAAGACGCGCTCGCCTGGCAGCAGGGTGCGGTTCCAGTCGCTCGGCAGGTCGATTTCCATCGGCTTGCAGTCGTTGGAATCGTCTTCACTCGTGCCTTCCTTCCACTCGCAGACCTCGTCCGTCAGGGTGACGTTGTACATCGGTGCGGCGCCACGGTTCATGATCTCGTAGGTGAAGTACATGTCTTCATCCACATCGAGGGACACTGGCTTGTTCTTATCCACACCGAACCGTGCGTTGACCTTCTTCTCCACAGAGGCAGAACCAATTCTTGCCACTGCGTTATCAGGTGTCGACGCCACCATCTGCCCCTTGCTGCCCGTACCGCGGGCCGTCGCGATGTTGTTCACAACGGACATGTCCTTCTGCGGCGGAATCTTCGCGGAGGCAAACACGTGCTCGCCCGGCTCCAACGTGCGATTCTCTGGCTTCTCCCAGCCCTCAGGCCAGGTGATCTTGGCATCTCCCAGGAATGGGTCATCCAGGGTGATGTTCTTGATGATCTCGTCGGTCTCGTTGGTGATCACGAAGCCGTAGATCAGGTCCCAGTCCTCAGGGAGGATCGGGGCACTGTCCATATCGTCGGCGTCGTACCCGCGGACACGCTTGCTCAGCTTGAGCTGCTTCTCCGTCAGGTGGACGCCCGGGATTGCAACGTCCTGGCCAGGCTTGACCGGAACGTACATTGGGTCGACGTTCTGGATACCCTGCGGGGTGAACACCTCGATGGTGGAGGTACCCGGCAGCGCCTTGTCAAAGACGAACTTGCCGTCCTTGTCGGTCGCGACCGCGCTGGTCTCACCACGCGGGTCGGTCGCGGTCACGATGACGCCCTCGACTGGGTTGCCGGAGCCGTCGTCAACAACACCTTCGACGTTGCTTCGCGGTGCCTTGATGCTGACGAGGCCAAGCTCAATCGCCTTGTCCTCAGTAACAGTGACCTTCTTCGGCCAGCCCTTCGGCTTTGGCCAGCCATCTGGGACGTCGAGCTCAATGGTGTACTCACCTGGCTCAAGGCGATCCGTGGTGAAGTAGCCGTCCTTGCCAATCTTCACCGCTGGAAGTGTCTCGATAGGCTTGCCGTCCTCGTCAAGGCGTGGACTGCCGTCCTTATTCTTTGCGGTGCCCTTGATGCGAACCGTGCCGCCCTTGATTGGGTAGTTGCCGTCATCAAGGAGCCAGCCGCTGATCGTGCCTGGTGCTGCACCTGGCTTCGGGTTCGGCGTCGGCTTGCGCTCGAGGTAGACCCGCAAGTCGTCGTTCGTCTTGCCAGCCTCAACAACGACACGCTCGTAACGTGGCGTATTGAAGCCCTCCGGTGCCTCCACCTGGACGACGTACTCGCCCGGCTCGAGACCGGAAGCGGTGAAGATACCGGAATCGTTCGTGGTGACCTGCGTAGATCCGCCACCGAGGCGGAGGATGTTCACCTTCGCGCCAGCAATCTGCTCGACTGGCTTGCCCTCGCTCACGCCGAGCACGTTGCCCTGCAGGGTACCCGTGGTCGGGGTGTTCTCAACTGGGATCCTCTCCAGTTTGATGTCCTGGGCATAGTTGTCCAGGCCCGTCTCGATGACAACGGTGATGTCCGCGCGCTCGAGGTAGCCCTCCGGCTGCGCGATCTTCAACTGGTAGTTACCGGTTGGGATGCCGTTGCGACGGAACGAACCGTCAGCGTTAATAGCCACCGGGTAGCGTCCAGCGTCGCCAACAAGAACCAGGCCGGTCTGCGGCAGCGGAGCATTCGTCGCCTTGTCGTAGACACCACCGATGAAGTTACCGGTTTCGGCCTCCACCTCGCTCTTCTTCAGCGTGATGGTCGGGACGACACGCTCCTTACCGGCGTCGATCTTGACCGGGATGTTGTCCACCGGTTCGTAGCCAACAGGCTGGGTCACCTTGAGACTGTAGGAGCCTGCTGGGATGGTGGCGTCGTCAAATGTGCCGTCTTCGGCGACCTTGACGTCGATGGTGTTGCCCTTGCCGGAGGTCGGCTCGAGCGAGATACCAACGTTCGCAACCGGTTCACCGGCCTCGTCCTCAACGTTGCCCTTGATGGTGCCCTTCGTCGGCTTCGTCTCGAGGGTGATGTCAAGAGCCGTTTCCTCGGCAGGCTTCACCGTGGCGGTCAGACCGCGAACCGACTTGAACTTCTCCGGCTGCACAACGTCAACCGTGTAATCGCCCACCGGGACCTTGGTGAAGGAGAACGTGCCGTCTTCGGCAGATTCAGATTCGATCGGCTGCTGGCCTGCGCGCTGCAGCTTGATCTTGACCTTGCCAACAGGCTCGCCGTTCTCGTCACGGACAGTGCCTGCAACGTCGCCGATCTCGGCGATGAATTTAATCACGCCCAAGTCAGCTTCCTTGCCTGGGTAGACCGTCAGTGGCGGAACGCTTACGCGCTTGTAGTTGTCCGGGGACTTGACCTCAACATCGTACGTACCTGCTGGCAGCTCTGGCACGGCAATGTTGCCTTCGTTGTTGAATTCCAGATCGATTGGATCGCCGGACTCCGGTACCAGTCGGATCTCGGCGCCATCGACAACCTTGTTGTTCGAGAATTCGACCTTGCCCTTCATGCTGCCTGGCTTGCGCTGCAAGGAGACCTGGACAGGATCCGTACCCTGGCCAAGCACGACCTCGAAGCTTTCGCTCTCACCAGCGAGGTGGGTGTCAGTCTCCTCGACCTTCACCGTGTAGGTACCCGGCTCCATCTTGTCGAATGCAAAGCTACCGGACTTATCGGTGGTCTGGGTCTTTACTACCTCACCGTTCTGGATCAACTGTGCTTCGACGCCTTCGATGGCATTGCCGCCATCGTCAAGCACGGAGCCGTTGAGGCGCTTAAGGTCTCGGGTGACCTCGATGGTGATCTCTTTCTGATCACCTGGCAGCAGACCGTTCACGGTGAGGTTGTTACCGGTGTACTCGCTAGTCTTCGGGACCTCAAAGGTTGCGTTGCCTTCGCTGAGGCCCTCGACGACGAACTTGCCGTCCTTGTCAGTCGTGACTTCTTGCGTGCCTTCGTTCGTCACCTTGACGGTGGCGCCAGCAACTGGCTGCTTGTTTTCGTCGACGACGGTACCGATCACCGTCGCGGACTCGTTGGTCACCCTGACGAATTCCTTGTTATCAGCTGCTGTGGTGCCAGGCTTGATGGTGACGCCGGACTTCGATCCACCCTTGTGGCGATCCGTTGGCTCAACCTCAATCGTGTAAGTACCTGGGCGCAGCTCGTTGAACTCGACCTTGCCGTTCACGTCACCGGTGCCCTTGGTCTCTGCACCGTTTTCATCAATCAGCTTGATGACTGGTGACGCGATAGCACGGCTCTTCTCATCCATGACGTGGACCGTCATGGATGCATCTTTACGACGCAGCTTCACATCGCGAACGACGTTGCCCGCTGCATCGACCTTGAGTTCAATAGCCTGGGCCTCGTCGTATGCTGCAGAGTCTTCAATGGTGACCTTGTAGGTACCGACTGGAACCTTATCGAAAGCGACCTTGCCGTTTGCGGTGGTCAAGTCCTTGTTGATTTGCGTCTTGTAAGCGTCAGACTGCGTGCCCTTAAGCCGTACCTTCACACCGTTTACTGGCTGCCCTGCATCGTCAGTGACGTTAATCGTGACGGTGCCCGGGTTACGGGTGACGATGTAGTTAGCGCGGCCACCTGCAGCCCACCTCACGGTGACCTTACCCTGCGTCGAACCATGAGTGTCGTTTGCCTCAACCTGGACGATGTACTCACCAGCAGGCAGGTTGCCCGAGGTGTACACGCCGCGCTCGCCTTCGGTCCAGGTAGTGTCAACGTCCTTGAGAGTCAGCTTTGCGCCACTGACTAGCTCGCCGGCCTCATTACGGACGGTCGCGACAATTGGAGCGCGATTTTCCTTGAGGTCAAACTCAACCTTTGCAGCCTCTCCAGGCTTGACGGTGACAGACTTGGTCGTCTCGTCGAAGCGGCCATCACCCGAGTTTCGGACCGTGACCTCGTACTTACCTGGCAGCAGCTTCGCGGAACCGGTATTTGCAAAGGAGAACTTACCGCTCGAGTCAACGCCACCGAAGTCGATGTACGCGCCGTTCTGGCCCTTTGCTTCCACCGAGACACCACCCGAAGCAGGCTTCCCGTCGATGCGGACGGTGCCTTCAATGCGGGAGGTTGCTCGGTCGACCTTGATGTCTTCGACAGTCTTCCTCTCCGCTGCCTTGAGCGCGGAGAACTTCTGCGAGGCCTCTGCGTAGGTGCCGTCACCTGCGGCAGCAACGGTTACCGAGTCAGTACCAGCCGCGACCCTGTTAAAGGTGTAGTAGCCGTTCCAGTTCGTACGAACCGTCTCATTGCCAACTCGAACTTCGGCATTCACCACTGGCTTGCCATCGTCGTAGATGACGCGACCGTTGATCTCGCCTGGGTTCTTCTTCAGCGTGATCTCCTGGACTTGCATGCCATTCTTGGGATCAATCGTGACGGTTCGAGGAGCATTCTCGAACGTGTACTTGTCGCCCAGGTCGCCCTTCGGAGAAGTCAGCTTGAGATCGTAGGTGCCTGGGTACAGCACCTGCTGGACAAAGCCGTTCTTATCAGTGACGCCCTTACGTCCTTCAGCCCCGTTTGCCTTCTTATGGTTCGGGCTCGGAGCGACTTCCCACGTCACGCCCGCAGCGCCCTCTTCACCGCCGAGGAACTGGAGAAGGAGTTCCTTCGTCATAAAGTTCGGCTTCAGCGGGTCAGGAAGATCGTAGGTTTTGCCGCCTTCAGTCTTATTGACAGGCACTGACGTATTCAGTTCGTAGGTGTAGTTATCAATTGCATCGACCTTGACCTGAACTGTCGCAGTGGGCTTCACGCCTGCAACAACGAACTGGCCGCGACCGTCCGTCTTCACGCTCTTGCCGTTTACAGAGACCGTGGCACCAGAAATTGGCTTATCGAACTGGTCAAGCACCACGCCCTGGTAGGAAGCCAGCGTCTTGGACACTGTGGCGCGCACAATCTTAGTTTCGCCTGGAAGCACGAACTCATAACCGCTGCCTACGACCTTTCCGTTCCGGTCGATCAGCTGGACGGATACCTCACCTGGGTTGACAACACCGAGGTCGTATCCTGCTTGATTCTTGTATGGGTAGTCACCCCAAGTCTGATTGTTGTATTTCAGGCGAATCTTTCCGCCATCAAAGTTCTCGTTGCTTGGGACCTGGATCTCTACCTTCGCGCGGGCCTCTTTCAACGTTGGTCGGAAGTCAACTCCGTCGATCGTACGGTTACTAATATTCACCGTTCGTGAAACGGTATTGATGTAGTCACCAGAGAGCTGGAAGCGGTAGCTTCCATTGTCCAGACCCTGAATCTTGTAATCCCCAGAGTCCAGGAGAGATACCTTCCGGACCTCGCGTTTGTTTTGGTCAAACACTGTGAGGGTAAGCCCCTGCGCAGCATTGAACGAGTAACCAGACGGCAGGTAAACCCTACCGCTTACCTCCTTGCGCTGCAGGTAGAACCTGATTTCACTTGGCCGGTTCCCTGGGATATTGAACGACTGTGCTGATGTAGGGAAGTACTCATCCGAGCCGCTGTACCAAATTTGGTAGTCGCCGTAGCTTCCGGTTAGTTCAGTCGACGACCAATTCCCATGGTCAATTGAAGCTCCGTTACTCGGGCCAAGGTCGGTACGTTTGATCTGCAGGCTACCTCCCGTGTTCCACAGCGGGTAGCCATGACGATCGTGCATATGGACCAAAACGGTCCCCTTGCGCTCCTCAAGTTTGATATTGAGGTAGGACTGCTGGTCAGCACTGATTGTAACGCTACCGCTTGACGTTGAAGTCTTATCGTTCAGGCGAGCTTCCCAGCCGTACGTCCCAGCATTCAACTTCTCGCTCGTGAACCAACCATCACGCCCAACATTAACCTTCTTGCCATCAATCTTCAGGTCAACTTCGGAGGCTGAGTAGCCGTTCGGCACCTGTACATAACCCCCGACCCAGCCAGGCTTGGGCGCTTGAGGCGCGACTGGTTCATGCTCGAACCGTGGTGCAGAGGCCTGGCCAAAACGGAAGTTCGTAATCGAATTCACATCTTGAACAGACAGAATATCGAGACGCTCTTCGCCAAAACGAATATTGCACGGCGAAGCATCCGAGCACTTCGATGAAAGATCCAGTTCGAATGCATCGCCATTGGAGGTCATCGGGAAATCAAACTCGCCCAAGTCCCTCTTAACCGTATTTCCCTGCATAATCCGGACACGTACCTTACCTACAGGCACGATTGGCTTTTTATCGATAAGGGTTGGGTAAATCCGGAATTTTCCCGAAACGGGGATATTGAAGTAATACCCATCAGGAGCATAGAAACGCCACGCGATCTTATTGCCTATCCTGACTTGCTGCGATTTCAGGTTGCTCAGTGAATCCGCCGCCTCCGCCGACGGCAGCGCCACCTCGGCGGCGTGGTCGCTCACAGCCGGGACGGCCATCCCACCGATAGCTAAAGAAAAAGCGGTCGCCGTAGCTATGGCCGCTTTGCGAATGCTGGAAAACAGCCCGCGTCCGGACTTACCGTTTCCGGTCATTGTGGTCTCCTGATTCGTAAGTTATTGAGAGAAATTCGAAGCCTAGGAGCGAGCGCACAGACTTCTCCTAAGTAATCTGTACAAATATACGTCGTTTACCACCGTCAACTCAAGCTAAGAGCTACATATACGCAGCGCAAGAATCGCAAATCCCCTCTTCGCACCGCTTCAATTATCGACGCCCCCTCCGACCTGCGCCCTTAGTCCAAATCAATGAGGCACCCCCAACACACACACCGGGCAAACCTTGCAAAAAGCTGAGAGCAGCGGGTCCCCCTTTTTGTTTCCCCAGTTCACTGATGGCCAATGAGGAAATGAGTGCCAAGAGACGCAATCCGAGAAAACGTGACCAATATACACGCAGGTCAGAAAAGGCCTAGATTTCAAGGGGCCCGTCTTTTGGCACCGCCTCAAAGAATAAAGCAGAAACCCCAGCCCACACACGGTGGACTGGGGTTCTATTTGGTGCGCCCGGAGGGATTCGAACCCCCAACCTTCTGATCCGTAGTCAGATGCTCTATCCGTTGAGCCACGGGCGCGGTGTTTTGCTGCCTTGTAAGCAACGAAAGAGACTCTACACCGAAACTGCGAGTGCAGCAAAACGCCTGTTAGATGCCCAGAACCGCCTTCGCAATAAAGAAGTAGATAATCAGACCGGTGGCGTCACAGAACGTAGAGATAAACGGGTTAGAGAACACGGCTGGGTCGGCGCCAATGGTCTTAGCGATGATTGGCATCACACCGCCCACGGTTGCGGCCATCGTGCAGACCAGCAGCAGCGTCAACCCAATGACAATGCCCACTGACTGCCCGAACACCAGCCCTGCCAGCACAAACCCCAACGTACCGAGCACCGCGCCGAGCAGCATACCCACCCGCATTTCGCGCCACGCCACCTTAGCCACGTCGCGGTTACGGACGTCATTGAGCGCGAGCGCGCGGGTCACGGTGGTGGCAGCCTGGTTGCCGGTGTTACCGCCGGTACCCGTCAGCAGCGGGATAAATAAGGACAACACGACGGCCTTCTCCAGCGTGTCCTCGAAGATACCGAGCACCTGCACGGTCAGAATCGCGGAGACCGCAAGCACCAGCAGCCACACGATACGGCTCTTGACCAAGGCCTGCACGGGCGTCGAGAGGTACGGGCGCTTCAGGGACTCGGACGCACCCAGGCGGGCTGTGTCCTCGCTGTCTGCTTCCTCGACGATGTCGTGAGCCTCGTCGTATGTGAATATGCCCACCAGGTGGTGCTCATTATCGACGACCGGCAACGCCAGCAGGTTCGACGCCAGGAACCAGCGCGCGGTGTCCTCTGCCTCGTCGGAGGCGTAGGCGTACTGCGCTTCCCGCATGACCTCGGAAACGGGTTGGTTGGCGTTGGATTGGAAGAGGCGTCGTAAAGAAACGATGCCTACGAGCGTGCGGTGCGCATCCGTGACGGGGACGGTGTAGATCGTCTCCAGACTGTCGACGTTCTCGCGGAGATTATCGACGACCTCCTTGACCGTCATCTCTGGCGTGACCAGCGGCACCTCCGGCGACATGGTGCGGCCGACGGTGCCCTTCTCGTAGCCAAGGACGACGTTGGTAACGCGCTGGTCGTCCTCGTCGAGCTCGTGCATGAGGCGGGCGGCGACCTCGGGAGGAAGCTCGTCGAGGAGGGCCACGCGGTCCTCGGCGCCGAGGGCGTCGAAGAAGCCGACGACGGCTTCGTCTCCAAGTGCGGTGACCATGTCTGCCTGGTGCGCCGGGTCCAGCACGTCGAAGACGACCGCAGAGCGCTCCGGCGACAGCAGGCGCAGAATCTTCGCACCGTTCGTGACATCGGTGCGCTCAATCATCGCGATGATGTCCTTGAGGCGGACGTGCTTCAGCTGCTCCTGAAGCTCCGAGAGCTCCTCAATTTCAGGATCGTGGTCCTCTAGCCGACGCTCGAGCTCGTAGAGCTGCTCGGGGTCATTGATCTTCATCTCCACATCCTTTCACCTCACCGCGATTGGCCAAGTCAAGCATTGCAAGCGTAGCCGCACTTACCCCCGGAGGTGGAATAGCGCACCTTTTTGTTCAGCGAACTACCTGCATGTTTTGCCTATCCCTTTACGTTCCTCGCCTTGGGCGGGGGTGAGAATGTTAAGTTTTACTGGACAGAAACGATATCAATCTGTGACATACCTGTGCTGCAGGTCCAGTGCAGCGTTTCCGCTCTTGAGCAAAGGACAAGTTTATGGCATACAGCACGCGCACAAAGCGCATCTCTATCGCCGCCGGTGCGCTTTCGATCGCGCTGGTCGCCCCATTCGTCAGCGTCTCGACGTCCGACCTCCCCGCAGCCCACGCCCAGACAGTGGCGACGCAGGCATCCGACTTCGACACGCCCGAAGAGGTCAACTTCTGGGACGCCAAAACGCGCCAGCTCAAAGACCTCGCCCTAAACCCTGGCGACAAGGTAGAGACCTATTACAGCTGGACGACGATCGGCACGTACCGCTGGAAAGTCACCGTCGACGACCTCGGCGTCCTGACCGTCGGGCGCCCGAGCGACGGCTTGGCGTTCAGCAGCAAGGTCGGAAAGACCGTCGAGATCCCGATCAAGGTCAACCCAACCTCCGGCGAGCCCTACGAGGCCACGCTGAAGATCACCGTCAAGGATGAGAAGCCAGCGGAGGAGACCACCACGCCGGAGACGACCTCGGCAGAAACCACCACGCCGGAAACCACCACGGCTGAGTCCGGGGCACCGTCTGAGTCCTCCGAACCGGAGACACCAGCCGAGTCGGAGGGGCCGTCGACAAGCGAGGAAGCCCCAGCCCCTGAGGCGCCGAAGTTTGACTTCGATAAGACCTACGAGGCCGAGAACTTCTGGAACAAAGAAACCGTGCCCGTGCCGGACGCCAAGCTCGAGCCCGGCGACAAGATCGCGTCGACCTACTGGGACAGCACCACGCGCTGGCCGGTGACCGTCGATACGGAGGGCAACCTGACCATCGGGAAGCCGTGGAACAAGATCACCTTCAACAACGCCATCAAGGCTGGTAGCGCGGATATTCCGGTCACCATCACGCCGAAGAAAGGCGAGCCGTACTCCGGCACCCTGAAGGTCAAGCTCACCGACACCATGCCTCCCGCCGAGTGGGAAGGCGACCTGCCGGACTTCAGCAAGATCTACTCAGTCGACTTCGAGAAGCAGCGCGTGAAGCCGGTTCCGGGCCTCACCCTGCCGGAGAACGTCACGATTGAGCGCAGCGGCGCGAAGTACCCGCTCTGGTCCTTCACCAACCTCAACGGTGAAGTACAGGTCAACGCACCTGCCACCTTCACCCCGGGTGTGTTCGACCTGCCAGTCAAAATTAGCGACGGCACCTCCACCGTCGAGCGCACCATCCGCATCAACGCCACCAACCCGCAGACCACTGGTGGGGAAATCGCGAAGGGTGTCGGCGGCGTTCTCGGCCCAATCCTGGGTGGCCTGATCGGCGGCGGCACCGGTGGCATCGGCGGCGCTATCGGTAACTTGCTCGGCGGCCTCCTCGGCGGCGGTGGCTCCGGCGGCTCTGGCGAGGACGGCAAGGGCGGCTCGGGCGGCGGGCTGCTCGGCAGCCTGAAGGGCGCGCTCGAGGGCATCGTCAAGGTTGAAGACGGCGCGATCCGCATCGAAAACAACGGCAACAACAACGGCCATGTCACCGTCACCGGCAACGCGAACCCGACCGTCAACATCTCCGACAACGGTTCCAACAACGGTAACCCGCAGGTCAGCGTCGTTGTCACGGATAACGCCAAGGTCCACGACAACGGCAACGTCACCATCACGGGCAACGCGAACCCGACCGTGAACATTTCCGACAACGGCAACAACAACGGCAACCCGAACGTTGTTGTGACCAACAACGCGAACCCGACGGTCAACATCACCGATAACGCGAACAACAACGCGTCGAACAACGGCAACCCGGACATCAAGATCTCGGATAACGCCAAGGCGTCCGTTGTTGTGACCAACAACGCGAACCCGACCGTCAACGTCTCCGATAACGCGTCGAACAACGGCAACCCGAACGTTGTTGTGACCAACAACGCGAACCCAACCGTGAACGTTTCGGATAACGCCAACAACAACGGCAACCCAGACGTGAAGATCTCTGACAACGCTAAGGCGACCGTCGTGGTCACCAACAACGCCAACCCGACCGTCAACGTTTCGGACAACGGCAACAACAACGGCAACCCGGACATCAAGGTCTCCGACAACGCCAACCCGAACGTGCAGGGCATCCCGCTCAGCTCCGGCGGCGGCTCCTCCAAGCGCGGCGGCCAAGGCGACAAAGGCCAGGGCCAGGGCGCTGGCAATGGCGGCTCCTCGAACCTGAACGCGCGCGTCGGCGCCGAGGGCGGCATCTCCGACCCACGCTGCATCGCGACCCTGGTCGGCCTCGGCCTTCCGCTGCTGGCTGCAATCCCGGTTGCGCTGTCGAACCAGCTCGGTATCCAGATTGCGGGCGTCGATAAGAACTCGGTTAACCGCGCACTCCGCGACACCGCCCGCTCCCTCAACGTCGACGCAAACACGCTGACCGCGGTCGGTGGCGGCCTGGTCGGTGTCGTGGTAACCCTGCTGGCGATCGCCGGCTTGCGCAGCTGCATCCCGAACGTCAAGGACATCGACATCACCGTCGGCAGCTCGGGCAACCAGGGCCAGCAGCCGACCGACTCGGTGACCACCACCGCGCCAGTCGTCCCCACCACCCCAGCGAAGTAAGGGCGCCGGGCGCTACTCGAACACTGTCTGGTTCGAAATGCGCCCCAACCCCTCAACCTCAATCGTGACGACGTCCCCGTCGCCCACATAACGCTTCGGGTCGCGCGCGTGCCCAACCCCGCCCGGCGTACCAGTCAAGATGGTGTCGCCGGGGTTCAGCGGGTAAATGTGCGAAATGTACTCAATCAGAAACTCCGGTGTAAACACCAGGTCAGACGTCGAATCGTTCTGCACCACCTCGCCGTTGAGGCGCGTCGTGAGCTGCCCCGCCCCCGCCCACTCATCGCGAGTGGTCAGCCACGGCCCGAACCCCGCCGACTTCTCCAGAGACTTGCCCTGGTGCCACTGCAGCGTGGAGTACTGGTAGTCGCGCATCGTGTAATCATTGGCCACCGCGTAGCCCGCGATGCAATCAGCCGCGTCCGCCTCTACTACTCGACGCGCCCTCTTCCCAATCACAACCGCCAACTCCCCCTCCCAATCCAGGGCTCCCCTGGCCCATTCGGGAACGTTCACATCGTCATAGGGGCCGGTGAGGGCGTCAGCAAACTTAATGAACAGCGTCGGAACCTTCGGCAGCTCACGACCCATTTCCTTGATGTGGTTCGCGTAGTTCAGACCGACACAAATGACCTTGCCCGGGCGAGGCACAACTGGCGCGAGATCCTTGTCCTGGAAGGTGACCTGCTCCCCGTCTGCCGCGGCAAGCTCCTGCCAGTTTTCTTGGGCGAGGAGCTCGCCGACATCACGGAAGCCAAGCTTGACTGCGGTCGTTTCCCCGGTGCGGCGCGCGGCGGTCGTGGTTCCGCCGGGTTGGCGAAGTGTCATCAGTTGCATAGTGCGATTCCTTTCGGTGCGTGTGTGTACGCACGACGCTACCGGCCCGCATATGCGCGCGCACCAGATTCGCCAATTCGCGACGACGGCGCTCGGCGTTTTCCCTGTTCGCTGATGGGCTGGGAGGGAATTTGGTGTCCCTCCCAGCCGATTGAGTGCCAAGGGACGCAATTCGAAAAATCCGCCCGGGCATATGAGCAGGTCACCAAAGGGCTAGGCAATAATGGTTGCGTCCATTGGCACTGAGACACTGGCACAAGCAACAACCCCAGCCCACACGCGGTGGACTGGGGTTTGATCTGGTGCGCCCGGAGGGATTCGAACCCCCAACCTT